>CAYNNX010000843.1:0-1540 GCA_964398515.1 uncultured Streptantibioticus sp. | reverse complement strand
TAGCTCCATGCTGAGTCGAGCACGGGACAGCAGCTGAAGTGCGACCCGCAGGTCTTCGCTGTCAACGACCGGACGCCGACAGTCGACCGCCTCAGCCACGGTTGACACGGCAGTGCGAGGAGAGAGCGGCTGGGTGCCGAGCCTGCGGGGCCGCACCCCCGCGATCTCGTGCGCAAAGGCCCGGAAGCGACGGGTGAGACGGTCCACATCGGCCTGGTACGCCTCGCGCTGGGCGTTGGTCATCGCCATGCCGTCATCAAATTGAGGACGCAAGGGATTGCCATCAATATGATGACGACTCGCTCTCGTGCGCGAGCAGGGCCAGCCAGGAGAGCCCGACGCTCGCCGCAGGCCCAGCCGAGGCCGCCGCCGTGCTACGCCATTCGTGATCAAGGCGGGAACGTCCCTCAGATGCCCAACGTGTCTGAAATGGTGGAGATACGGGTGAAGCACACGCGAAAGACCTTCCGTGGCTCACATGCCTGACCCCTCGTTCGGCACCCTAGATAACCATGGCGGCTCCTGGACAGCCGGCCGGTCATGTGCGGCGCTGAGCGGGCATGGCCCGAGCTTGCACGGGGTGAATCAGGCCACAGGTGGGTCCTGGGCGCGGACGGCATCGCCGTCGGTAGGGCTCTTGGGAATACGGATCCGCGCTTGATCTTTGAATGCGGTGGCACGGTCGGCGTCGGCCCTCTGGCGCGCGGCTGGCCAAGCCTTGTCCGGACGAGAAAGTGTGGTGATCACGCAATGCGGGCGGTGCGGTTTCACGAGTACGGCGGGATCGATGTGCTGCGGGTGGAGGAGGTGGAGCGGCCGGTGCCCGGTCCTGGGCAGGTGCTGGTTGAGGTCCGTGCGGCTGGGATCCAGCCCGGCGAGGCGCACATCCGCACGGGCGCGCTGCACGAACGCTGGCCGGCGGCGTTTCCCTCCGGGCAGGGCAGCGATCTGGCTGGAGTCGTGGTGGAAGCTGGGCCGCATGTCCGGGGCTTCGCGGTGGGCGATGAGGTATTGGGCTTCACTCACAGGCGGGCCAGCCATGCGCAGTTCGTCGTGGTCGACGACGTGAATCTGGTCTCCCGTCCCGCGGGGTTGGCCTGGGACGTGGCCGGGGCGCTGTACGTGGCCGGCACGACCGCCTACGCCACCGTGTTCGCGGTGGACCCCGGCCCGGACGACACGGTCGTCGTCTCCGGTGCGGCGGGCGGCGTCGGGTCGCTTGCCGTGCAGCTCGCGCGGCGGCGCGGTGCCACGGTGATCGGGCTGGCGAGCGAGCGGAACCACGCCTGGTTGAAGGATCGCGGTGTTCTCCCGGTCGAGTACGGGCCGGGTGTGGCCGAGCGGATCCGTCAGGGCTCCGGCGGCAGGGTCGACGCGTTCATCGACACCTTCGGCGACGGCTACGTGGCACTGGCAGTGGAGCTGGGCGTGCGGCCGGAGCGAATCAACACGATCCGTGACTGGCAGGCCGCGGCCAAGATCGGCGCGCGGACCTACGGAGAAGGCGCGGCGGCGTGCGCGGTCGTGCTCGGCGAGCTGG
>CAYNNX010000842.1:0-1543 GCA_964398515.1 uncultured Streptantibioticus sp. | reverse complement strand
CGCGGCATGTTCGGCGCGAACAACGGCGGCGACACCTCCGGCTACGGCGGCCTGGTGCGGGCCGTACGGCTCCCGGGGCCGGCCACCCGGCCCTACGGCGGCTGGTTCGACGAGGTCGCCGACGAACTCGAGGGCGCCCTCGAGGAACAGGACCTGCTGCCGGACAACGCGATCGAGAAGACGGTCGTGGACCGGGGCGAGATCACCTTCCACATCGCCCGTGAGCACCTGCTGCGGGTGGCGAGGACCCTGCGGGACGACCCCGCGCTCCGCTTCGAGCTGTGCACCGGGGTGAGCGGGGTGCACTACCCCGGCGACAACGGCCGCGAGCTGCACGCCGTCTACCACCTGCGCTCGATCACCCACAACCGGCTGATCCGGCTGGAGGTCTCCGTCGGCGACGCCGATCCGCACATCCCGTCACTGGTCTCCGTCTATCCCACCAACGACTGGCACGAGCGGGAGACCTACGACTTCTTCGGCATCGTCTTCGACAGCCACCCGGCCCTGACCCGGATCATGATGCCCGACGACTGGCAGGGCCATCCGCAGCGCAAGGACTACCCCCTCGGCGGCATCCCCGTCGAGTACAAGGGCGCGCAGATCCCGGCTCCCGACCAGCGGAGGTCGTACAGCTGATGGCTACTCCCCACGCACCGGCGCAGGCCGAAGAGCGCGAGACCACCGAAGGCCGGGTCTTCACGGTCACCGGGGGTGACTGGGACGAACTCGCCGAAACCGTGGCCAAGGCGGACGACGAGCGGATCGTGGTCAACATGGGCCCGCAACACCCGTCCACCCACGGCGTGCTCAGGCTGATCCTGGAGATCGACGGCGAGACGGTTACCGAGGCCCGCTGCGGCATCGGCTATCTGCACACCGGCATCGAGAAGAACATGGAGTACCGGACGTGGACGCAGGGCACCACGTTCGTGACCCGCATGGACTACCTCACGCCGCTGTTCAACGAGACCGCCTACTGCCTCGCGGTCGAGAGACTGCTCGGCATCGAGGACCAGATCCCGGACCGGGCGAACGTCATCCGCGTGATGATGATGGAGCTCAACCGGATCTCCTCGCACCTGGTCGCCATCGCCACCGGCGGTATGGAGCTGGGCGCCACGACGATCATGATCTACGGCTTCCGGGACCGTGAGCTGATCCTGGACGCCTTCGAGCTCATCACCGGCCTGCGGATGAACCACGCCTACATCCGCCCCGGCGGCCTCGCCCAGGACCTGCCACCGGGAGCCGTCGACGCCGTCCGCGAGCTTGTGAAGAAGTTCCGTAAGAACCTCCCGGAGTACGACAAGCTCGCCACCGGCAACCCCGTCTTCAAGGGCCGCCTGCAGGACGTCGGCTATCTGGACCTGGCCGGCTGCATGTCGCTCGGCGCCACCGGGCCCATCCTGCGGGCCGCCGGACTCCCGCACGACCTGCGCAAGGCCCAGCCCTACTGCGGCTACGACAGCTACGACTTCGAGGTGCCGACCGCCGACACCTGCGACTCCTACGGGCGCTTCCTGGTGCGCTGCGCGAAGCG
>CAYNNX010000841.1:0-1565 GCA_964398515.1 uncultured Streptantibioticus sp. | reverse complement strand
CTGACGACATGGATCCGCATGGCGGTCACTCTAACCGCCGGGGCAAGCGGGCCCGGCGGGCGCGGGCGGCGGTTACCTGCGGGTCGGGTACGGACTCGACTAGGGTGCGCCCAGCGGGTCCTCCAGGGTGGCGGCGGGCATGTGACGCACCGAACATCTGGCCGCGACCCCCTATCCCAGATGCCTTACCGATGGGTAACGTCCGGGCAGTCCGATAACACCTCCTGATCATGCCCCATGGTCACAGCGCAGCCGACGATGCAGCCGGCGCCGACGAGGAGCAGCAGTCTTGCGCGAGTTCAGCCTTCCGGCCCTTTACGAGGTCCCCGCGGACGGCAATCTGACGGATCTCATCCGCCGCAACGCCGCTCAGCATCCCGATGTCGCGGTGCTCGCCCGCAAGGTGGCGGGCCGCTGGCAGGACGTCACCTCCGCCGCCTTCCTCGCCGAGGTCAGAGCTGCCGCCAAGGGCCTGATCGCCTCGGGCGTCGAGCCGGGCGACCGGGTGGCGCTGATGTCGCGCACGCGGTACGAGTGGACGCTGCTGGACTTCGCGATCTGGAGCGCCGGGGCGGTCACCGTCCCGGTGTACGAGACCTCCTCGGCCGAGCAGATCGAGTGGATCCTCAGCGACTCCGGCGCGGTGGCCTGCGTGGTGGAGACCGCGGCGCACGAGGCGGTCGTGGAGTCCGTCCGGGAGAAGCTGCCGCAGCTCAAGCACGTGTGGGGCATCGAGGCCGGCGCGGTGGAGACCCTCGGCGCGGCCGGCAGCGACGTCTCCGACACGCAGGTCGACGAGCGCAGCGCGATCGCCGACGCCGACTCGCCCGCCACGATCGTCTACACCTCCGGCACCACGGGCCGCCCCAAGGGGTGCGTGCTCACCCACCGCAGCTTCTTCGCCGAGTGTGGCAACGTGGTGGCCCGGCTGACGCCGCTGTTCCGCACCGGCGAGTCCTCGGTGCTGCTCTTCCTGCCGCTGGCGCACGTCTTCGGCCGGCTGGTGGAGGTGGCGAGCCTGATGGCCCCGATCAAGCTGGGGCACGTCGGCGACATCAAGCACCTGACGGACGAACTCGCCGCGTTCCGGCCCACGATGGTCCTCGGCGTCCCCCGGGTCTTCGAGAAGGTGTACAACTCCGCGCGGGCCCAGGCCCAGGCGGGCGGCAAGGGCAGGATCTTCGACAAGGCCGCCGACACCGCGATCGAGTACAGCCGTGCGCTGGACACCAGGACCGGGCCGAGCCTGGCGCTGAAGCTGCGTTACAAGGTCTTCGACCGGCTCGTCTTCAGCCGGCTGCGGGCGGTGCTGGGCGGCCGCGCCACGCACGCGATCTCCGGCGGCGCCCCGCTGGGCGAGCGCCTCGGCCACTTCTTCCGCGGCATCGGCCTGACCGTGCTGGAGGGGTACGGGCTGTCGGAGTCGTGCGCGGCGACGGCGTTCAACCCGTACGACCGCACCAAGATCGGCACGGTCGGCCAGCCGCTGCCGGGCAGCGTGGTGCGCATCGCGGACGACGGCGAGGTGCTGCTCCACGGCGAGCACCTGTTCACCGGGTACTGGA
>CAYNNX010000840.1:0-1570 GCA_964398515.1 uncultured Streptantibioticus sp. | reverse complement strand
CCCCTGTCCCCTCCATGGCCGCATGATCCCACGGCGTCCGCGAAACGGACGATCTGTGCGTGGCACGGGTGGGTGCGTTACGCTGCAAGGCATGTTCGCGCAGCAGATCACGCACAGCCGGCTTTGCTGGTGGTGGACCGCTCATCCGGCGGCCCGCTGACTGCGCGTACCCACGAACGACGCGAAGGCCGCCCAAGGGGCGGCCTTCGGCGTTTCTCCGGCCGGCCGCCCTCCGCTCCGACCGGAAGGAACGAACCGTGCCGCACATCACCGCCGGTACCGACCCCGCCGCCCTCGTCCAGCGGCTGCTCGACCCCGCCTGTCCGCCGTTCGCGCTGCTGCACCGCCGGGCCCCGGGGCGGGGCGACGACGTGATCGAGGTGCTGCTCGGGCCGGTCACCGAGGTCGGGCGGCTCACCGACATCCCGCTGCCGACGGGCGCGCCGCAGGGCGGGCCGGTGACGGACGTGCTGGCGCTCGTGCCGTTCCGGCAGATCCGGGAGCGCGGGTTCGACGTGCGGGACGACGGGACGCCGCTGGCGGTGCTGCGGCCGGAGGAGGTCCACGAGGTTCCGCTCACCGAACTGCTCGGCGCCCTGCCGGCGCACCCCGTGCGGGTCGAGGGCGGGGCGTTCGACGTGGACGACGAGGCGTACGCGCGGATCGTGGAGCGGGTGATCGAGGACGAGATCGGGCGCGGCGAGGGCGCCAACTTCGTGATCCGGCGGACGTTCCAGGGGCGGATCCAGGGGTTCGGCCGCGCGGACGCGCTCGCGCTCTTCCGGCGGCTGCTCGACCAGGAGCGCGGCGCCTACTGGACGTACGTCGTCCACACGCCCGCGCGCACGCTCGTCGGGGCGAGCCCGGAGGTCCATGTGCGGGCGTCAGGTGTGGGGGGCGAGCGCGAGGCGCTCCCGGTCGAGGGCATGGGGTCCCCCCTGCCGGAGGCAAGGGGCGGGAGACGGGCGGGCGGGACGGTGGTGATGAACCCGATCAGCGGGACCTACCGCTACCCCGCCACCGGGCCGGACGTCGAGGGGCTCCTCGCCTTCCTGCACGACGCGAAGGAGGTGGAGGAGCTGACCATGGTGGTCGACGAGGAGCTGAAGATGATGTGCACCGTCGGCGACCTCGGCGGCCAGGTGATCGGGCCGCGGCTGAAGGAGATGGCCCACCTCGCGCACACCGAGTACGAGTTGCGCGGCCGCAGCACGATGGACGTGCGGGACGTGCTGCGCGAGACGATGTTCGCGGCGACCGTTACCGGCTCGCCGGTGCAGAACGCCTGCCGGGTCATCAGCCGGTACGAACCGGAGGGCCGGGGCTACTACGCGGGCGCGCTCGCGCTGATCGGGCGGGACGCGGGCGGAGCGCAGACCCTCGACTCGCCCATCGCGATCCGCACCGCCGACATCGCCCCCGACGGACGGCTGCGGGTGGCCGTCGGCGCGACGCTGGTGCGCCACTCCGACCCGCGCGGCGAGGTAGCCGAGACGCATGCCAAGGCGGCCGCGGTGCTCACGGCGCTCGGCGTGCGGCTCGCGCCCGGCGGGCCCGCCCGCGAGCCGCG
>CAYNNX010000839.1:0-1571 GCA_964398515.1 uncultured Streptantibioticus sp. | reverse complement strand
GCGACCCCTTGACCCCCAGTCAAGTGCGCTACCAAGCTGCGCCACGTCCCGGTGCCCGTGCCGTCCGGGGAGGCCCCGGTCGTGCGGACACCTACAAATTACCGTGTTCCGGCGCGTGAGCCGAATCGGGGGTCGAAGCCGCCCGTCCGCCAGGTGCCGCCGGCCGCGGTCACGGCGAACGCCTCGGCCTCCGGAAGCGTCCCCACCCAGCGGCGAGCCCGGTCGCCCATGGCGAAGGCGGCCGTCGCCCAGGCGTCCGCGTCGGTCAGGGAACGGGTCACCACGGTCACGGAGACCAGGTCGTGGTCGGGCGCGCGCCCGCTGTGCGGGTCGATGACGTGGCGGCCGCGTTCGGCGGTGCCCGAGGTGGCCACCGCCAGCTCGTGCTCACCCTCGACCACGGTCGCCAGCCCGCCGGGGCGCAGCGGGTCCGCCACCCCCAGCCGCCACGGCCTGCCGGGCTCCGGGCACCCCAGGGCCTGGATGTCACCGCCGCCGCCCACGCAGACACCGGCGGCCCCGGCGGCGGCGATCATTCGCGCGGCGCGCTCGACCGCCCAGCCCTTGACCAGGCCCGTGGGGTCCAGGCCGCCCGCGTAGCCGGTGCTGAACCAGCCGTCGGTGCGGCGCCGGGCCTCCTCGCACAGCCACAGCACCTCGGCCACGTCCGGGCAGCACCGCGCGACCGACAGCTCACCGCGGGCCAGCCGGGACAGCTCGCTGTCCGCCCGGTAGGGGGAGAAGACCGCGTCCGCCTGGTGCAGCGAGGCGACCGCGGCCGCCAGAGCCGCACGCACCCTCGGCCCGTCGTCGCAAACCACGTCGAAGGAGAAGACGGTGCCCATCGCGGGCTCGGCGAACCTAAGGCGCCGCCGCCCGGTCTCAGCCACCGGCCCGGTCCAGGGCGCTCTGCAGGGACCGGGTGTACCCCTCGCTGGTGTAGCTGGCGCCCGAGACGGCGTCGATCCGCGCGCTCTGCGCCGCTATCGCCTCGCGGGTGAGCTGGGGCACCGCGTACGAGGCGATCTCCTGGTCCCTGGGGTTGTCCGAGGGCACCTGAAGCGCGGTGACGCCGGTGATCCGGCCCGCGGATAGGGTGACCTCCACCTGCACGGGGCCGTAGTCCGTCTGCACGACGTCGCCGGTGACCTTGCGTGTGCCGCCGGTGGCCGCGGGCGCGTGGGACCGGCCCTGCGTCGCCCCGCCCGCCCCCGCCGAGGGAGCCGGGGCCGGTACGGCCGACCGCGCGAGCGCCGGGGGCGCCGGGGTGTGCGGCTTGAGGGCCAGCAGCAGCACGACACCCGAGACGGTCGCCGCACTTGCCAGCACGACGCGGCGCAAGGGGTTCCTGGTCACGACACTCCCGTTCACAGCTCGAAGGACTCGTGGTGGATGCGGCGGCGCGGCACCCCCGCCTCCCGCAGCGCCGCGTGGGCCTGCTCCATCAGGCCCGGCGGCCCGCACAGGTACACGTCGTGGGAGGCGATGTCCGGCAGGGCGGCGCGCAGCGCGCCCGCGTCGATGTCGGCCCGGCGGCCGTCGGGTGCGTTGACGGCGCTGAACAGCCGGGC
>CAYNNX010000838.1:0-1580 GCA_964398515.1 uncultured Streptantibioticus sp. | reverse complement strand
TACCCGGCGAGCTCCTGCGCAGGGGTAGGTCGGGGATTCTCACTCATGACGCTCCCTAAGAATGGTTGGCGGTCCGGGAGGACCGGGTGTGGCTGATGAAGCTCTGCCGTTGATGGCTTCGAAGGAATGGCCGCCCGGTCCTCCGGGACGCTCCGACCACTGATTGAGAACTGCGGTCATCGCTGGTTAGGGACCTGTCGGCGGAGTGTTCTTCGGGCCACGAAAGTGCTGGTCACTGTGGAACGGAAGCGACGGGTTGAGTACTCGACAGGGCCGGATATGGGTCGGCATCGACGCAGGCAAGGGGCACCACTGGGCGGTAGCCCTGGACACAGACGGCGAGACGCTGTTCTCGACGAAGGTGATCAACGACGAGGCCCAGATCCTCACGCTCATCGAGACCGCCCGGGAGCGGGCTGACGAGATCCGCTGGGCGGTGGACATCTCGGGCCGGGCCTCCACGCTCCTGCTGGCCCTGCTGGTTGCCCACGGGCAGAGCGTGGTCTACGTGCCGGGCCGCACGGTCAACCGGATGACCGGCGCCTACAAGGGAGAGGGGAAGACCGACGCCAAGGACGCGCGGGTCATCGCCGATCAGGCACGTATGCGCCCGAAGGGCTTCACCGTGTTGGACACGCCTCCTGAAGTGGTCACCAGCCTGAGGGTGTTGACGAACTACCGGACCGACCTGATCGCCGACCGCGTGCGGCTGATCAACCGGCTTCGCGACCTGCTGGTGGGTATCTGCCCTGCCCTGGAGCGGGCCTTCGACTACTCCGCGGCCAAAGGCCCGGTCGTCATGCTCACCGAGTACCAGACCCCGGCCGCCCTGCGCCGCATCGGCGTCAAGCGGCTGACGACCTGGCTGGAACGCCGCAAGGTCCACCGTGCCGCCGACGTCGCCGCCAAGGCGGTCGAGGCTGCCCAGTCCCAGCAGATCGCACTGCCCGGCGAGAAACGGTCGGCGAAGCTGGTCTGCGATCTCGCCCACCAGCTCCTGGCCCTGGACGAGCGGATCAAGGACAACGACCGGGAGATCCGGGAGACCTTCCGCACCGACGAACGCGCCGAGATCATCGAGTCCATGCCCGGCATGGGCCCGATCCTGGGCGCCGAGTTCATCGCCATCGTCGGCGACCTGTCCGGCTACCGCGACGCCGGCCGCCTCGCCTCCCACGCCGGCCTCGCTCCGGTCCCCCGCGACTCCGGCCGCCGCACCGGCAACTACCACCGGCCCAAACGCTACAACCGGCGCCTGCGGCACATCTTCTATATGGCCGCCCAGACCGCGATGATGCGGCCCGGCCCATCCCGGGACTACTACCTCAAGAAGCGCGGCGAGGGGCTGCTGCACACCCAGGCCCTGCTCTCGCTCGCCCGCCGACGGGTCGACGTGCTGTGGGCGATGCTGCGTGACGGAAGGCTGTTCACCTCCGCCCCACCGGTCACGCAAGCGGCTTGACTTCGTCATTGAGATTCCTTCGGGACGGGGTCCTGACGGCAGTGGTGTTCGGGTGGCCAGTTTGAGCAGTTCGTCGACCGACCACTGGTCGTAGGCGTGTTCGCCGTACTTGGCGGCG
>CAYNNX010000837.1:0-1588 GCA_964398515.1 uncultured Streptantibioticus sp. | reverse complement strand
GGTTCGGCGAGGTCTGGCGGGACGGGCGCAGGCCGAGGAGTGGCTCGACGCGCTGGTGCGTCAGGGCCGTTACGTGGAGGTACGCCCCGCGCTGGGCGGGTCCGGGGCCCGGGACCTGTGGCTGCCCCCACCGCCGAGACACCCGCTGGCCGGATCCCGTCGTCGGCTGCCCCGGCGTCACCATGACCGGGCGGCCGCGGTACGGCGGTCGCCGACGGTGACCCGACGGGGAAGGACAGGGAATGGGACGCGTGAGGCGGGCGGCGGGGGTGGCCGCCGTGGCGGCCGTTGTCGTGGGGACGGTGAGTCCGGCGATCGCCGGGCCGGCGCACCGGCACCAGACGTACCGAGCGCGCCAGGCCGGTACGGACGGCGTGTGGCGCAGCGACGGCTACGGGACCGTGCTCGACGTGGCACACGGGCAGCTGCGGTCGTACCAGACCACGGGGATCAGCTGCCTGCCGGGCGAGCCCGGGGCGCAGTCGGGCCCGGCCGCCGGCGACGGGTCGGTGACGTTCACGACCTCGGGCCCCGATGTGTGGACGCTGCGGCCCGGCCGGGGAGACCGGGCCACGCTGCGGCTGGCCGGTTCGCCCGGTGAGAGGGGCTTGCGGCGGCTCGCGGCGCTGCCCGCAGCCTGCGGCCGCAGGGCGTCGTCCGACCCGGTGGCCGTCTTCGACGTCTTCTGGCAGACGTTCGCCGAGAACTACCCCTTCTTCGCGGCCAAGGGTGTCGACTGGCATTCGGTGCGCGACCGCTACCGCCCCCGCATCCACGCCTCCACCACCGACGACCAGCTCTTCGCGGTCCTGCGCGACATGGTCGAGCCGCTTCACGACGGGCATGTGTACATCGACGGAGGCAGCGACCCGCGGCGGTTCACACAGGGGCGCCCCGGAACCGTGCCGCCGAGCCCGGCGCTCGACGCGCGGACCAAGGCGTATGTGACCCGGCGGGACCTGGGCGGACGCGCGTTGACGCAGTACGCGGGCGGGCGGATCTCCTACGCCGACCTCCCGGGCGGCCGGGGGTATCTGCGGATCTCCGGTTTCGCCCGCTACACCGCCGACCCGCAGGACCGCTTCGCCGCCGACTCCCGGGAGCTGGAGCGTGCGTTGGACGCGATCCTCACCCCGCGGCGCACCGCCCGGCTGCGCGGGCTCGTCGTCGACCTGCGGGTCAACGCCGGCGGTTACGACAGCCTGGGCCTGCAGATCGCCGCCCGCCTCACCGACCGGCCCTACCTGGCCTACGCCAAGCGGGCCCGCAACGACCCGGCCGATCCGGCGCGGTTCACCCGCCTGGAGCCGGTCACCGTGACGCCCGCGGCGGGCCCGCGCTACACCGGGCCGGTCGCCGTGCTCACCGGCGGGTCGACGGTCAGCGCCGGGGAGACGTTCACCGAGGCGCTGATCGGGCGTCCGGCGCGCACGGTGCGGATCGGGGAGAACACCCAGGGGCTCTTCTCCGATGTGATGGACCGAGCACTGCCCGGCGGGTGGACGTTCGGGCTGCCCAACGAGGAGTTCCTGACCCGGGACGGACGCGCCTTCGACGGCGCGGGGATCCCGCCGGACCTCGCCGAACC
>CAYNNX010000836.1:0-1591 GCA_964398515.1 uncultured Streptantibioticus sp. | reverse complement strand
GGGGGGGTGCCTCTATGTCCTTCGTCAAGCTTTGAGTGGTCATGCGGCTGCTGCTTCGGGGACGCGGGATTCGTAGAAGGTGCCGTCGCGGAGCATGGCGAACAGGACGCTGATGCGGTGGCGGGCGAGGCGGAGTAGGGCCTGGGTGTGGGTCTTGCCGCGGGCTCGGCACCGGTCGTAGTAGGTGCGGGAGGCGGGGTCGTGCAGGGCGGCGAACGCGGAGAGGAACATGGCCCGTTTGAGCTGCCGGTTTCCGGTCCGTGGTGCGTGTTCGCCGTGGATGGAGGACCCGGAAGACTTCGTTGCCGGGGCGAGGCGGCGTAGGAGGCCAGATGGGCGGAGGTCGGGAACGACGTGCCGTCGCCCACGGTCACCAGCAGCACGGCGGCGGTCCTGACCCCGACTCCGGGCATTGAGGTCAGGACCTTCGAAAGAGGGTGAGCCTCCAGCAGTTCGCTGATCTGGGCTTCCAGAGCCCGGCGTTGCTCGTGGACGGCGGCCAGCGACCGCGCCAGTGACGGCACGATCACGTCGAGTGTGCTGGTGCCGGGGACGATGACGGTCTGCTCGTCGAGTGCGTCGAAGATGTCGTTCACCAGGCGTTCGGCCATGCGCGGGGCCTTCGGTCGCAGGAGATTGACCAGCTGGCGTCGTCCGGCCTTGCGCAGGGCCTGCGGGGATCCGAAGCGCTCCAGCAGCAGCGTTACGGCCGGATGGTCCAGGCGGGGGCCCAGGACACGTTCCAGCGACGGGTGGAACTGGGTGAGCAGGCCGCGCAGGCGGTTGCTGGTGCGGGTGGCCTCGCCGGTGAGGTCCTCGTCGAACCCGACGAGCATGGTCAGCTGGGCGGCAGTCTCGTCCGCCAGGTCCAGGGCGCGCAGGGTGTGGGGCATGGTGCGGGCGGCGTCTGCGATCACGCGGGCGTCGCGGGCGTCGGTCTTGGCCTCGCCCGGGTAGAGGTCGGCGATCCGCCGCATCGCCAGTCCCGGCAGGTAGGCGACATGGCAGCCTGCGTCCCTGGCCACGGTCAGCGGCAAGGCGCCGATCGAGGCGGGCTGGTCGACGATCACGAGTACGGGGCCGAACTTGGCCTTCAACTTGTTGAAGACGGCCCGGAGTTTGGGTTCGCTGTTAGGCAGGCGCTTGTCGTAGACGGTTTTGCCCGCCGGCGTCAGAGCGTGGCCGTGGTGGTCGCCTTTGCCGACGTCCAGGCCTAGGTAGACCGCGATCTCGCTGGTATCGAGCACCGCACCCCCCGAGGGTGGCTCGTTTCCGTCCCGGCCCCGGGGCGGTGGCACCGTAAGCGCGCATCCACGTTACGCAGACCAGCCACCCGCGTTTCGGCCCGGCATTGCACCGGGCCCGGGTGACGGTCAGGCCTCTCATCAGCGGTCATTCGGTGCCCTCGGGCCCGGTGACACCACCCCCCAGGTCATGCTTTCGACAGGGGGCAACAGTCATGCCGGGCCCGGAGGCCAGGAGCCCCGTTTCGGGGCCACGAAGAAGGTAACTGTGAGAGTTCTTCTGCGGCCCGGGATGGGTTGCTGCCAGGCTCGGCGCTCGTGATCCGGCATGACTCGCAAGATAACTG
>CAYNNX010000835.1:0-1591 GCA_964398515.1 uncultured Streptantibioticus sp. | reverse complement strand
CTGGGCCGCCGGACCGGCGCACCTGGAGCTGCTGCGGCGCAACAGCTGCGACGGCGCCCCGCCGGCGGAGCAGGCCGGCACGGACTGGGTCGAGCAGGCCCATCGGCGCTTCGGGCACGAGCCGTTGGTGCTCTCGCTCACGGCACCGGACGGCGGCCTGGTGGTGAAGGCGGTCTGCCCGGGCGCGGCCGTCTACCGCGCGGTCTCGGCGGTGCGCCCGGACTGCCCGCTGTGAGCGGACGTCTCCAAATTTTCTGACGAACCGTCAGCCCTCGGTGCCCCGAGCGACGAGACGCATCAGCATGTCGACGAGGTGGTCGCGCTCGGCGCCGGACAGCGGCGCGAGGAACCCGTCGTGCAC
The DNA here is from genome assembly GCA_964398515.1 of uncultured Streptantibioticus sp. GTDB lineage: Bacteria > Actinomycetota > Actinomycetes > Streptomycetales > Streptomycetaceae > CAYNNX01. Next base: position 1,230 of record CAYNNX010000835.1, on the reverse strand, counting down.
CTCGTGGTCGACCTGGGCGAGAGCGCCGCGGAAGAGCTCGCGGCCCTTGGGGGTCATGGTGACCGCGTAGCGGCGCCGGTCCTCCCGGTCGCGCATCCGCTCGACGAGGCCCGCACCCTCCAGGTCGTCGATGACCGAGACCATGGTGGTGCGGTCGATGCGCAGCTGCTCGCCGATGCGCTGCTGCGAGAGGGCTCCGCGCTGGTGCAGCAGGGAGAGCACGCCGTAGTCGCGGGCGCGGATCCCGTACGGCCGCAGGGAGTGCTCGAAGTCGGCCGTGACGAGATCTGCGGCCTTGCTCAGCAGGAAGCCCACGGACACCGACAGTTCGGGGGAGAGGTCCTGCTGCCGCAGGGTCGGCCTGGTCATGGGCTCCGCATCCATCTGTTTACCTCCGGGACCGCGTTGCTCCGCCGCCCGGTGAGGATCAGCGGTGGCGACAATCCTAGCTCCGGACGACGGTCGCCTGGGGGCTGCCCGCCGGCTGCTCGGCGATCCTGGCCAGCAGCCCGTCCAGCAGGCTCACCTCGTGCGGGGTCAGCCCGGCCAGCAGTTCGGCGTCCACCTCGGAGCCGATCACCAGCAGCCCGCGCGCGTGGGCCCGGCCTTCGGCGGTGAGCTCGATGAGGTAGCGCCGCCGGTCGTCCGTGCTGCGCCGGCGGGCCAGCAGCCCCTCCTCCTCCAGCTGGTCGATGAGCCCGACCATGGTGGTGCGGTCGACACCGAGCAGCGCGCCCAGGTGGTGCTGGGGCAACGGACCGGCCTCGGCCAGGGCGACCAGCACCGCGTACCAGCGCGGCCGCACCCCGTGCGGGCGCAGCGCCTCCTTCAGGCACTGGGATCTGCGCACCGCCGCGACCTGCAGCAGCCATCCGGTCCCGGCGGCATCATGCTCAGCCACACGCGCTCACCCCTTCGAACAGATAATCATCGTCCATGATAGTCAGCACGAGCGATCGTTGGCCAGTGTGCGGTGTGTCGGGTACGGCCGGGCGGCAGCGTTCACCGTCGGCCACGGCGACCACGGCGGCCACCAGACCGCCGCCGTGCGACAGTGCCACCGACATCCGCTCCCCTGCGGCCGTCCGCAGCAGCGGCGCCCCCTGCGGCGTGCGCTCCCAGATCCAGCCGGTGCCGGGCAGCAGCGTGCGGGCGGCGGCTTCGGCGGTGCGCCGGGCGGCGGCGGAGGCACGGGCGGCGCGGCCCGGGCGGGGCCCGTCGTCGAGCCCG
>CAYNNX010000834.1:0-1607 GCA_964398515.1 uncultured Streptantibioticus sp. | reverse complement strand
CGACACCATGATGGTTGACGGGGATCACGGTGCTGGATCCCCGATGGAGGTGGACGACGATTCGGATGCTTCCGAATCGGATGCTGCCTCCGACTCCGACTCCGACTTTGAGCCGGACGCGCCGCTGATCGACTTCGGCGACACGACGGGCGGGTCCGAAGCTCTTTCCTCCGACTCCGCCGCACCCGCGCCGGGCGCTGTCGACCCGGCGTACGCCACCGCGCTGAAGTTGCTCGGCAGCCGACCGGACCGCGCCTTGCTGGAGGCAGCGCCGGGCGACCTCGCCGGAGCGGTGCGCCGCGCCGTTGACGAGGCGATGGGCCGCGGCAACCTGGGCGGCCTACCGCAGTTGCTGTTGCAGGACCAGGAACTGCGGCTATACGCCCACCAGGCGGCCATCCTCGACCCCGACAGCGCCGTGTACGCCGAGGTCCGCCAGGACCTTCGGCAACGCGCTGAGGCGCTGGTTCCGGACCTGCTGCGGCAAATCCCTGTGCACCGGGCCATGACGGCCGAGGCAGTGAGCCGTCAGCCGGTGCTGAACGGCCCCGGCTACCTTGCCCTCCCGGTCCCAGCCGATACGGACGGGGCCGGCCTGACTCGGCTGGACGTGCCGTCCTTTCAGGCGCTGGCCCCTGATCCGCAAACCGCGTTGGCCGACCTTGGGACGGTTCCGGCCGGGACCCACCCGGTGCTCGTCAAGGTGGCCAACCCCTCGGTCGGCAAGGTGCCGACCGCCGACGGCGATGAGTTCCGTTACGCCGTACCCACCGAACTGCGCATCACCGGGCATGGCGGCCACACCACTTCCGACGGCGTCGCCTACAACGTATTGGAGGCGGCGGAGGCCCCCGCGCGCGAGCGGCAGAGCGGAGCCGACGCGGTCCGGGCGGCGGCGAGCGCCCGGGAGATGACGCGTCCCCCGCAGCCACCGGCGCCGCCCGCCCAGGTGACTGCCCCGCGGGTAGGTGCGGGCCCCGCCGGCCCCCAGAACGGCACGCGGGCGAATACCACGCAGACGGACATCGTTGCCGACCTTACCGAGGCCGGCCAGGGGCGGAGCGCGTCATCGTCTGTCGTGCGGGAAGCCGGAGGGGCGCTCGGGGCCGGGGCCGACCAGTCCGCCGCCGAGGCCACGGCGTCCCCGGCGGGTGGGCGAGTAGACCCCCAGCAGAGGTCGGATGCCCCGGCCAGACAGATTGAGATCCCGGTGGCGGACGAGCATTTCGCCGCTGTGGGTAAGGGCTGGAAGGACTGGGCGAACCGGCGCATTCCGGAGCTGTCGTTTGATCAGCCGGTGATCACCGCGGGTGATGTGTTCACGCGGATAACGAACGGCATCAACGGTGTCGCGCAGGGTAGGCCGGCGGACCACCTCACTCTGCCCGTGGAGCAGGCCGGCACGGTTCTCAGGCCGGGTGAGACCCATTCCTTCGCGGTCACCTCGGACCGGGGGAGGTTGGTCTGGAAGGTCAAGCTCACCGGCCCGGATCAGCGGGCCGGGACGTCGTCCTCGGTGTTGGCGGAAGGTGCCTCGGGCTCCGCGCCCCAGGACATCGACGCCATCACGCCGGCGGACCGCCCGGCGCCGGTGCACGACCCCTTGG
>CAYNNX010000833.1:0-1608 GCA_964398515.1 uncultured Streptantibioticus sp. | reverse complement strand
TCGGCTCGATCGCGGTACAGCTCGCCCGCGAGGCCGGCGCCCGCGTCATCGGCACCGGCCGGGCCTCCGACCGGGACAGGGCACTCGCACCCGGCGTCGACACCTTCATCGACCTGCAGACCGAGAAGCTTGAGGACGTCGGCGAGGCCGACGTCGTGTTCGACGTCATCGGCGGCGACATCCTCGACCGCTCGGCCGCCCTGGTCCGCCCCGGTGGCACGCTGGTCACCATCGTCATGCCGCCCAAGGTCCAGCCCAAGGACGGGCGGTCAATCTTCTTCGTCGTCGAACCCGACCGCGCCCGGCTCACCGATCTCGCCGCGCGGCTGAGGGACGGCCGACTCAAGCCGGTCGTCGGCGCTGTGCGGCCGCTCGCCGAAGCACCCTCCGCCTTCGCCCCCGGCAAGCGCACGCCTGGCAAGACGATCATCCGCGTCACAGAAGACTGAACAGGGGACCGATCATGATCGAAATGCGGATCGCCGGCGGCTTGCTGGCCCTCACCACTGTGGCCGCGGCCACGGCCTGCTCGACCTCGAACCAGTCCGATCACGCCAAGAGTCCGACCGCGGCCGTGTCATCGCCTGCGGACATGGCATCGACACGCCCCACCGAATCCCTCAAGCCGCTGCTCCAACAGGTTCTTCCGAATGTGAAGGGCAAGACGTTCACCTCGCTGATGGTCGAGTTCCCGCCCAACGCACGCGCGATGCCGCACCGGCACGGCCAGGCGTTCGTCTACGCCTACGTCCTGGAAGGCACCGTGCGCAGCCAGCTCGCCGGCAAGGCCGTGAGTACCTACCACCAGGGCGAGAACTGGGTCGAGCCGCCGGGCGCCCACCACGTCCTCACCGAGAACACCAGCCCGACAAAGCCCGCCAGGCTCCTGGTCGTCTTCGTCTCCAACACCGGAGAAAAACTCAAGGTCGACGACCCGGCGTCGTAGCCCGGGGACACGCAGCGGTCGGCAACCGCCCCGCCCATCACTCGCCCCCCTGCCAAACACACCCGACCGGCCACCCCCACGCACGCCGAGTGCGCGGCGCAGGCCACACGAACGAATCGAAGGAATCATGACCGACCCCCAGCGCGTCAACATCGGCAAGCAGCACCCGGCCGCCTACAAGACCCTCATCGCCCTGTCGTCACAGGTGGAAGAGGCCGCCGCCGCAGCGGGCCTCGCCCCGCTCCTGGTCGAACTGCTGCGGATCCGCACCTCCCAGATCAACGGCTGCTCGTTCTGCCTGCGCATGCACACCCGCGACGCCCTCAAGAAGGGCGAAAACCCCGACCGGATCGCCGTGCTGCCCGCCTGGGCAGAGACCGGCTACTTCTCCGAGACCGACCGCGCCGCCCTCCGCCTGACCGAGGCGATCACACACGTGCCGGACGGACACGTCAGCGACGAGGACTTCAACGCCGCCGCGGCCGTACTCACCGCAGACCAGGTCTCGGCAATCGCCTGGCTGGCAACCGTGATGAACGCTTTCAACCGCGTCGCGATCACCAGCCGCTACCCCGTCGCCAACTGACCTCGACGGTTTCAAAGATCCCTTGAGGGCGAGTTGGCCACCGCCGAGCCGAAGAAACTCCGCTACCGGCTGCTGC
>CAYNNX010000832.1:0-1628 GCA_964398515.1 uncultured Streptantibioticus sp. | reverse complement strand
TTCCGGCAGCCGCGACCAGCGACCCTCGGCACCACCTGGCCCGCCCGCAGCTGCCACGCTGCGGCGTCCCGGCTGTGCGGCGCGCGTGCGAGGTCGAAGAGCAGATCGGTGGCGGCGTCCAGCGCACAGATCGCGCATCTGGCCCGGCCCAGACTCTGCGACCCCAAGTCGATTCGGATCACCAGCCCCCTTCGATCGTTTTTGAATCTCATCGAATCATTCGACGCCCGACTCGGCATCGGATTACCTGGTGCCTGGTCGGATTTGGCTGACGGCGCACCAGGTCGGCTAGTCGTCGTCCTGATGACGGCAGACAGCCAGCGACACCGGCAGCAGTCCCTGCTCCAGGAGTCGGGAGGCGAGGGACACGCGGCCGATCAACCCATCGGGACCACGAGACGGAACCTTCCAGAGGAGTCGCAATGACGGGCAGGAAGATCGCTGGTCGAGTGGCGGCACTGGCCGTCACCACTGCATTGGCCGTACCAGCTCTGGCCGGTGTGGCGGACGCACAGGTCGGCGCGGGTTGGATCGGCCCTGGCGAGACCAACAGCTACTGGGGTGTCAAGTGCACGCAGATCGCCATCGACTTGTCAGGAGCGGCGTCCGTGAGCGTCGACGGCCTCTACGGTCCGGAGACCGAGAGCGGCATCATCGCGTTCCAACAGTCCATGGGACTGCCTGACGACGGGGTAGTGGGTCCACAGACCGGTAAGGACCTGATGGCCTTCCTGTGGCACGACCACCCCGGCTGCTACCGGTCGCTACCGACCCCCACCTGAGCTCCCCAACCACCGCGGCGAGGATCCCGGCCGCCACCCGGCACCCCCATCGCGGCCCTCGGCGCCCCCACCGTCCGATACCGCCCGTCAGGCCGTCCGGCCAACCAACGACATCGCTCCACAGGAGGAGTCCGTGAACCTTCGTCGAATCGCTGCCTCGCTGACTTCGCTGGCCGTCACCGCGACCGGCGGCGCCCTCTTCCTCGCCACGCCTGCGCACGCGACGGCGTGGGAGGGCAAGTGCCGCTACAGCTGGGACGGGCAACCTTACCTGTCCATCGGTGACACCGACGCCTCGACCTCTCAATACGACGGGGATCGTCCGGTCTCTCAGGCACAGTGCGAGCTGAACTCCGTGCTCGACCGCTACGTGGCCCATGACGGCATCTTCGGTAACGGCACCTTCGACGCGGTCGTCGCTTTCCAAACCTGTGCTGGTATCAGCGAGGACGGCATCATCGGCCCGAATACCTGGGACAAGTTGGACTACTGGTTCGATCACCGCATTGATTGCCACCGGTAGGCCATTGGTCGCCTATGGCCGCTGCCCCTCTTCCGCCACATCAGGCGGGCAGGGAGCGGCCGGGAGCTCCTAGCGCCGCCCCGCCTCGCCCTTCGGCGCTCCACGTTGCGCCAGATCCTCGGCACATCCGGCTGGATCACCGAACTCGAGGCCGCCGCCCCTGGTCAGGAGCCTGAGTGGGCCGCTGGTCGCTATCAGAACGCTAGCCGTCGCCAGGACGAACACCACGAGCGGCCACATGATCCATGACGAGCAATCACGTAATTCTCCAGGTAGTGGGCCGTCGCGTTGCATGATGTGGAGCGAGTCCGCTTGCTTGTGGC
>CAYNNX010000831.1:0-1630 GCA_964398515.1 uncultured Streptantibioticus sp. | reverse complement strand
CGACTGGCTGTGGATGATCTGGCGCTGGAGGTTCGACTCGTCGACCTCGTCGAACTCGACGACGCCCAGGGTGCCCACGCCGGCGGCGGCCAGGTACATCAGCGCCGGGGAACCGAGGCCGCCGGCGCCGACGCACAGCACCTTGGCGTTCTTCAGCCGCTTCTGCCCGTCCATGCCCACGTCGGGGATGATGAGGTGACGGGAGTACCTGCGGACCTCGTCGACGGTGAGCTCGGCGGCCGGCTCTACCAGGGGTGGCAGCGACACGGGGACTCCGTTGGTCGTTTTTTCGGTACGTTTCCTTCGCCGCAACACTGCCACGCCCGTCGGTATTCCGAGACACCCGTTCCGATGTGCGAGATGGTTCACGCTCATATGCCGGGCATCGGCGCATCGGTCACTCGGTCACATGCGGCAGGCGGCCTCCATCCAGATGTCGGCCAGCGACTCGTCCAGGGCGATGCGCGGGCGCCAGCCGAGCCGGTCGCGCGCGGTGCGCACATCCGCCTGCTGCCAGCCGCCGCAGCCGTCGGGATAGGGGACGGTGTGCGGCATCCCCGGCCCGCCCGGCCCGACCGGAAGGCCCTCGTCCACCTCGTGCAGGGCTCCGCTGAACCCGGCCGCCCGCGCCAGGGCGGCGACCGCGTCGCGCAGCCGCACCGCACGGCCGGTGCCGATGTTCACCACGCCCTGCGCGGCCGACAGCGATGCGGCGTGCACGGCCCGGGCCACGTCCCGCACGTCCACGAAGTCGCGCTGCATGGCAAGGCCGCTCAGCTTCAGCTCGCTGTCCCCGTTCTGCATCGCTCTCCGCATCGCCTCGGCGAGCCGGCCCAGCGGTGAGGCGGGCGGGGTGCCGGGGCCGACGGGTGAGAAGACCCGCAGCACGATGGCGTCGAGCCCGGAGCCGAGGACCAGTTCGGTGGCGGCGAGCTTGCTGACGCCGTAGGGGCCGCCCGGGCGCGGCGCGGCGTCCTCCCCGGTCGAGGAGCCGGCCGGGGAGGGCCCGTACTCCGCGGCGCAGCCGAGGTGGACCAGGCGCGCCCCGCATCCGCTGCGGCGCAGCGCCTCGCACACGGTGGCGACGGCGACGGTGTTGTGGCGGGTCAGGTCGCGGGCGTTGCCGCGGATGGTGCCGGCGCAGTTGACGACGACCCCGGGGTGGACGGCGTCCAGGAACCGGGCGAGGGCACCCGGGCTGCCGCTGGCGAGGTCGAACCGCACGTCCGAGCCGTCGCGCCGCCCGAGCGCGGTGAGCTGGACGGCGGGGTCGGCGAGCAGCCGGTCGGCGACGTGGCGGCCGAGGTGTCCGTCGGCGCCGAGGAGCAGGACTCTCATCGGCGGCCGCCACCTTGCTGACGTGACGTCATATTCCTTGGTCTCCAAGCTTGTTGCGAGGTGGTACGAAGGATGGTCACCGGAGCGCTGCCCGGTCGGCGTGGGCGGCGTCGGCGGGACGGTAGGGCGTCGGGGCGCCCGTGCCGTGGGCGCAGGCCCGGGCCAGGACGCAGAAGGCGTAGGCGGTCAGCGCCAGCGCGGCGGCACCGCACGCGACGGCCTGGACCGCGCCGGGGCCGCCCGCCCGGACCAGGGCGTCCAGGGGCCGGCCGACGGCGGCCGCACCCGGCAG
>CAYNNX010000830.1:0-1647 GCA_964398515.1 uncultured Streptantibioticus sp. | reverse complement strand
CGACGATGCTGGCGACGCCTTCCGTGCCTTCCGGCGGCCCGGGGGTGCCTCCGCCGCCTCCGCCTCCGCCGTCCGGTCCCGCCATGCCGCCGCCCCCGCCCGCAGCCGCCGCACCCGGCGGCGGTTACGGCTACCCGCAGCCGCCGCAGGGCGTGCCGACCGTCGGCCCGGGCTACATGGCCGTGCTCCGGTACCGGGCAGCCGACGGCTCCGAGCAGCAGATCATCCGCCGTTCGGCGCCCGGCACCCCGCACCCGGAATGGCAGATCCTGCACGAACTGCGGGCGTCGAACGTGCCCCCGCAGCAGGTGCTGGAGCTCCACACCGAGCTGGAGTCGTGCGACCTGCCCGGCGGGTACTGCGCGCGCATGGTCCGCGAGACCTGGCCGCAGGTGCGCGTCAGCCACACGGCCCCCTACGGTCGCGATCACGCCTCGCGCCGCCAGGGTGTGCAGCATCTCCTCACCCACCAGGGCGAGTTGGCGCAGGTCGCCGACGGCCCGGCGCGCCCGCGCCCGCAGCGTGTGCCGTTGCCCGACCCCGGGCAGGTGCAGCGCGTTCCGCCGATTCCGCTCGACGGCATCGGGCACGAGCTGGCGCAGGCGTTCGGGCCGCAGGCGATCTTCCGCTTCGACCAGCGGGCGGTGGCCCGGCAGGGCGTGCCGGACATCGTGGCGCAGACGCTGGTGTGGGCGGGGCTGCCGGTCGACTTCGGCCCGTTCTTCTGGGCCCAGGCCCAGCCCGGCCGCCCGGTGCCGACGCTGGCCGAGGTGGCCGCCGAACGCGGTGTGCAAGCGGCCCCCGACGCGGCGTCGTACCTGGTCATGGGGAACGACTTCGGCCGCCGGCTGTGCGTGCAGTACGGCACCGCGCACATCATGGCCGTGCCGCTGGAGGCGGTGCCCGGGGCGCAGGTCAGCCCGGCGCAGTTCGTGAACTCCTCGCTGCCGGAGTTCGCCCGCTGCCTGGCGCTGCTGGGCCGGATGTGGCGGCTGCGGCTCGGGCTCACCCCCGATCAGGCGGGGCGCTGGACGGTCGACTTCCAGACCCAGCTCGCCGCGCTGGACCCGGCCGCGCTCGCCTCCCCGGACAACTGGTGGGCGGTGCTGCTGGAACAGATGTGGGACGGGCTGCTGTAACGCCCGCCCGCGAGGGGCGCGCCGCGTTCCCGGCGCGCCCCGCACACCGGCTGGGACCCGACGACACAAGGGGTGAGGACTGATGAGTCGCTTCGACACCGCCCGGGGTCGCGGCTACCGTCCGGAGCAGGTCGAGGCCTACCTGGCGGCGCTGCACGGAGAGCTGGAGGAGCTCCGCGCCCGCGAGGCCTCGCTCGCCGACACCGCCGGTGAACTCCACGACAGGAGCGCGGCGTTGCGCGCGGCCGTGGAGACCCTCGCCCCGCAGACCTACGAGTCGCTGGGCGAGGGCGCCCGGGAACTGCTGCGCCTGGTGCAGGAGGAGGCCGCCGAACTGCGGGAGTCCGTGGAGGCGGAGGGGCGGGACGACCGGGCGGCAGCGGAACGCGAGGGCCACGAGACGCGCGAGCGGGCCCTTCGGCGGGCGGCGGAGCGCCGTGCCGCGGCGGACGAGGAGGCGGCCGGCGTCGTGGCGGCCGCGAACGCCTCGGCGGCCGGGCTGCGCGAG
>CAYNNX010000829.1:0-1656 GCA_964398515.1 uncultured Streptantibioticus sp. | reverse complement strand
CCATCGCCTCGTTCGTCTGCTCCATCGGCAACGTGCCGCTGGCGGCGGTGCTCTGGAACGGCGGCATCAGTTTCGGCGGTGTGGTCGCCTTCATCTACGCCGACCTGCTGATCATCCCGATCCTCAACATCTACCGGAAGTACTACGGCCCGCGGATGACCGCCTTCCTGCTCGGCACCTTCTACGCCGCCATGGTGATCGCCGGATACACGGTCGAGTTCGCCTTCGGCGGCCTGGGCCTGATCCCCGATCAGTCCAAGGCCAGACTTCCCATGGAGGGGATCTCGTGGAACTACACCACCTGGCTGGACATCGCCTTCCTCCTCCTGGCTGTGGCCCTCCTCGTGCGGTTCCTGCGCACAGGCGGCCTCGCCATGCTCCGGATGATGAGCGGCTCGTCGAACGGCCAAGAGCTCGAAGGCGCCCACGAGCACCGGGGCGGACGCAGTGAGGACCGGGGCGGCGCCCACGGCACGCACCGCCACTGAACCGCCCGGTGGGTTGAAAGGGTGCTCTCGGGGCTCGCGCGGGTCACGGCGTTCCGCCGCTTGCGGCAGCCTCAACGCCTCTGCAGGCGTGCCGCCAGTTCCGCGGGCAGGTCGTCGCGGTTCGCCGGGGTCAGGGGGACGAGCTCGACGTCGGAACGCCGCTTGAGGGCGTCGGTGAACGGGTCGTGGTGTGCCTGGACGGTGGCGACGACATCGACGTCGGCTCTGAAGAGGGCGTCCACCGCGTTCCGGAAGGCGCTGCAGGCCAGTTCCATGCGCCCGAGCTCGTCGATGAGCGCGAGTCGTCCCGAGGGCGGATCGCACGCCGCGGCCTCCAGGGACGGCAGCGCCAGCCGCTCCATGACCTCCAGGTCGACGCCGTAGCGTCCCACCCTCGGCGGTCCCGGGAAGTCGACATGGGCGAGGACGGCCCGCCGTCCCGTCATCGTCTCCAATGCGAAACCGACACGTGTGCCACGCTGCCGGATCTCCTCGGTCGTGAAGCCCACGATCCCACGGGTGCGCAAGAGCGCGGCCAGCCGGCGCACCGCGGTCGTCTTTCCCGCGCCGGGGCGCCCTTCCACGAGGATCCTCGTGGGCATCGTGTCCACCTCCGGCGTCGCGGCCCCGGCCTTCCCGGGCAGGTCTCCCCGCCCTGGAGTATGCAGCGCACCCGCGGGCTTCAGCGGGGTGCGACGCGCCGCGGCCGGATGCCGCGGGAACGGGGCCACCGCCCCATGGCCGGTGGCCCCCGTCGGCCGTGCGGTCCGCCGCTGTCGAACGCCGTGCTCCGGCCGGCGAGCGGCCCCGCTGGGCGGCGATTGCTCCAACGGTCAGTGTGTCCACGTCCAGCCGGCGACCTCGGGCAGGTCGACTCCGTGCTCGCGGATCCAGAAGTGGTGGCGGGTGCGGACGTCCGCCATCTGCTGGCGTACGGCGGTGGCGCGCACGGCGAGTCCGGGAACGCGGTCGATGACGTCCATGACCAGGCGGTAGCGGTCGAGGTCGTTGCGGACCACCATGTCGAACGGTGTCGTGGTGGTCCCCTCCTCCTTGTAGCCGCGCACGTGCAGATGCGGGTGGCCGGTACGGCGGTAGGTGAGGCGGTGGATCAGCCACGGGTAGCCGTGGTAGGCGAAGATCACCGGCTTGTGGCGGGTGAAGAGCG
>CAYNNX010000828.1:0-1682 GCA_964398515.1 uncultured Streptantibioticus sp. | reverse complement strand
CATGAGGGGGCTCCGGGGCGGTTTGCCCACAGCCTCGGAGTACGTTTTCCCAGCTCAGCGGCTATTCGGAGGTCTTGAGGGCGCTCATCTTTGGCGGGAGCGGGACATCGCAATCCTTGATGACCGTGACGTCGTTCAGCGGGGTCTGGCGCAAGTTCCGTGATCCGGTTACGCCTTGTAGTTGTTGGTCTCTGTGGGCGGGTTGGTGAGATCGCCCGGAAATCGCTCCTCGGACGGGTGAGACGGCGGAGATTCGGCCGTCATGAGCGAGATCGTCTATGAGATGCGGGACCTGTTGTTCCCGCAGGTGTCCGGGGTCGAGGTCGTGGCCGTGCGTACGACGGGAACGGCGGTGCGAGTGGAGGCCCGTTGCACGACCACGGGCGGCGCGTGTCCGAGCTGCGATGGCTGGTCGGAGCGTGTGCACAGTTCCTACCTGCGGTTTCCCGCCGATCTGCCAGTGGCAGGACGAAGGGCGGAGATGGTGCTTCAGGTCCGCCGCTTCCTGTGTGGAAGCCCGGCGTGTGGACGGGCGGACTTTCGTCGAGCAGATACCGGGCCTGACCCGGCGGCACGGCCGGGTCACCGAGCGGCTGCGGCAGATGCTGAGCACCATCGGCCTGGCCCTGGCCGGCCGGGCCGGTGCCCGGCTCGCCGAGCAAACCGGCATCATGACCAGCCGCAGCACTCTCCTGCGCCGGGTGATGGACCTGCCCGACCCGGTCCACGCCGAGCCCACAGCGGTGGGCGTGGACGACTTCGCCCTACGTCGCAGGGCGAACTCATCGATGCCCAGCACCTGCGGAGTCGGCCGGGCGGGCAGCGTGATGCGCATCAGGCAGTTCAGCACGGTCGCCCAGGACAGTACGTGGTGCAGCACGCCCAACAGGCGTGCTCCGGCCGATCCGGCCAGCGCGACGGCGACCGCATCAACCACCTTCTGCAGGGCCGGAGTACGGCGTTGGTAACGCCGGGTCAGTCCCTCGACCTGCTCGGCGAAGGTGACCTTCTCGCAGGCGGGGTTCTCGCAGTACAGGCGGCGCACCGATAAGTCGATCACGACCGCACGGCCGCCCACCGCCTCGTCCGCGACATGCCGCAGCACAGCATCCCCTCCGCGTAGTCTGACCAGCTACTTGGGAGCCGACATGCACGAACCCGTATCTCGTCGCAGAGCGCTCACCGGCATGGCCGCGATGACGGCGGCCGCCGCGATCGGTCCGGCCCGGCCAGCCTGCCCGCTGTAAAGTTCCCCGTTTACCGATGCCGCGGTTGATTCCGATGTGTGTCACCCGAGCGGGGATCCGGCCGCACCGAGGGTACCGCGCAGCCACTGTTCGACACCTGCGACGTGCACCGTAGCCCAGGCGTGCGCGAGGTCTGGGCTGCGACCGGCGATGGCATCCAAGATCGCGCGGTGCTGTTGTCGGGTCCGGGCGGCCGCGCCCTCCTCGGTCAACCCGCGCCATGTCCGCGCTCGGGCGGTCGGGCCGGACAGGCCGTCGATCAGCGAGCAGAGCACGGAGTTGCCGGAGCCGGCCGCGATCCTGCGGTGGAACTCGAGGTCGTTGTCGATCAACTCCCCCAGTGTGGCATCGTCACTCAGGCTCGCCAGCACCTCGCCGAGCGCGGCAACATCCTCGGCGGACATCACCCGCGCGGCCATGGCTGCGGCGGCGGGC
>CAYNNX010000827.1:0-1687 GCA_964398515.1 uncultured Streptantibioticus sp. | reverse complement strand
TGACCGGGCCGCGCTGGGGCCCCGCGCGAGGCCGGTCGCCGCCGGGCGTGCCGGTGGCGGCGGGGGCGCCGGGGACCGTACCGGGCGCGGGCTGCGGGCCGGGCGGGGATCAGGGCGCCGGTAGCCTTGCCGCCCGTGATGACCACTCTCCTCGCCATCGCGGCCGTCGTCGTGGTGCTCGGCCTGTACCTCAGCTGGACGGCGGGTCGGCTCGACCGGCTGCACGCGCGGATCGACGCCGCCCGCGCCGCACTCGACGCCCAACTGCTGCGCCGGGCCTCGGTGACTCAGGAACTCGCCACCTCCGGCGTGCTGGATCCGGCTGCCTCGATCGTGCTGTACCAGACCGCGCACGCCGCCCGTCAGGCGCAGGACGAGCAACGCGAGGTCGCGGAGAGCGAGTTGAGCCAGACTCTGCGCGCGGTCCTCGCCGATCCCGACACCGTCCAGGCGGTGCGGGAGGCCCCCGGCGGCCCGGAGGCGATCGGCGAGCTGACGGCCGCGGTGCGCGGCACCCCGATGGCCCGGCGCTTCCACAACGACGCGGTGCGCGCGGCGCGCGCGGTGCGCCGGCACCGGGTGGTGCGGTGGTTCCGGCTGGCCGGGCACGCCCCCTTCCCGATGGCCTTCGAGATGGACGACGAGCCGCCGGCCGCGCTCACCGCGGAAGGCACCACCCACTGACGCCCGGCCGCCTGTGCTTTGCGCCACACGCCCCTGCGTCAGGCTGGTGCAGGCCACTGATCGGTCCACCCGGTGGCGATTGGCCCTTTCCCGCGCTCGACTCGTTCCGCTTTTGTCAGATGCGTAGTGGCGGCTCGGCCCAAGTGGACCGGACGGCAGGGTCCGGGGCTGATCCGCACGGCCCTACCATTGGGCTAGTCGCACGTATTTACGACGAGTGAGGTCAAACCGTGTCCACCACGCCCCCCAGCACGCCCCAGACCGTTGAGACCGGCACCGCGCGAGTCAAGCGCGGCATGGCCGAGCAGCTCAAGGGCGGCGTGATCATGGATGTCGTCACCCCCGAGCAGGCGAAGATCGCCGAGGACGCCGGTGCCGTGGCGGTCATGGCCCTGGAGCGGGTGCCGGCCGACATCCGCAAGGACGGCGGCGTGGCCCGGATGTCCGACCCCGACATGATCGAGGGCATCATCGACGCCGTCTCGATCCCGGTGATGGCCAAGTCCCGGATCGGCCACTTCGTCGAGGCCCAGGTCCTGCAGGCGCTCGGTGTGGACTACATCGACGAGTCCGAGGTGCTCACCCCGGCCGACGAGGTCAACCACAGCGACAAGTGGGCCTTCACCACCCCGTTCGTCTGCGGCGCCACCAACCTGGGCGAGGCCCTGCGCCGCATCGCCGAGGGCGCGGCCATGATCCGCTCCAAGGGCGAGGCCGGCACCGGCAACGTGGTCGAGGCCGTCCGCCACCTGCGCCAGATCAAGGGCGAGATCGGCCGCCTGCGCTCGCTGGACAACAACGAGCTGTACGCCGCAGCCAAGGAGCTGCGTGCCCCGTACGAGCTGGTCAAGGAGGTCGCCGAGCTCGGCAAGCTGCCGGTCGTGCTGTTCTCCGCCGGTGGCGTCGCCACCCCGGCCGACGCCGCGCTGATGATGCAGCTCGGCGCCGAGGGCGTCTTCGTCGGTTCCGGCATCTTCAAGTCCGGCGACCCGGCCAAGCGTGC
>CAYNNX010000826.1:0-1710 GCA_964398515.1 uncultured Streptantibioticus sp. | reverse complement strand
CGCGGCCCACCTGGCCCTCGGCCGGGCCGAAGCGGTGCAGCAGTTCGACCTGAAGACCGGCACCTACCAGGGCCAGTACCTCGTGGAGTGGATGGACTGGAGCAATCCGAACAACCCCACGCCCAAGGCGGACAAGAAGGACGACATGGGCGGCCTCAAGGATCTCCTCGGGGCCGGCAAGAACATCGCCGACCTGGGGAAGACCCTGGACGACCTGCGGATCGCCGAGGTGAGTCCGGGGACCGCGGCGCAGCACAAGCAGCTGGTGCAGCGGCAGTTGGAGCTCCTCGCCGACCTCAACCTGGCCAAGCTCGACCTTGCGCAGAAGAACGCGCTCGCGGACCTGACCCAGGCCAAGATCGCCCTGAACGAGCAGGACCTGACCACCCTGCGCGGCGTCCAGGAGGGCTGGGAGGCCGACATCGGGCAGGAGAGCGCCATCGCGCGCAGGGTGGTAACCCAGACCCAGGTCTTCATGGACGTACTGATCAAGTTCGCCTTCAAGGCCAACCGCGCCCTGGATCTCTGGACGTTCAGCAGCTACGCGCCCAAGTTCAGCTTCGACATCGGCTATCTGCCGCCGGACGACGTCGAGAACGCCTACCAGCCGCTGGCCCGGGGCGACGACAGCCGGGTGCTGCCGCTGCTGAACGAGTATCTGACCACGTGGTCGCGGATGCCCGAGCTGGTCGTCCTGCGCGACGCCTACGACACCTACGAGAACCAGCTCGACAGCTACAACCTGCGGCTGACCATCACCACGCCCGCCGTGCTGGACGCCCTCCGCATCACGGGCACCGCGACGTTCGAGGTGACGCTGGACAGCTTCCCCGCCCACCTGAGCGAGTTGAAGACCGACGGGGTGCACATCGGCCTGGTCGGCGCCACCGGGAACGCCAAGCACATCCCGGTCTCCGTCCGGCACGGCGGCGAGGCGGTCAACCGGCTGCGCGACGGATCCCAGGTCCACCTCCACGCCCCGGCGCTGCGCAGCACGGACGACGCGACGCTCGACGACTCCGAGCCTGACAACCCGGTGGGGTCCCGGCCCTCCTTCTGGGGCCGCAGCCCCGCGACGACCTGGCAGGTCAGCATCGACCCGGACGACGCAAAGCGCACCGCCCTCGGCCTGGCCGGTCTCAGCGCGCTGAAGGTGTCGCTCTTCACCCGTCACTACGACAACGGAACAACCACCGGCCCGGCGGCCGCCCCCATGACCGTCCAGGCCGACTTCGAGGGCAACGGCCACCCCGACACGGCGGAGTGGCGCCCCGACAACGGCAACTGGACGGTGCATCTGTCGACCGGCTCCACGGCCACCGTCCCCTGGGGACGCACGGGAGACTTCCCGGTGCCCGCCGACTACGACGGCGACGGCACGGACGAGCTGGCCGTATGGCGCCCGTCCAACGGCAAGGTGTACGCACGGCCGCTGGCCTCCGGTCCGAGCACGATCCGGCCATACGCGGATCCGGCGTACCGGCCCGTACCCGCGGACTACCCGGGGATGGTTCGGTTCGCCCAGGCGTGTGCGGTGCGGGCCGCCCGGCTCTCGGAGGCCGGACGCGCCGCGGAGGCCGTCGCCGTGGCACGCCAGGCACGTGACACCGATCGGAAACTGTCCGACGCGGACGGCACCTACATGACCGCCCTGGCCTCGGCTTCGGTCTTCCTCGGCGCCTATGCGCAGAATGCGGGGCTGATGACCGA
>CAYNNX010000825.1:0-1715 GCA_964398515.1 uncultured Streptantibioticus sp. | reverse complement strand
CGAGACGCGGATGTTCTACACGCGCAAGCCGTGGAAGCGCGTCATCGTGATGTTCGCCGGCCCGTTCATGAACCTGATCCTGGCGGTCGTGCTCTTCCTCGGCGTCCTCATGGGCTTCGGGATCAACTCCCAGACGACGACGGTGAGTACGGTCTCGGACTGCGTGATCTCGCAGTCGGCGGCGAGCAAGGGCAAGAGCACCTGCGCGCCCGGCGACCCCGCGTCGCCGGCGAAGAAGGCGGGCCTGAAGGCGGGCGACCGCATCACCGCCTTCAACGGCCACCAGGTCAGGAACTGGGCCACGCTGCAGAAGGACATCCGCGACACCACGGGCCCGGCCACCGTCGGCGTGCTGCGCGGCGGACAGCCCCTGGTGCTGCACGCCGTCCTGATAGAGAACCAGGTGGCCAAGACCGACGGCCACGGCGGCTACGTCGACGGCCAGTACGTCCGGGCCGGTTTCCTGGGGTTCACCCCGGCCCAGGGGATCGTCAAGCAGTCCTTCTCCGACTCGGTGAGCCGCATGGGCGACATGGCCACCACGGCCACCCGGTCCCTGGTCGACCTGCCGCAGCGGGTACCGGGGCTGTGGCGTGCCGCCTTCGAGGGCGCACCGCGCCAGCCCGACTCGCCGATGGGCGTGGTGGGCGCGGCCCGGGTGGGCGGGGACGTGTTCTCGCTGCACATCCCGCCGGAGCAGCGGGTGGCGACGATGCTGTTGCTCGTCGCGGGGTTCAACCTGTCGCTGTTCCTGTTCAACATGCTCCCGCTGCTGCCGCTGGACGGCGGGCACATCGCGGGCGCGCTGTGGGAGGCGCTCAAGCGGAACCTGGCCAGGGTCCTCCACCGCCCCGACCCGGGACCGTTCGACGTGGCGAAGATGATGCCCGTCGCCTACGTCGTGGCCGGCCTGTTCCTGTCGTTCACGATCCTGGTGCTGATCGCGGACGTGGTGAACCCGGTGAAAATAGCCTGACCGCGCGCTGAGCCGTCCCCTCGCCGAACGGACGGCGACACCGGCCGGGCATGATGGTGTCCGGCCGGTGGCATGCCCGGGCGCCTTTGAGTCTGGGCGGAAGCGGTGCCGTAGGCTCGTACCGGAGCCCGCCCGGGCCGGGACCTCGATCCACACGTTGGGGATGCACAGCACATGACCGCGATTTCACTCGGGATGCCGTCCGTTCCGCTCAAGCTCGCCGAACGCCGGCGGAGCCGTCAGATCCAGGTGGGATCGGTGGCCGTGGGCGGGGACGCGCCGGTGTCGGTGCAGTCGATGACGACGACGGTGACGGCGGACATCGGTGCCACCCTGCAGCAGATCGCGGAGCTCACGGCGTCCGGCTGCCAGATCGTGCGCGTGGCGTGCCCCTCGCAGGACGACGCGGACGCGCTGCCGGTGATCGCGAAGAAGTCGCAGATCCCGGTGATCGCGGACATCCACTTCCAGCCGAAGTACGTGTTCGCGGCGATCGACGCCGGGTGCGCGGCGGTGCGGGTGAACCCGGGGAACATCCGGCAGTTCGACGACAAGGTCAAGGAGATCGCCAAGGCGGCGTCCGCCGCCGGGGTGCCCATCCGGATCGGCGTGAACGCCGGCTCGCTGGACAAGCGGCTGCTGGAGAAGTACGGCCGGGCCACCCCCGAGGCGCTGGTGGAGTCGGCGCTGTGGGAGTGCTCGCTGTTCGAGGAGCACGGGTTCCGGGACATCAAGATCT
>CAYNNX010000824.1:0-1761 GCA_964398515.1 uncultured Streptantibioticus sp. | reverse complement strand
CCACGCCCTCCGAAGTGCACACGGCGGGACGGCCGTCGCCCAGGTCGACGACCTGCTGCACCGCGGATCCGAGATGGATGCGGCACACGACGCGCTCGGCGCCTGCGTCGACCAGCATCAGGCTGCCGTCGGAGCTCGCCACCACGGCAGCGCGGACTCCGCGGACGGTCAGCAGCCACGCCCCCGTGACCTGCTGGACGCCGACCGGCCGCCAACGCCAGTCCACCCCGCCGTCCTCGACGGCGTCGTCGATCGGGTACACCAGCAAGGGCATCCGCTGGGGCGGGCGCCCTCTCCAAACCGCAGCCTGCCCCAAAGCGGCGAACCTGCGCGGTCACAGCCCTAGCAGTCGAACGGGGATGATGGTCCGGTCGATGTCTGCCACCACGCCTGACGACACTCTGCGCCTCCGCCATGGCCGAAGGGCCGAAGGGAGCGCTTTCTCGTGTCCGGGGTCAGTGACCGCGCTGCTGGATGCCGATCTCGTAAGCGATCTCCCACCGGACATCCGGCACGGTGATGTCGGCGGTCTCCACCGGCCGACCTTCCGTGTCGTAATAGGTCCGCTCGATGTGCATCACCAGGTCGCCGAGCGCGATGCCCAGCAAGTGAGCCTCCTCCTGAGTCGCCCGGGTGGGCCGTGGCACTTCGACGGCGGTGTCGATGATGACGCCGATGGAGCGCATGCGCTCGACGACGCCGGCACCGGCGAGCGGGCCGAGCTCAGGCAGCACGATGGGAGTGCCGTCAGTGATGGCCATCGGCTCCCAGCTCGCGGAGAGTTGGACGGGCTGGCCGTCGGCGAGGAACTCGTACCGGGTGAAGACGCATAGGTCCCCGGGGCGGATGGCCAGGCGTTCGGCGATGTGTTCCGGGGCCGGGGTACGAGCCTGACTGTGGGACTCCCACGTGCCCGCCTTGCCGTGCTCCTTCATGTCGGCGCGGAACGGGGAGCCGCCACGATGCTCGCGGTGCCGGGAGCGCACCATGCGCATTCGCTCGCGGGGCCGGCGCACGTAGGTACCGGAGCCGGCCCGGCCTTCGAGGAGACCCTCGACGATAAGCCGGTCCATCGCGCGCTGGGTGACGTTGCGTCCGACGCCGTACTCCTCGGCCAACCGGGCGCGGGACGGCAGCTTTTCACCGACCGCCCACTCACCCGCCTTGATGCGAGCGCGCAGGGAGTCGGCTACTTCGAGGTACGGCGCCTCTCGTGCCATGAGCTCTCCGTGTTGCCCCGACGCGGGGCGGCCAGTGCGTTCGTCGACATTGACAAGCTACTCCATCAGGTCCAATCTACTTAAGTAGCAATACGTTAAGTGATCAGCCATTCACCGGGGGATATCTGTGTGCTCATCCCGCGAGTCACGCGCCACCGCCCTTGCCAGGCAACTCGCCGCAGCAACCGGCCGCGAACCGCGCACAGACGAGACCCCCGAGCGAATCCGCATCGAGGCGGACCTACCCGACGAGCCCACCAACTCTGCGCGTGACGGCATCCTCGCTGCTGTCACTCAAGCCGACCGGTACGGCCACGACCGGACCGGCAGCGGCGGAATCGTGTGGATGGAGCTGGACCAGAGGAAGACCTCATGACGCAGCGCCCGCTGGCCTTTGTCTACGACCGCCACGCGACGGAGAACACCGTGATACTCGAGTTGCGTCTCAGGGCGTGCGCCAAGTACGTCAGCAGCAACGGCTGGGGGTTCGGCGGCTGGTGGCTCGACAGCGGCGACGACGCTCTGACGAACGACCGGCGCC
>CAYNNX010000823.1:0-1767 GCA_964398515.1 uncultured Streptantibioticus sp. | reverse complement strand
GCACGCCCCCAACCTGGGCTGGCACGATGTGCCGGTGGCCGAAGCATGGCCCGGCACGCTGCCGTTGGAGATCGACAACGAGGCGGATCTGGGTGCGCTCGCCGAGTTGTCGGTTCCCGGCGCCCCGTCCGACTTCCTGCACGTGTCGGCGGAAGCGGGCATCGGCGTCGCGCTGGTCATCGGCGGCAGGGAGTTCCGGGGCGTCCATGGGTTCGCCGGCGAGTCGGGTCACGTTCCCGTACATCCCGACGGGCCGCGGTGCGCTTGCGGGGCGCGTGGTTGCCTGGAGCGGTATGCCGGGGGGAGCGCCGTACTGCGGGCGGCGGGAATAGGCGCGGTCGCCGGTGACGCTGTGGCTGAGCTGGGCCGTCGGGCCGGTCAGGATGACGCGCGGGTCCGGGCCGCGCTGGAGAGCGCCGGTTCGGCCCGCGGGATCGCGCTGGCCGGTGCCGTCAACCTGCTCGATCCGTCCGCCATGGTCCTCGGTGGTGCGTACGCGGAGCTCGGCCGCTGGCTCCTGCCGGCGATGCGGCGCGAACTTTCGGCACGCGTGATCATACGTACCTGGCGGCCCGATTCGTTGGTCTCCTCCGTACTGGGCCGACGCGGTCCCCTGGTGGGTGCCGCGACCTCGACCGTGCAGCGTGTACTGGCCGACCCGGCGTCACTGTGGTCGGCCTGACAGGCCCGCACCGGAGCAGATGGCATGCCCAGCCTGCCGGGGATGCGGCAGACCTGGTCGACGACAGCGGCGTGCAGTGCCGAATCGTCGCCGCGATCCGCACGCAGGTGCGTCACGCCCCTGCGGCGTCGTCACACAGCCACCGTTGACCGCGATCCCAGCCGCCCCGGGCCGCCGGCCACCCCGAGGTGGAGTTGACGAGCCTGGAACCGGATCCGGAGGAGAGGCAGGCATGGGGGCCGTTCGCGAAGGCCGGGCCGGCAACGCGCTCGCCTGCCGTCTCGAAGGCCCACCGGCTGCCCGGCCCGGCGATCGCACCGGCCTGGGCCGCACACCCCTCACCGAGGACCGGCCGCCGCTCGTGCCTGCCCGCACCCGCCCGGCGACGGCCGTACGCAAGCCGCTGCACCTGCCCGAACTCGCCGACGAGCGCTGGACCCCGGGCTGCCACAGATCCGCCGAGCAACTCACCGGATGCACCGACCTGGTCGGCGTGGAACCTGGAATCTCGCGGAGCGTCACCCGCGCCGCACGGATCAAGCTGCTGTCCATCTCCCTCACGCCCCCAGCCCTCAGCCCTCTCCGGGTGGCAGAGGCAGCACCGAGGAGAAGCGTCGTGTCCACCTACCGAGCCTTCGAGGCCACCGGTGTCCACCAGCTCCGGCTCGTCGAGCGCGACCTGGTCGACCACGAGCCCGGACACGTCATTGGCGACGTCCGCCTGCACCGCGTGATTCGACGGGCACCAACTACGGCCCTCCGCTGCCGGCCGGCATCCTGGACGACGACGGCGCCGACCGTGGCATCGTCTTCGTCTTTGGTTTCGGCTCGGTTCATGGTCGTCCCGGGCTCGCAGCGTGGGGCTGGCCTGCGGTTCTTCGAACGGGGTGGGCATCCGGGGCCGGGCTTCGAGGGCGGGCGGTCCTGGTCTCGGCCGGCGTTCTGCCCGTTCGCGACGAGTGCCTGGCCCGGCTGGAGAGGTGGATCGAGAAGCGGACCGCGGCTATCGCCTTCGGGCCGTTGCGGATCTTGCCCAGGACACGCCAGTTCCTCAGGTGGGCGAAGCCGTGCTCGGCCGGGGCGCG
>CAYNNX010000822.1:0-1767 GCA_964398515.1 uncultured Streptantibioticus sp. | reverse complement strand
CTAGAAGACTCATGAAGATCTTGGGGTTCTGGCCCCGCCGCGTGAGCGGCGGGGCCAGACTCGTTTTCGTGGTGATGGGGGAATGGGCCGGGGAGACGGTCGGGCCGGATGTGTGGGAGACCTGCGGGGAGTTGATCCCGACGGGCAGTGTGTTCGCGTTTCTGGCCGAGCACCGCGGTGTGCTGTTCCCGGCGGAGATCTTCGCGGACATGTACCCGTCGGCGAACGGACGGCCGAGCATGCCGCCGCAGATCCTGGCCGCCGCGATCACGCTGCAGGCACTGCACGGGCTGTCGGACTTCGAGACGGTGCAGGAACTGCGGTGCGATCTGCGGTGGAAGGCCGCGTGTGGTCTGGGCTTGCACGATATGGCGTTCGATCCGTCGCTGCTGGCCTACTTCCGGCGCCGACTGGCCCGCTCCACCCGGCCCAACCGCGTCTTCGAGGCGGTGCGGGAGGTGGTGAAGGCCACCGGTGTCCTCAAGGGCAAGCACCGGCGGGCGCTGGATTCCACCGTGCTGGACGACGCGGTCGCCACGCAGGACACCGTCACCCAGATCATCGCCGCCGTCCGCGCGGTCATCCGCGAGGTCCCCGGCGCCGATGCGGTCGCCGCTGCGCAGTGCAGCGCGCATGACTACACCGACCCGGGCAAGCCCCGCATCGCCTGGAACGACGAGCAGGCCCGTGCCGAGCTGGTCGACGCACTGGTCACGGATGCGCTGCGGCTGCTGGGCCACCTGCCCGAACAGCAACTCGGCGAAAGGGCAGCCAACGCGGTGGGCATCCTGGCCCTGGTCGCCGGCCAGGACGTCGAGCCCGCCGAGGACTCCGACGGCCGCGACGGCCGCTGGCGCATCACCCAGGGCACCGCCCCCAACCGGATGGTCTCCACCGTCGATCCCGAAGCCCGGCACGTCCACAAGACCCGCAGCCACCAGCAGGACGGCTTCAAGGCCCACCTGGCCATCGAGCCCGAGACCGGCTTGTATACCGCCGTTGCTCTGCGGCCCGGCACCGGAGCCGAACACCACGAGGCCGCCGTCGGCCTGGACCTGCTTGTCGACGAGGACAAGCCGCTGGACGTCTTCGGCGACACCGCCTACTCCACCGGCGATGTCCGTCAGACTCTCCACGAGGCCGGACACCGGCTGTTCCTCAAACCCGCCCCGCTGCGGCCCGCCGTCCCCGGCGGCTTCACCCTCGACGACTTCACCATCGACACCACCGCCGCCATCGTGACCTGCCCGGCCGGACACACCGTGCCCCTGTCCGACCCCGGCGGGCAACACCACCAACGCAAAGCCTTTTTCACGGACTTATGCACCGGATGCCCTCTGCGTGAGCGGTGCACCAAAGCCAAGGCCGGACGAATCCTGACCATCCGACCTCACCACGACCTTCAGACAGCCGCCCGCCGCCAGGCCGCCACCGACCCCGGCTGGCAGGCCGACTACCGCCGCTGGAGACCACCGGTCGAACGCGCCGTGGCCTGGCTCGTCCAGGCTGGCAACCGCCGACTCCGCTACCGCGGCACCATCAGCAACAACAACTGGCTCCACACCCGAGCCGCCGCCCTCAACCTTCGCCGACTGATCAACCTCGGACTCACCTACACCAGTGGCACCTGGCACCTCGCACCGGCCGGTACATGACCGTAGGGGCTATCCGGCCGCACGGCCAGACAGCCCCTCACCAAGATCTTCATCGACCTTCTAGGGTGCGTTTCAGAAGTCGATCAAGCTCTGCAATGATCACCGTGTGGGA
>CAYNNX010000821.1:0-1779 GCA_964398515.1 uncultured Streptantibioticus sp. | reverse complement strand
AGAACGTCGGCACCGTTACGCGATAGGTCGCACCCCGCAAGTCCCGCCCCCTTAGCCTCGATTCACCGTTCAATAACCGGTCCGAGACTTGGACATGAAAGCGCGGATGCCCTCTGAGCTGGGACGATGGGACTTGTCGAGGGTTCCACGTCCACAGATCGAGAGAACATCCGCCGGATGCAATCTTCCCATGCCGCTGCGGCGGTCTCCGCCGTGTTCGATGAGGCGAACCTGATCGCGGACGCGGGCCTGGTGCCGGTGGTCCGGTTGGCCGAGCGGGCTCGGCTGCCGTACCTGGTCCGTGAGGCCGTTCGGATCGACGGAGCGGATAACAGCGGTGGGGCGCACGCGGCGTCGAAGGTGATGTCGCTGGTGGCGGCCATGTGCGCGGGGGCGGACAGCATCGAGGATGCCGACCGGTTGCGGCACGGTGCGATGCCGGTGGCCTTCCGCGGGGTGCGGGCCCCCTCCACGCTGGGCACGTTCCTGCGGTCGTTCACCCACGGCCACGTCCTTCAACTGCACGCGGTGCACCGCAGGTTCCTTGCCGCCCTGGCCGCGCATACTCCGTTGCTGCCGGATGCCGGGAAGGTCGTGTTCATCGATGTCGACTCCACGCACAAGCGGGTGTTCGGCCGGACGAAGCAGGGTGCACAGGTCGGCCGGTTCAAGGGAGTGCGCACCTTGCACCCACTGCTGGCCACCGTCTGTACCCCGACCACCCGGCCGCTGATTGCCGGCGTGCGGTTGCGGCAGGGAAAATCCGCCGATGCCCGTGGCGCCCCGCGTTTCGTCACCGAGGCGGTGGCCTGTGCGATCGAGGCGGGGTGCACCGGGACGCGGATCGTGCGCGCGGACTCCAAGTTCTACAGCGCCGATGTCGTGGCCGCCTGCCGCCGCAAAGCCACGCACTTCTCGATCACCACCGGGATGAACCCCTCCATCAAGCGCGCCATCGCCTCCATACGGGACGATGCCTGGCGGCCCATCCACTACCCGCGCGCCGTGGTCGACCCCGACACCGGCGAGCTGATCTCGGAGGCCGAGGTGGCCGAGATACCCGACTACACCGCCTTCACCGGACGGCCCAATGCCGAGCAGGTCACCGCCCGCCTGATCGTGCGACGGGTGGTCGACCGGGCCAAGCCCGCCACCGTCGGCGAGCAGGGCGAACTGTTCCCCGTCTGGCGCTACCACCCCTTCTTCACCGACAGCCCCTTCGAGACCCTCCAGGCCGAGCGCCAGCATCGCCACCACGCGATCATCGAGCAGGTCATCGCCGACGGCAAAGCAGGCCCCCTCGCTCACCTGCCCTCCGGTCAGTTCAACGCGAACGCGGCCTGGCTGACCTTGTGGGCCATCAGCTACAACCTGCTCCGCGCCGCAGGCGCGCTTGCCTCCGCCTTCTACGCCAAGGCCACCACAGCGACGATCCGCAGGCATGTGATCAACGTCCCCGCCCGCCTCGCCCGCTCCGCCCGCCGGCTCACCCTGCACCTGCCCGAAGGATGGCGCCGACCCGACGCCTGGCTCCGCCTCTTCCACGCTGTCCACACACCACCAGCGGCCTGACACCCACCCGACCACATGCCCGCCGAGGGCCCGACCGGAGCCAAATACGTGGAAAAGCTGGGCAGACCAGCGGCTTCCTGCTGTCCGCAGACACGCGAACACCACAGAGACCCTCCACGAAGTCAGCGCACCGCCGCCTCGGTGGATCGAGGCTTAGGGGCTGCGGGTCAAAGGCTGCGGGCGGTGATGTCGCCGTGGGTGGTGGTC
>CAYNNX010000820.1:0-1813 GCA_964398515.1 uncultured Streptantibioticus sp. | reverse complement strand
CCTACAAGCTCATGAACGACATGAAGGACGCCCTTCGGGCGGCTGTAGATAACACGTCGGGTGGCGAAGTCATCCACCCCGAGCACCCGTGGTGAGGGAGGGCACGGGTCGGGCAGCGCCATCAGCACATTCAGCAGCGTCATCCGGCTGACGACGATATGCAGCACGGCAGCGAGCCGCGCACCGGCCCGGCCGGCAAGCGCCAGGGCAATGGCCTGGATCAGGTTCGCCAGCACGACAGTTCGGCGCCCGTACCGGACGGTCAGTCCTTCGACCTGCTCAACAAAGGTGCGACGCTCACAACTGGCGACATCGCAGAACAATCGCCGCACCGACAGGTTGATGGCCACTGGACGCCCGCCCACGGCGGCATCCGCCAGACACCGTCGATACCAACTGTGCACCCGAGCCGAGGAAACGCCGCAGTCGGGACACGCAAGAGCACCATTGCGGGTGCGGGCTTGGACCCGCACCACGCCCCCCTCCACGCACACTTGCTCCACCAGCACCTTCTCCAGGTGCGGAAACACAATGTCCAGCAAGTCGTCACACATTGCGAACAATGCCACCGAAGTGACGCTCGGTCACCCCATCACGAAAATCTTGACTGAGCCAGTCGATGGGCTCAGTCAAGATTTTCGTGATGGGGTGACGGAGTGTGGCTTGGGTCAGGCCAGGAGGACTCGTTTGCGGAGTAGTGCGAAGCCGGCTCTCCCATACATCTGTCGCTTCAGCATCTTGATCCGGTTGACGTGGCCTTCGACAGGGCCGGAACTCCACGGCAGCGTAAGGCCCGCGGTGACGGCCTGGTGGTCGCGCCGGAGGCCGTCGGCGAAGGCATGCAGGGCGGGTAGGTCATCGGCGTGGACGGCTTCTGTCCATGCCGGCAGGCTGATTCCGCCGAGGTCGCAGAGCATGCGCGCGAAGACATGCACGTGACCTCGGACGGCAGCCAACTCCGGGCACCTGCCCAGTACTTCACCCAACTGGCGTTCTTCGTCGTCGCGCAAGTGCTGAGGGTTCCACATGATCCAGTTGGTGACCTGTTGCGGTTTGAGTACCGGGGCCGGCGACCGGATGGAGCCGAGGCCGGTGCGAAGCGGACGGAGGTAGCGTCGTACTGCTTGTGGGGTTCGTCCCGGGTAGCCCTGGGTCTGGATCTCGCGGAAGAGGCGGGCCGCATCCGTGCATCCTTCATTCCAGCGCCGGATCAGGTAGGACTTGTAGTCGTCCAGGCGTGTGGTGCGAAGGGCGCCTTCGATGAGTCCGTCGATGTTCTTGCAGTGGGCATAGCGTTCTGCGGTGTGCCGGGCAAGGCCCAGCTCCCGCGCGATGGCGCTGATCGTCCATCCGCGGGCCAGCAGTCGTTGAACTGCCTTGTGTCGCTCCCGTGTCCGGGTGACAAGCCACTTCTCCGTGCCAGTGTCCGGATTGAGTGTCGAGGGCGGAGCCGCGGCCATACGCCGGGCCGACGAGGTGCTCACCTGAGGTTCTTGCAGACAGGCTCGGTGAGCGATCACCGTGCGCTCGACAGCGGTGGCCAGGTTGTCCCATAAATGCCACCGGTCGGCGACCTGCAGCGCGCCCGGAGCACCTGCGCGGGCCGCCTCGGCATAGGCACCGGCCCGGTCCCGGCAGATCACCTCGATCCCCGGGTGTCCGGCGAGCCAGACAGCCACGGGCTCCTTCTCCCTTCCCGGCAGCAGGTCGAGAACGGCATGGGACTCGACGTCGACCAGTACCGTCCCGTATCTGCGCCCACGTCGGGTGGCGAAGTCATCCACCCCGAGCACCCGTGGTGAGGGAGGGCACG
>CAYNNX010000819.1:0-1816 GCA_964398515.1 uncultured Streptantibioticus sp. | reverse complement strand
GGGGCCGGCGGCGCTGGGCGCCCGATGGGCGGAGCGCTGGTGACGACCTCGTCGGGGAACAGCTCCGCCGCTCCCTTCAACAGTTCAGCGGTGGTGCTCACTTGTCCCCCTCGAAGTGCGGGTTCTCCCAGATGACCGTTCCGCCCATGCCGAAACCGACGCACATGGTGGTCAGGCCGTAGCGGACGTGCGGCTGCTCCTCGAACTGGCGGGCCAGCTGCGTCATCAGCCGGACGCCGGAGGAGGCCAGCGGGTGGCCGAAGGCGATGGCGCCGCCGTACTGGTTGACGCGCTCGTCGTCGTCGGCGATGCCGTAGTGGTCGAGGAAGGCCAGCACCTGCACGGCGAAGGCCTCGTTGATCTCGAACAGGCCGATGTCGGAGATGCCAAGCCCCGCCTTGGCCAGCGCCTTCTCGGTGGCCGGGACGGGACCGATGCCCATCACCTCGGGCTCGACACCCGCGAAGGCGTAGGAGACCAGCCGCATCTTGACCGGCAGGCCCAGCTCCCGGGCCACGTCCTCGGCGGCCAGCAGGGAGGCGGTGGCGCCGTCGTTGAGGCCGGCCGCGTTGCCGGCCGTGACCCGGCCGTGCGGGCGGAACGGGGTCTTCAGGCCCGCGAGCGACTCCAGCGTGGTGCCCGGGCGCATCGGCTCGTCGGCGGTGGCCAGGCCCCAACCGGTCTCGCCGGCCGGGCCCGCGGCGGAGCCGCTGTCGATCGGAGTGGTGCGGCGCACCGAGACCGGCACCAGGTCCTGCTGGATCTTCCCGTTGGCGTAGGCCTTGGCGGCCTTCTCCTGGCTGCGCACCGCGTAGGCGTCGGCGCGCTCCTTGGTCAGCTGCGGGAAGCGGTCGTGCAGGTTCTCCGCGGTCATGCCCATGAACATCGCGGACTCGTCGACCAGCTTCTCGGAGACGAACCGCGGGTTGGGGTCCACGCCCTCGCCCATCGGGTGGCGGCCCATGTGCTCCACGCCGCCGGCCACCACGACGTCGTACGCGCCGAAGGCGATGCCGCCGGAGGTCGAGGTCACCGCGGTCATCGCGCCCGCGCACATGCGGTCGATGGAGAAGCCCGGCACGGTCTTCGGCAGCCCGGCGAGGATGCCCGCCGTGCGGCCCAGGGTGAGCCCCTGGTCGCCGATCTGCGTGGTGGCGGCGACCGCGACCTCGTCGATGCGAGCCGGGTCCAGGTCCGGGTTGCGCCGCAGCAGCTCCCGGATGCACTTGATCACCATGTCGTCGGCGCGGGTCTCGTGGTAGATGCCCTTCGGGCCCGCCTTGCCGAACGGTGTGCGGACGCCGTCGACGAAGACGACGTCCCTAGCGGTACGAGGCACGTTGGCTCTCCTCCAGGTGCGGGGGCTGACCAGGGCACGCCGCGGAAACGTGAAAACAGCGGCGGCTCACAAGCGTCATGCTACTTGTGAGTAACCAGTGTGCACAGTCCCCCTGCCCTAAGCGGCGAAGGTCACATTCAGCACGCTTAGGGCGCGTCCGAACGAGGGACGCGCCCCCGTCCGGACGCGGTACTGACGCGTCCGTGCCGCCCCCGCGGGCCGCCGTCAGGAGCCGGGCGCCACCGTCCGCAGCGACTGCGCGATCACGCCGGAGACCAGCTCGATCTGCCAGGGCCGCGCGCCGCGCTCGGCGAGCCGCGCGCCCACCGCCTCGGGGGTGGGCGCGCCCGGCGGCTCCCAGCAGATACGCCGCACGGTGTCCGGAGCGATCAGGTTCTCCTGCGGCAGGCCCAGCCGCTCCGCGAGACGGCTCACCGCGGCCCGCGCCGCGCTGAGCCTGGCCGCCGCCGCGGGGTC
>CAYNNX010000818.1:0-1822 GCA_964398515.1 uncultured Streptantibioticus sp. | reverse complement strand
CACCCGGCAGAAGGTCAGGTTCAGCAGCCGCAGACCCACGATCAGCGATCATGCCCGGGACGCTGGGACCTGCAAAGACCCCGATCAACCGCAATGCGCCAGTAAAGACACCCCTCAGCGGTCTGTACGCTGCGCCAGCGAGTGTCGGCCACGCTTCCGTCCGCCGGTCTTCGACCGCCCAGTCTTCGATGTTCGGCGCGGTGAGGGCAAAGCGTCGGCGGAAAGTCTGCCCGTTTGTACGCGGGTCGGTGTCCGCACGTGAAAGACCCACGGTGTGGCCCCGGCGGACGGCCTTGGGCGGTGGGCCCACTCGATAGCATCCGGCGTGACGAGAACGATCGCGACCAGAACCGCAACCTGCCCCTCTACCCTCCCGAAGGCGGCAAGCCTTGTCCTCGAAGCAGGAAGACGCCGGTAGCGCAGAGGATCCACGGGTCCGCCGTTCCTTCGCCCTCCCCGCAGTGAACGCCCAGGCGTCGGGCGACGTGGTGGCCGCCCGCGAAACGACTGCTCCTCGGCGCGCCGCCGCGCGGTCCGGCGGCGCGGCCGCTGCCGCCGATCCGCAGTCCGCTGCGCCGTCGTCCGACCTCCCGTCCGGCGCGTCCGCCGAACCGTCGAAGACCCCCGCGCACGGCGGATCGCAACCCCCGGACGGCACCTTGGCGGTGTGGGAAAGTGGCGCCTGGGACGTCGAGGCACCGGGGCCGAGCACCCTGAACGAACCGCCATCGGGCCGGCCCAGGAGAATACTCGTCGCCGCGGTCATCGGTGGAGCGGCGCTGTTGTCCATACCTTTCCTCGTCGTGGGAGTCGGCGCCCACAAGAGTGGCAGTGACGCGAAGTCGAACGCCGTCGACACGGCACTCGACGGCGCGCCCAACCACCAGTCGGCCCTGTCCCCCGCCCCCACCTCGTCGCCGTCCGCCTCCTCCTCGCCGTCCGCCTCCTCCTCGCCGTCCAGCTCACCCTCGCCGTCCAGGTCGCCTTCGCCGTCCGCCACGCACCCCACATCGCCGCCGCCGAATCCCACGCCCGAGTCGGGCGCCGCCACGCCGCCATCAGTGGCGACGCTGTTCGCCGGCGCCGACGGCATGCTGCTCAAGAACCTCGGCACCGGACTCTGCGCGGACCTGCCGGGCTATGGGAATGGAACGGTCAACGGGCCCGTCAATCAGTACGACTGCCAGCCCGGCAACGGCGACAACCAGATGTGGACGCTCCAGGTGATCAACAGTCCCAACGGCCCTGAGGGAGCACGGCTGTTCATCATCCGCAACGACAAGGATGGCCTGTGCATGGACCTGCCGAACTACGGCTCGAACCCGCCGGGGACGCCAGTGTCGGAGTTTTGGTGCGCCGCCACCACCAGCGACAACCAGTTGTGGTACCTGGCGCCCGGTGCGCAGAACGACTACGAGATCCGCAACCCCGCGTCCGGCGGGCTGTGCCTGGGCGTCACCGGCGGGCCCTCGGCCCAGCACGACGCGCCGCTGGACATCGAGTCCTGCGGTTCGACCGCCGACGACTGGGCATGGACTTACGGCTGACCGTTCACCAGGAGCCGACGACGTGACACAGCGCGGCGCCCCCAGGCTCCGCGCCAGGCGCGGACGGCAGCCGGGACGGCGATGTGCGTGGCGTTCGCTACGCGGTGGCCTCGCGCGGGGTCTCCCCAGCCGCCCCGGTGCGTTCGGTGCCGGGCAGGAGCTCCCCCGCCCGGGACACCGAACCTCCCTGCGCCGGGATCCGTACCTACCAAGCCCCGTGTCAACTTGACCCGGCCCTAAGGGACCGGGCTTGGAGGTAGAGCCCAACTGGCTGC
>CAYNNX010000817.1:0-1823 GCA_964398515.1 uncultured Streptantibioticus sp. | reverse complement strand
GACCGGCGTGGGCGGGTGCCGTGCTCGGGGCACAGGCCCTGCCGGTGCCGACGACGACTGCCCACAGCGCCCGATCAACCCCGACTTTGAGCCGGGCACCATCCCGTGGCCGCAGCGAGTTTCTACGCGTCGTCGACTGAAGCGTCAGCTGCGGGCCAGAGCTGGATCAGATGGTGCTCTCCGCGGTCGCCGATGCCGGGTTCGTTGGAGTCCGCGCGGCTGTACAGGCGTACCTGGAACGCCCGCGGCCCGCCGGCGGGCCCGGAAGGCAGGGCCAACGGTGGTTCGTCGTCGATCCACTGCTCGCTCAGGTCGCCTTGGCAGGGAATGACGAGCATCAGGTACTCGGTCTCGGCGCGCAGGACGGTGTCCTCGGGGCCGAACTGCCATGTGCGGCTGATGTCGGGGTCGGGTTCCTGGTCGTGGAGTTCGATGCGGAGGGCGAGGTCGCCGGTGTCCGTGACGCAGGAGACCTGGGCTGCGCATTCGCCGTTGGACTGGATACTGCGGTCGTCCTGCCAGGGGCCGGGGTAGTCGTATTCCTCGCTGAGGGCGATCGCGTAGCCCTCA
This sequence comes from uncultured Streptantibioticus sp., assembly GCA_964398515.1. GTDB lineage: Bacteria > Actinomycetota > Actinomycetes > Streptomycetales > Streptomycetaceae > CAYNNX01. The sequence goes on along the minus strand of CAYNNX010000817.1, from coordinate 1,253 downwards.
CCGAGCGGCCGGAGGGTCACGTCGGTGTGACGAAGCAACATGGAGCACATTGTTGTCGAACCGCTCGTGACGGTGCTCCGATGCGAGGAACAGCACCGGGGCACCGCATCAGATGGTCACCGTGTGCTCAAGGCCCCATGTTGATGAAGTAGGGGTCCATGTCGAGGATGCGGTTCTGGCCGTAGAAGGTGTTCAGGGCGCGGCCCTGGGCGTCGTTGCTGCCCTTGGGTACCCACTTGAGCTTCTGGTCGGCGGGGTACTTGTTGCCGCCCTCATCGCTGGAGGCGAAGGGGTACTCGTCGCAGCTGGGGGTGGTGGCGTTGGTCTTGCCCGGTGGTGCGGGGATGACCACCCAGCCGTACTGGCCGTTCGGCGGCTTGGGGAACTTCCCGCAGGCGGCCTTGCGGTGGTCGTCGATCGTCTTCTCGTCGGTGATCCGGTGCAGCGGGGCGCCGCCCGGTTTGCCGAAGTGGTGCGGCCCGGCTTGTCCTTGCTTCAGGTTGACGTTGGCGAACGGGATCGAGGCCATGGAGGAGACCCCGTTGAGGCCGTCGATCGGGGCGTGGGCAGGGAAGACGCAGCCTGCGCGGCGTCCGCCGATCATGTTGTCGCAGCGGGCGGTCTCGAACCGCCACGACAGTCTCGCCGGGGAGTAGCCGGCCTTCGTCCCGATGAGGACGTGGCTCGGGAAGACCTGCTTCTTTGTCCCCTTTGCCAGGGTTCCGGCGTTGTAGGTGATGGCGCCGGAGTGCGTCGAGCCCTGGCTGAGGGCGAAGGGGTGGGCCATGGCACCGCTGGGGGTCACCGAGGCTCCGGGGGCGGCATGAGTGGGCGTGATCTCGATGCCGCCGGCGTTGTTGACCAGGCGGACCTTGGAGACGGTGATCTTCTCCTGCCACCGGGTCTGGTTGATCTCGAGTTCCGTCTCATCCTGGATCTGGAAGAACGCGGTGCCCTCCAGCACCGGAACCCCCCGGATGATCTTGATGACTTGGATGGATGCGTCGATCGTCTCGCACTTGAAGGTACGGATGAACTCGTTGGTCCGCACGACCGGCACCCCGCACAGCAGTTGCCCGGCCTTCGGCGTGGCGGCGCTGGCACCCGTGAACGCCTCGGACTGAACGGTGCGGTAGCTGGCCTTGAGGTAAGTGGCCGGTCCGGGCGCGGCCTGGGCTGCGGCTGCGCCGCTTCCAGCAAGTGCGAGGGCCGCGACGACCGCGGCAGCGCGTATGGGTTTGCTATTCAACTAG
>CAYNNX010000816.1:0-1838 GCA_964398515.1 uncultured Streptantibioticus sp. | reverse complement strand
TGTGCGGCCGGAGAGCCTGTACGCGGAGCAGTTGCGGGAGCGGGTTGGGGGGTGAGCGGTGCCGCCTGGGCGGCGCAGAAACGGCCCGCCTCGGGCGCCGGGATGTTCGACGGGCATGCCTTCGGGCTCGTCGGCGGCGAGCAGACGCTTTTCGTAGGCGGCGATGAGCGGGGCGGAGGAATCCAGGTGGACCAGAGGAACGCTGCGCGCGCTCAGCCGACCGTCATCTCGTACCGCAGCCGCTGACGGCAGGCGGGCATGGTCATCAGGTCAGCCTGCAGGGGCCGTTCTCCGGCGTCGAGGGTGAGCCTGGTCAGCGTAAGGACGGGCTGGCCAGGCCCCAGCCGGAGGATGTCGCGTTCCTCGTCTTCCGGCATGCGGGCTCCGACGTCCTCGCTCACGCGCTGTCCGACGTAACCGAGGTCGGCGAGCAGCCTGACGGCGCCGCCCCGGATTTTCGCCGTACCGCAGAGCGGCGTCCCGGCGGCGATGTGCAGCGGATAGTACGTGTCGGTCAATTCGATGGGCTCGTCGTCGAGATACATGACCCTGCGGCGCACGACCACCGATGCGCCCTGCGCGACGTCCAGCAGGTCCGCCACGACTGCGGGAGCGGCGACCTCGCCGGCCTGGAGGATCCGCTGTGTTCCCCGCCCGCCGCGCGCGGCGGCCTCCGCACGCCAGGCGTCGGGCTCGCCCTCGGCGGGTGGCCGCACGTAGGCCGCCGAGCTGCCGGTCCATGTGCCACTGCGGTCCACGCTGCCTCCTGCTAGCTGCCCCGCCGGTACGGCAGGCACTCATCATGGGGAACGAGCCGCCCCGGTCACGCCTGGTACTCGTAGCCGATCGTCAGCCGCGGCGGGAGACACCACTCCCCGTACTCGATGACGCCCTCATCATCGGCCCAGCGATGCGCGCCCGCCAGAATGGGGGAGCCAACGGGTACGCCGAGGTGTGAAGCCTCGCGCGCATCGGCCGCACGGCCGTGCATGTCGTCGCGTGCGTATGTGATGCGGCGACCGGTGGCTTCCAGAACGCGTGCCGTCAGATCGTCGTTCTTCCTGCGGCCCGTGCTGAGCAGATCGGGCACGAGGGCGGCGAAGTGCGCGGGGTACCAGGTCACTGCGAACATCACGCGGTTACGACCCCTGCCGGTGGTGAATTCGCGGCGCACGACCTGGTCACCGTGGTCGAGGTCGAAGATCTCGGCAACGTAGAGCGGCGGTACGACGAGGCCTGCGGAGGTGACGGCCGAGGTTTCGCCTTCCATCAGGACGCTGCGCACACGCTGCACACGCATGAGCCGATCCCGGGCACTCACCCCTGCCATCGGGTCGTCAGCGACGAACGTGCCGCGTGGAGACGTCCTGATGACGCCCTCGACCTGCAACTGCTGAAGGGCGCGACCCACCGTCGCGACAGCGACGGACCACGTGTTCGCCAACTCCTTGTTGCTCGGCAGCTTGGCGCCTGGTTCGAGGTCGCCGGTCAGGATCTTGTCCCGGTAATAGTCGGCGATCTTGGCGAACGTCTTCGGCTGGCCACTGTCTGGCACCGTGCGCCTCACTCCCTCGGCAATCTAGTTCACTCGTGAGCGTACTAGTTCACTGAACCCCTTGGAAGGGAACCTAGTTCACACCTACAGTGAACTAGTTCACTTTGCTGATCCATCGTCACCTGACGAGATGGGGGAAGCCATGGCATGCGACAGGCCGAATGACGCCTTGGCAGTCGCCGACTGGTTGCGGGGGCGTTCGTGAGCACGGCACACAGTGATGAACCGCCCCGCATGACCCTGCGCACCTACACCGTCCACCCCGACGGATCGCGGACCGAGC
>CAYNNX010000815.1:0-1841 GCA_964398515.1 uncultured Streptantibioticus sp. | reverse complement strand
GGGCGCAGGCCCACCCCGGCCCCCACGGTCGGGCGCACCGGTGCCGGGGCGTCGGCCGGGGCGCGCGGCGGGACCACCCCGGGCCGCGAGGTGATCGGCGGGAGGGTGACGGGCGCCGCCGCGGAGCGGTGGCGCAGCCGCTGCCAGGTGTTCTGCAGCCAGGCCTCGCAGCGGGCCACCGCGGGTTCGAACCACGGCATGGCCAGCAGCACCAGCAGCCCGGCGCACCAGCCGCTGAGCACGTCGCTGACCCAGTGCGTGCCGAGGTAGATCGTCGTCATGCCGACGCCCAGCGACAGGACCGCGCTGACCACGGACAGGATCCGGCGGGCCCGCGGGGTGGTGGCGAGATAGGCGAGGATGCCCCAGGTGACCACCGCGTTGGCGGTGTGGCCGGAGGGGAATATGTCCCCGCCGAGGAAGAGTTCGGCCGAGCCGAACGAGGTGGCGTAGTGCGGGCCGAGCCGGCCCACCCCGTACTTGACCGCGCCGACCGTGAGGTTGAGTAGCAGCAGTGCCGCGCCCAGGACCAGCAGCGGCCGCAGCGACCGGTGCTTCCAGGTCCGCCAGCCCAGCCAGCAGGCCACCAGGACCGCGGTCGGGCCGCGCTGCCCGAGGACGACGAAGTAGTCCAGGAACTCGTGGAATCGGGGCCACTGCATGTACGGCCGGAAGAGCATCACCTGCCAGTCCAGCCGAACGAGCGGCGAAGTCGCGAGTACGGCCGCGACTATGACCGCATAGGTCACCAGCGTTGAGCCGAACAGCACACTGCGTGTTCGGCTCATCCGCGGGACCTCTCGGTCGCTCGGTCGCTCCTGCCCTCGCTCCTGCTCCGAGCGGGCGACGATTAGGTCGGTACGCACTCAATCGACGTTACAGCGTGTGACAGGCGAGTTCGGCCGGACGGAGAGCTTTGTGATGACGATGTGATGTGGCAACAGTCACGTCATGTCGTACACCTCACATTTATCCGCCGCGCGTCAACTGCCCTGTGCAGACCCGGGAAACGCCCGGGGAATTTCCCGGCCGAATTTCTCGGGCTGAAATCCCCGGTTTTTCCCGGGGGTGATGCGGAGGGTTGGATTCCGTGGCGGTGATCCATGGCTGACGCAGCGTCAGAGGCATCTCGCGGCGCTTCCGGTTCAAGATCCTATTCAACTGGCGCCGGTCCGTCGGCACGTGGCAGGCCGGGGTGAAGGCGGGAGAACGCCGCAAAGGCGATACTCAGGGCAAATCGGGAGAGAGCGGCCGGTGGTCGGGTCGTCGCGCCTCCGCTCGCGTACGCTTGGCCGCTCACCCGCCCATACCGCCCGGAGGCTCCGGGGGCTTCGGCATGGCGTCCCACCGGGGAGCGCCGGCCTGAGAGCGGGGCCTTTCGAGCGCACGACACGCGGAGGTGCAACGGATGACCGGGACGACCACCGTCGGCACCCCGGCGACGGCCGCCGTCCCGCACCGCCGGCACCCCCGACCCGGCACCGCGGCCGGCCCGGGCGGCCGCTGGACCGTCCTCGTCGTGCTGTGCGTCAGCCTGCTGCTGGTGGCCCTCGACGCCACCGTGCTGCACGTCGCGATCCCCTCGCTCACCGCGGACCTGCGGCCGGGCGCGACCGAACTGCTGTGGATCGTCGACGCCTATCCGCTCGCCGCCGCCTCCCTGCTGATCCTCTTCGGCACCCTCGGCGACCGCATCGGCCGCCGCCGCGTGCTGCTGCTGGGGTACACCCTGTTCGCCGCCGCCTCCGCGCTCGCCGCCGCGGCCACCACCCCGCTCGTGCTCATCGCCGCGCGCGCCCTGCTCGGCGCGGGCGGCGCCATGATCATGCCCGCCACCCTGT
>CAYNNX010000814.1:0-1855 GCA_964398515.1 uncultured Streptantibioticus sp. | reverse complement strand
ACGAGGAGGACGGGAGGCTCATGAGCGCAGGACGGGCGTGACGCTCCTGACGGAGGCGGCGCGCATCGTCCACGAGACGGTCGCGGCACCCGCCGACCTTCCCGGCCGGATCATCTCGCCCACGGCGGGGCAGTGGTTCAGCGGCGGCAACGTCGTCAAGCAGACCCCGACCGGTGTGACCGCCTACGACCTGGCCACCGGCAAGCAGCAGTGGCAGGTCGCCGCGCCCGAGAACTACACCTGTACCGTCTCGAGCGCCCAGGTCGACAACAAGATCGCCCTGCAGTACGGCGCCCACTGCGGCAACGTGATGGTGGTCGACACCGCCGCCGGCAGGATGCTGTGGCACCAGGCCCTGCCGCCGCTGGCGGGGGTCTCGCCCACGACCCAGTTCGACAACACCGACATGGCCATCAGCGGCGGCACGCTCGCGGTGACCTGGGGCCTGAAGTCCGTCGCGTACGACGTCGGCACCGGCAAGGCGGTGTGGGGCTCCAAGGACGGCGGCGACTGCTTCGCCAAGGGCTTCGCCGGCGGCGCGAAGCTCGTCGAGGTCTACTCCTGCGGCCTGGGCGTGAACACGCCGTTCCACGTCGCCGTGGTCGACCCGGCCAGCGGCAAGCCCACGTGGACGTGGGACGCCCCCGCGGGCACCTCGGTCGGCGCGGTGCTCTCCGTCGACCCGGTCGTGGTGGGGCTGACGGCCGGAGGCAACAGTGGGCTGACGGACGTCTGGAACATCGACGGCGGGCGTCTGCGCAGCCACATCTCCCTTGGCCGGGGCGGCGGCAACACCGGCGAATACGCCGTCTCCTGCCCGCTCGTCCAGATGACCCCCTGCACCAACGCGGTGGTCGACGGCAACACCCTGTACACGGTGACCACCGCCCACGCCGGCAGCCAGCGGGGCTCGTCCGCAAACGAGATCGCCGCCTTCGACCTGTCCTCCGGCAGTGGCCGACTGCTCACCAAGTCACTCGACAACGTCGTGCTCGTCGCCGCGGACGGCACGTCCCTGGTGGCCTACGACCCGCCGGCCGCGGGCTCCGACCACGGCGGCCGGATCCTCAAGGTCGACAAGACCAGCGGCGCCGTCTCCACCTGGACGACCTTCTCCGACGCCACCCGGCAGCAGGAGCAGGACGCCACCGGCCCCTCGGTGTCCTCCCTGGACTTCGGCTGGCACAACGACACCCTGGTGCTGTCGCTGAAGCAGAAGACCTCCGGCGTCTCCTGGAAGTACCTCCTCGCGGCCCTGCACTGACCGCGGCACGCCCGAATCGATCCTGATCAGGTCACTTCTTCCCGGTTACGGGCACAGGCCGTCGAACAAGCGTGTAGCTTCCGGGGCTAGGCCGGACCCGGGTGGCCGGGGCGCGCGCGGCACACGGGGAGAGGGGGCCAGGTGGGGCGTCAGCCTCAGGGCACTGGGGGACAGGGGGAACGCCTGATGGGCGTACGGGTCGTGGTGGTCGACGACCACCGGCTGCTCGCCGAGGCGCTCGCCTCCGCGTTGAAGCTGCGCGGTCACCGGGTCCTCGCGGCCGCCGCCCCGACCGCGGTGGCCGCCGATCTGGTCGTCGCACGAGCACCCGAGGTGTGCCTGCTGGGCACGGCCGCGCCGGGCGAGCCGGGGGCGTTCGACACCGTGGCGCGGATCAAGCGGGAGCGGCCGGGCGTCGCGGTGCTGGTGCTGGGCCCGGTGCCGAGCCCGCGCGGCATCGCGGCGGCGTTCGCGGCCGGCGCTTCGGGCTACGTCCGCCAGGACGAGCGGATCGAGGGCGTCGAGCGGGCGATGGCGAAGGCGCGGGCCGGGGAGGTCGCGGTGGCCCCGCACCTGCTCCAGCAGGCCTTC
>CAYNNX010000813.1:0-1863 GCA_964398515.1 uncultured Streptantibioticus sp. | reverse complement strand
CCGAGTCGGGCGTGCTGCCGATCGGGCGCCCGATGTGGAACACGCAGGTGTTCGTTCTCGACGCGGGATTGCAGCCGGTGCCGGTGGGCGTCTCCGGCGAGCTCTACGTGGCCGGAGCCCAGCTGGCGCGGGGGTATCTGGGGCGTGCGGGGTTGTCGGCGGAGCGTTTCGTGGCGTGTCCGTTCGGCGCCCCGGGTGAGCGGATGTACCGCACGGGTGACGTGGTCCGGTGGCGTGCCGACGGCAACCTGGAGTTCCTGGGGCGTGCGGACGACCAGGTGAAGATCCGCGGCTTCCGAATCGAGCTCGGCGAGGTGGAGGCGGCGCTGGTCTCGCACCCGCGGGTCGGTCGTGCGGCGGTGGTGGTACGGGAGGACGTGCCGGGGGACAAGCGTCTCGTCGGCTACGTGGTGCCCGCCGCGGACGGCGACGAGCCCGACCCCGCGGATGTCCGGGCCCGCGCGCAGGGCATGGTGCCGGAGTACATGGTGCCTGCTGCCGTGGTGGTCCTCGACGCACTGCCGCTGACGGTCAACGGCAAGCTCGACCGGCGTGCTCTGCCCGCTCCGGACTTCGCGTCGGCCGGCGCAGGACGGGCGCCTTCGACGGTGCAGGAGGAGATCCTCTGCGGAGTGTTCGCGGAAGTTCTCGGGGTGGAACGGGTCGGGGTCGACGACAACTTCTTCGAGCTCGGCGGACACTCCCTGCTGGCGGTGAAGATGGTCGAACGGCTGCGGACGCTCGGCCTGTCCGTGAGTGTTCGCAACCTGTTCGACACGCCGACGGTGGCGGGGCTGGCCGCGGCCGCTGCGGGGACCGGCACCGATGGGGTCTCCGTGCCGGCGAATCTGATTCCGGTGGGTGCCGAGGTGATCACGCCGGAGATGCTTCCGCTGGTGGAGCTGACGCCGGAGGAGATCGAGCGGATCGCGGCGGGGGTTCCCGGTGGTGCGGCGAACATCGCGGACATCTATCCGTTGGCGCCGTTGCAGGAGGGGATCTTCTTCCACCATCTGATGGGTGGCGGACAAGACGGTGGCGATGTGTATGTGCTGCCGACGGTGCTCGGGTTCGACTCGCGGGAGCGGTTGGAGGCGTTCCTGGGCGCGTTGCAGAAGGTCGTGGACCGCCATGACATCCTGCGCACCTCGTTCGCGTGGGAGGGGCTGCGTGAGCCGGTCCAGGTGGTCGCGCGGCGGGTTTCGTTGCCGGTCGAGGAGATCGACCTCAGTGCTGCTGTAGAGGGCACGGATGCGGTCGAGCGGCTGCTGGCGGCGTGCGGTGCTTCGATGGACATCGGCTGTGCTCCGCTGGTGCGGGTGCATGTGGCGGCTGAGCCGGACAGCGGTCGGTGGCTGATGGCGTTGCGGGTGCACCACCTGGTGCAGGACCACACGGCGTTGGCGGTCCTGCTGGGTGAGGTCCGTGCGATTCTGCTCGGAGACGGTGAGCGGTTGCCGGTTGCGGTGCCGTTCCGGGAGTTCGTGGCGCAGGCCCGGCTGGGGGTCTCGCGTGAGGAGCACGAGCGGTTCTTCGCCGGGCTGCTGGGTGATGTGGACGAGCCGACGGCGCCGTTCGGGCTGTTGGACGTGCACGGTGACGGCACGGGTGTGGGTGAGGCGCGGGTCCGGGTGGAGGCCGGGCTTGCGGGTCGGCTGCGGGAGCAGGCGCGGCGGTTGGGTGTGAGCCCGGCGACGTTGTTCCACGTGATCTGGGCGCGGGTGGCGGCTGCCACGTCGGGCCGGGATGACGTGGTCTTCGGCAGCGTGCTGTTCGGCCGCATGCAGGCCGGCACCGGTGCCGACCGCACGCCGGGTCTGTTCATCAACACGCTCCCGGTACGGGTACGCACGGGCCGTACCT
>CAYNNX010000812.1:0-1897 GCA_964398515.1 uncultured Streptantibioticus sp. | reverse complement strand
TCGCCCGCGTCTTCGACGGCGGCGAGACGGCCTCGGGCCGGCCCTACTTCGTGATGGAGCTGGTCAAGGGCGCCCGCATCACCGACTTCTGCGACCAGAACCGGCTGACAACGCGGGAGCGGCTGGGGCTGTTCGTCTCCGTGTGCCAGGCCGTGCAGCACGCGCACCAGAAGGGGGTGATCCACCGCGACCTCAAGCCTTCCAACGTCCTGGTGTCCCGGAACGACGCCACGCCGGTGGTGAAGGTGATCGACTTCGGCATCGCCAAGGCGCTCGGGCAGCAGCTGACGGACACGACGTGGACACGCGCTCGGACGTCTACTCGCTCGGCGTGCTCCTCTACGAGTTGCTGACCGGCACGACGCCCTTCGACCGGGAGCGGTTCAAGACGGTCTCCTACGACGAGATCCGCCGCATCATCCGCGAGGAGGAGCCCGCCCGGCCGAGCACGCGGGTCAGCCGCCTGGGGCCGGCCGGCACCCAGGTGTCCGCCAACCGGCAGAGCGACCAGCGGCGCCTGAGCCAGTCGTTCCGCGGCGAGCTGGACTGGATCGTCATGAAGGCGCTGGAGAAGGATCGCAATCGGCGCTACGAGTCGGCCAGCGCCTTCGCCGCCGACGTGCAGCGCTATCTGAACGACGAGCCGGTGCTGGCCTGCCCCCCCTCGGCGTGGTATCGCTTCCGCAAGCTCGCGCGCCGCCACCGGCGCGCCCTGGTCACGCTGTCGGTCTTCGCCCTGGCGGCCCTCGTCGCGGTCCTGGCGCTGGCGGTGAGCACCGCCCTCGTGTGGCGGGCCTACGACCGGGAGCGGCGCGAGGCGTACTTCCAGCGGATCACCGTGGCCCACCGCGAGCTGGCCGACAACCCGGCCGCCGCCCTGCGGGCGCTGCGGGAATGCCCGGAAGACCTCCGCGGCTGGGAGTGGCATTACCTGATGCGGCTCACCCGGGTCGAGCCGGTGGTCCTTCGGGACAAGGAGGGGACTCACGGCGTGGCGTTCAGCCCCGACGGCGAGTTGCTCGCCTCCACGAACGAGGACGGGGCTGTCCGAATCTGGAACAGCAGGACGGGCGAGGTCGTGCAGGAGATCCCGGCGCACGAGAAGGCGGCGTGCGGCGTCGCCTTTCACCCCGACGGCCGGCACCTCGCCTCCGCCGGCGCGGACGGGTGGCTAAAGGTCTGGGACCTGGCGACCGGCCACGTGGAGTTCCAAGAACGGTGCGACGTCATTAACAAGCCTCTGGCCGCGTACACCGTGGCGTTCCGCCCTCCCGATGGCCGGCACATCGCGGCGGGAAGCGAGGGGGAGGTGAGAATCTGGGACTGGAAGACCCGTCAACTGCTGCGCACCTTACGCGGACACGATCGCCATTCGATCCCGGTGGCATTCAGCAGCGATGGGAAGCGCCTGGCAACTGCGAGCTGGCAGGAAGGCTCGAAACTTTGGGATCTGACAACAGGGGAGGGCCCGCTCCGCACCTTTCCAGGAGATGGCCTGCCCATCAGCGCGTTGGCGTTCAGCCCGGACGGTGGGCGGCTCGCCTCAGCCGGCATGGACCGGAGCGTGAAGGTGTGGGACACCACGACCGGCGACCTCCTCACGCTCCCGCACATGGGGAACGTCCTGTGCGTGGCGTTCAGCCGGGACGGCCGGCGCATCGCCTCGGCCGGCGATGACAAGGCGGTGCGGGTCTGGGACGCGATGACCGGCCGGGAGGTGCTCTGCCTGCGCGGCCATGCCGATCAGTGTGGCTGCGTGGCGTTCAGCCCGCACGGCAGGCGCCTCGCCTCGGCCAGCGCCGACGGGACCATCCGCATCTGGGACGCGACCCCGCTCCGGGGAGACGAGGGCCAGGGGGCCCTGACCTTCAGCCAACACAACCAAGAAGTCCGCAGC
>CAYNNX010000811.1:0-1933 GCA_964398515.1 uncultured Streptantibioticus sp. | reverse complement strand
CCGCCAGCTTGCGCGCCCGCGCGGTGTCGGTCATGCGTGCTCTTCCCTCTGTCTTCTCTTCGGTCTTCGGTCTTCGACGTTCGATCTTGAATTGTTTGCGCTCTTGAGTTTTCGGGTTCTGCAGGTCTTCGAGCCCTCGGCTCAGTCGTCGTCGCCGTGGATGCGCTGCCGTGCGGACAGCAGATCCACCTCCGGGCGCGCCGCCATCCAGCGCTCGCACCGGGCGAGGACGTCCGTGATGTACCTGAGGTCTCCGGAGACCACCGCGAGTCCGACATGGGCTCTGCGGTACAGGTCCTGGTCGCCCACCTCGGCCACGCTGACGCTGAACCTGCGTTGCAGCTCGGCCACGATGGGGCGGACGACGGATCGCTTCTCCTTCAGCGACCGCACGTCGCCGAGGAGCAGGTCGAAGGACAGGGTCCCTACGTACATGGGCAGCAGGTCAAGCCGACCTGTGAGGCCTCGTGTCAACAGTCATCACAACAGTACCGGCAACGGCCGGGGCCGATCGACGGAATATCCTCCGCCGACCGGCCCCGGCCCCTGGTCGGTCACGGCCGTCAGCCGCGCGGCTTCTCCCGCAACTCGTAGGTCGCGATGATGTCGTCGACCTTGATGTCGTTGAAGTTGCCGAGGTTGATACCGCCCTCGTAGCCCTCGCGGATCTCGGTGACGTCGTCCTTGAAGCGACGCAGCCCCTCGATCGTGAGGTTCTCCGCCACGACCTTGCCGTCGCGGATGAGGCGGGCCTTGCTGTTGCGGCGCACCTCGCCGGAGCGGATGAGCACACCGGCGATGTTGCCGAGCTTGGAGGAGCGGAAGACCTCGCGGATCTCCGCGGTACCCAGCTCGACCTCCTCGAACTCCGGCTTGAGCATGCCCTTCAGGGCCGCCTCGATCTCCTCGATGGCCTGGTAGATCACCGAGTAGTACCGGACGTCGACGCCCTCGCGCTCGGCCATCTGCGTGGCGCGGCCCTCGGCCCGCACGTTGAAGCCGATCACGATCGCGTCGGAGCCCGCCGCCAGGTTGATGTCGGACTCGGTGACCGCACCCACACCGCGGTGCAGGACGCGGATGTCCACCTCGTCGCCGACGTCGAGCTGGAGCAGCGAGGACTCCAGGGCCTCGACCGAACCGGAAGCGTCGCCCTTGATGATGAGGTTGAGCTGCTGCACCTCGCCGGCCTTGAGGGCCTTGTCCAGGTCCTCCAGGGAGATGCGCACGCCCTTGCGGGCGAACGCGGCGTTCCGCTCGCGGGCGGCGCGCTTCTCGGCGATCTGGCGTGCGGTGCGGTCCTCGTCGACGACCAGGAAGTTGTCGCCGGCGCCGGGCACGTTGGTCAGACCGAGCACCAGGACCGGGGTCGCGGGGCCCGCCTCTTCGACGTTCTTGCCGTTGTCGTCGAGCATCGCCCGCACGCGGCCGTACGCGTCGCCGACCACCATCGTGTCGCCGACCCGCAGCGTGCCGCGCTGGACCAGCACGGTGGCCACGGCGCCGCGGCCGCGGTCGAGGTGGGCCTCGATCGCGATGCCCTGGGCGTCCTGCTCGGGGTTGGCCCGCAGGTCCAGGGCCGCGTCGGCGGTCAGGACCACGGCCTCCAGCAGGCCGTCGATGTTGGTGCCCTGCTTGGCGGAGATGTCGACGAACATCGTGTCGCCGCCGAACTCCTCGGCCACCAGGCCGTACTCGGTCAGCTGGCCGCGGACCTTCATCGGGTCGGCGCCCTCGACGTCGATCTTGTTGACCGCGACGACGATCGGCACGTCGGCCGCCTTGGCGTGGTTGAGCGCCTCGACGGTCTGCGGCATCACGCCGTCGTTGGCCGCGACCACCAGGATCGCGATGTCGGTCGACTTGGCACCGCGGGCACGCATGGCGGTGAACGCCTCGTGGCCCGGGGTGTCGATGAAGGTGATCTTGCGGC
>CAYNNX010000810.1:0-1946 GCA_964398515.1 uncultured Streptantibioticus sp. | reverse complement strand
TCGGTGGTGAGCGGCGCGATCTGTGGGGATTTGGTCCAAGTCCCCCCTCGGACACGATCAATACACCCACGGGCGGTGCTGGCTGAGATTCGGCCAGCACCGTTTGCGTTTCATGATCGTAAGTGAGACGTAGCCCGAGCTGCCGGTAGACCTCCGCCTTGTCTGCGGGGGCGGCTGACCGCAGCGCGGAGAGCAGGCCGCCGACGGCGTCGACAAGGGCGTGGATCTCGTCCCGGGTCATCCGTCGACCGTTCCTCGGCTCGGTGCCGAGCTGGGCGAGCTTCGCTTCGGCCACGGCTCGCTGGATTTGGACTTCGCTGCTCCCCACAGCCACGAGGGCGGGGTCGGCTCCGGCCTCCAGCGCGGCGCGGTGCCGAGCGAGCTTGCGGTCGCACTCGGAGAGTGTTCGCCGCAGGGCGAGGGTCTGCATGTCGTCCTTCGGCTGAGCGTCTTCCATGGCGGTCAGGGAGTGCTCGAGGTATGTGGGGGCGAATGCCTGAGCGAGCCAGGTGTCGAGCGGGATGATCAGGTCACGTTCAGCGAGGTAGACGTTGCGCGGGTGACAGACCTTGTTGGCCAGCGCGTACTCGTTGGGGAACCGGCAGCGGTAGTACAGGCTCTCCCTGCTCTTCTGGCCTTGCATGCGCCGTCCGCAAATGCCGCAGTACAGCAGTGCGCGCAGGCAGTATCGGTGATTGGTGCGGTGGCGTTCCCGCGTCGTGCGGCCTGTGCCTTTGCCTGCCAGGAGCTGCTGGGCGTGCTGGAAGGTCTCCATCTCGATGAGCGGTTCGTGTGCCAGGCCGGTGGACCAGACCCAGGCGTCCGGGTCGTTCCAGCGCAGATGGGTCTCGTGGCCGAAGGCGACGTTCTCAACGTCGATGAGGATTTCTTCCTTGCGCTGCTTGTTCCACACCTGTCGGCCGGTGCAGCGGGGGTTGGACAGGATCGCGCGTACGGCACCCTTGGACCAGGCGACGCCGCTGCGGTGCGGGTTGCGTTCCGGATCGTGGGCGGATGGGCACGGGATCCCGTCGCGGTTGAGCCCTTCGGCGATGGCGGACAATCCGCGTCCGGAGCAGTACTCGTGGAAGATCCGCTGGACCACCCACGCGGCTGCCGGGTCGGGCTCCAGTCGGTGCAGGCGCTTTCCGTCGGCCGCCTTGGCGGGGTTGGGGTGCGGGCCAGCGTTGACCAGCCTGTAGCCGTAGGGCGGTCGGCCGCCCGGAAAGCGGCCCTCGATCTTGGCTTGTGCGGCCATGGCGGTGCGTACGCGGATCTTGATCCGGTTGCGTTCGCCCTTGCTTACTGGTCTGCGCCTGAAGTCCTTCGGGGTTGACGCCGGAGCCGGGGCGGTGTGTGTCGTGTCGTCAGCTGTTCGGGTCGGCCCTGGTGGGTCTGTCCCGGGGTGCTGTCTCTGCTACCCGTAGGCGGCCGATGCCCAGGTGCCTGGCGATGGTGGTGACCGATTCGCCGCGGGTCCGGCGGGCGAGCGCCCGGGATGGAGGCCGAGGTCGACTTCGGCGACGTGACGGTGCGGCTCGCCGGCGAGCTGGTGACTGGTGGTCTACGACAAGAACGTGGAGGTGGCCCGGCACGAGCGGCTGCCGGCTGGAGCCGGACCACTACCTGGGGCCGTAGTCCGCAAGCCGGGCGCTTCCCCGGCGCGACCGCGCTAGACCAGGCCCGCTCCGCCGGGAAGTTCACACCGTTCCACGACGCCCGGTGGGCCGCGGCGGTCAGGGCGCACGGCGACGCCGAGGGCACTGGGGCGCTGATCGAGGTGCTGCTGCTGGCCGTCACCTCGCGCACGAGGTCGGAGCGGCGGTGGGCGCGGCGAGGATGACGGCTGCCTGGCGACGTTTCGGCGTTTGTGGCGTCGGACCGCGCAGACTCAGACCGCGAAGCCGCCGTCCACCGCCAGCTCCGCGCCCGTGACGTATCGGGCG
>CAYNNX010000809.1:0-1952 GCA_964398515.1 uncultured Streptantibioticus sp. | reverse complement strand
GCTCGGTATCGGGAGGCAAGGTCATATGGGCCGAACAAGACCTGGCCTCTGCACCGTCAACTTGACCCGGCCCTAAAGGACCGGGCTTGGAGGAAGTGCCCAGCTGGCTGCTGGGGTGGACTCCTCCGTCCAGACACCCCGTTATGGGGTGACCGGGACGCGTGACTCACGCCCCGCATTCCACACGCTCTCACCACGGGTGGCGACGTTGTGGGAAGCATTCCGGTCGGCGTGGGCAACGACCCCGCACCCCCGGCAGATGAAAAGCCCCTGGCCGACACGGTTTCGCTTGTCGAGGTGGCCGCACTCGGCGCACGTCTGCGACGTGTACGCGGGATCAACAAAGACCAGGGGCACACCGGCCCGCTTGGCCTTGTAGACGATGAAGTCTGCGAGCTGGGCGAACGCCCAGGAATGGAGTGCGACCCGTTGGGGCTTGCGGAGCCGTACCCGGTTGCGGATGCCCTTGAGTTCTTCGAGGGCCAGGCCGCGTCCGGTGCGTTCAGCCTCGGTCACGATCGTCTTGGAGATGATGTGGTTGGTGTTCGCTGCGTGCCGCGCTTCCTTGCGGGCACGGGCCTTGAGCCGCCGTTTTGCGCTCTTGGTGCGCTTCTTGTGGAGCTTGGCACGCAGGGCGAGCTGTCGCTTGCGGTACCGGTTTCAGTCCCCGCTCGGCGGCGAGGTAGCCGGTGGAGGCGGTGGCGATGTTCTCGATGCCGAGGTCCACGCCGATGAAGCCGTCCGGCTCGTAACGCTCGGCCTCAGGCACGTCGCAGGTGGCGACGAGGTAGAACACGCCGTCGCGTTCGACCAGGTCGGATTCGCCCTGCCGGTGCTCTGGGAGCATCGTGAGCGCGTCGGCGGAGCACACGAACGGCACGTTCTTGACCCGGCCGTCCACGGTCCAGATGGACACGGTCCGCTGGTCGTACTGCCAGCTCAGACATCGGTCGTCATACGGCTGGGCGGAGGCGGGCCGGAAGGCGACCGGCTCGGACTCGGCCTTGCGGCGACGCCTGGAGCCTTCCTTGCCGAGGTTCCCGGCACGGATGTTGGCCTTGAGTGTGGTGTACGCGTCGCGCACCTTCTTGATGACATGCTGCGCGGCCTGCGCTCCCAGCCCCCGCGCCTTGAGTTCGGCGTAGGTGTGCTTGCGCAGCTCGTACTGGACGCGGCACGCCGTGCTCGAACGCCACCTGCGACACCCAGTTCGCGGCGTCGTTGGCCGTGCGCAGGGTGCGCTCAAGCGTGGATGCCTGCGCGGCATCCGGCATGAGTTTGACCTGCGTCACGATCTCCACGGGCAGTGATCGTAGCATTGCTCTATGTCACCACGCTGGGAACCGAACCCCGACATCCGCAGGGGTCGTAGCGTCGTCTACACCCTCCACGCGCACTTGGTCTTCACCCCCAAGTACCGGCGCGGACCATTCACCGACGAGATCCTTGGGCGCTGCGAAGAGGTCATGCGCGACGTGTGCACCGACTTCGGCGCGGAGCTGCGAGAGTTCAACGGCGAACGCGACCACGTTCATCTGCTCGTGCACTACCCGCCCAAGGTCGCCATCTCTCGGCTGGTCGGCTCCCTCAAGGGTGTCTCCGCACGACGCCTACGGCAGGAGTTCCCCGGCCACATCCGCAAGTACCTGTGGGGTGAGCACCTCTGGTCACCGTCCTACTTCGCCGCTTCATGCGGGGGCGCCCCGCTCTCCGTCATCAAGGCGTACATCGAGAATCAGAAACGCCCCGGCTGAGGTCAACAGCGCGGACCCGTGCGCCCGCGCGGGTCAGAGCAGTGTCAAGAAGCGCTTCCTCCCGGGCGTGAACGATTCCGTTGGCGAAAGGACGAACCAGGCTTCACATGCACGGGCTCGATGTGCAAACCCGCAGTCCGATTGACCCACTTCCCAGTGGATCAGAGGGCCGTCTTGTCCGGCCTGTCCCTTTCCCTA
>CAYNNX010000808.1:0-1956 GCA_964398515.1 uncultured Streptantibioticus sp. | reverse complement strand
GTCCTCGGCGGGGCGGCGCTGCTGCTGGTCGCGGTGGCGGCGGCGCTGCCCGCGCTGTGGCGGAGCCGGGTGCGCACGGCACGGCTGGCGAGCGCCGCCGATTCGGGGCTGGATCCACGGGAGCGGACGCTGGACGTGTGGCGTGAACTGGTCGACACCGCCTGGGACTACGGCCTGCGGCCCGACAGTGCCGGGACGCCGCGTGCCACGGCGGCCAGGCTGGTGCACGCCTTCGGGCTGGACACGAGCACGGCGGAGGCGGTCCGCCGCGTCGGCGGTGCCGTGGAGCAGGTGCTGTACGCCCCGGCCGCCCGGGACGTGCCGGGGCTCGACGAGGACGTGCGCAAGGTGCGGCGGGCGCTGCACACCGGGGCGGACCGGCTCACCCGGCTTCGGGCCGTACTGGCCCCACGCTCCGCGGCGCGGCTGGCGTGGCGGCTCTCGGAACGCTGGACGGCCACTGCCCACCGGTGCCGTGACGCCCTCCGCCGTACGGTCACCACACTGCGGGCGCGCGGGATCCCCCGGCAGGAATCGGGCTCGTAGCGCAGCTGCCCGGTGAAGGGCATGCGAAAGGGAGCGGGCCTCCGGCAAGGAGCCCGCTCCCTTCACTGCGTTACGGCCTGAGGGGGCGTCGCGGCTTCGAGGGCGCGGCCAGGGTCACTGCTGCTCGTCGCGGCGGCGCTGCCAGCGCTCCTCGATGCGGTCCATGACACGGCCCTTGCGGCGCACGGGGTGCCGGCCCTGGTGCCCTTGTCCCTGCTCGGGCCTGGCGGAGCGTCGCCAGGCGGTGACGGCGAGTGCCGCGCAGCCGAGCATCACGAGGAATCCGACCACGCTGACCCAGATCAGTTGGGCGACCATGCCCGCCATAAGGAGCGCGATGCCCACCAGGAAGCCCGCCACCGCCTGGTAGACGCGCCGCCGGGTGAACGTACGCAGCCCGCTTCCCTCAAGCGCCGACGCGAACTTGGGATCTTCGGCGTACAGCGCTCGCTCCATCTGCTCGAGCATGCGCTGCTCGTGCTCCGAGAGCGGCACGGAGTCCTCCTACTCGTCGGTCGCAGGGGGCGCGACCGGTACGACCCTTTCAGGATAGGCAGGGAATCGCCCCCGTGAAACCCGCCCCTCTGCGCCAATCACCCGCTGGTCCGCTGGTCGCGTACCTGCGGGATGCGAGGAGTGCATTCCCCGCCCGTCGGTTCGTCATGCTGCCGATGCTTTACCCAGATGATACGTTCCACAGCCGCCTGGAGGGCAGGCTGTGGCGGGAGTCATGATGCGGTGCGCGCGGCCCACCGGAGGCGGGGTCAGCCGCGCTGCCCCAGAACGTGCAGCTGGGTCGCGATCGAGTGGAATGCGGGGAGTTCGGCGGCGGCCTGCTCGAGCTGGAGCAGCGCCTCCAGGGCTCCGGGCTCGGTGTCGACCAGGCTGCCGGGGACCAGGTCGGCGAAGACCCGCACGCCGTGCACCGAGGCGACCTCCAGCCCCGCGTCGCGGACCAGCGCGGTCAGCTCCTCGGCGGTGAAGCGCCGCGGCAGCGGATCGCCTTCGCCCCAGCGGCCGTCGGGGTCGGACAGGGCGCGCCGCGCCTCGGTGAAGTGGCCCGCCACCGCCCGGGCCAGCACGGCTCCGTTGCGGCCGGCGGCGAGGAGGCTGAGCGTCCCGGACGGGCGGAGCGCGCCCACCACGTTGCGCACGGCTTCGGCCGGGTCGTCGACGTACTCGAGCGCGCCGTGGCAGAGCACCGCGTCGTAGGCGCCGCGTTCGACCACGTCGAGCAGGCCGTGGGCGTCGCCCTGCACACCGCGGACCCGGTCGGTCACCCCGGCCTCGGCGGCCCGGCGCTCCAGCGCGAACAGGGCGTCGGGGCTGGGGTCGACCACGGTGACCCGGTGGCCGAGCCGGGCGAGGGGGACCGCGAAGTTGCCGCTGCCGCCTCCGGTGTCGAGGACG
>CAYNNX010000807.1:0-1959 GCA_964398515.1 uncultured Streptantibioticus sp. | reverse complement strand
TGGGCGAAGCCGTCGGCCGGCTCCTGTGCGGGCAAGATGACCCCGAACCAGGCACAGTCGTAGGTGCGCTGTCCCTTGGCTTCGGCAGGTACGGCCTGCCGGGGAGACCTTGAACCAGCAGGGTGACCGGCACCGCGAGCACGTAGGAGATCTTCTGCTCGTGCAGCCAGGACCTCAGGGCGGGGTCCTTGCCTGGGAGTCCAAGGTGTAGCCGAGGGAAGTCGGCTCAGTAGGACGATCGACGGCTGGTTGTCTCAAGACGCCGTGGACAAGGTGCCGGAATCTCTCAAGCCCTTCATGAAGGCCAACAAGAAGGGTGTCGGCTACCGGTGGAACGACGGGAAGGGGAACGGCATCCGCATCGATCAGGGAAATCCCAATAATTCACAGATGTACCAGCAGGTTGACCACGTCGTGATCAACTCTGGTGGTAAAATAATCGGCCGAGACGGAAATGCGATATCCGGGTCGATCAAGGATCACGCCTGGGAAGCTCACATCCCGCTGGAGGAGTGGCTTCGCTGGAAGGAGTGGGACAAGCCATGAGCCAGGCTCAGGTACAACTGCCCCAGATGCGTGAAGAGATCATCGCAGCAGTACGCGCGCTGTCCGACCCGGACCACCAACGTCAGGTGTGGATCGAGCGTCGCTACCCGCATCCGGGCTACTACGACGATCTGACCCTCAATCTGAACGTGCTCTACGACGACACCCTGGTCCTGGAGGATCCCGAGGCAGCGATCGGAACCACGCTGCGCGACACGGCCGAAGCCCAAAAAATGCAACAACTCGCCGATCGACTCGACGAGATCCTCAATTCCGTGGGGCCAGCAGAAGGCGACGCCACGTACATCGGGCACCGGTTGTGGCCCTTGGTTGTCGAGGCCGCCAGGGAGGCATACGCAACGCTGACGCGGTGATCAACCTGTCATCGAAGCTCACCGGCTCGCCGGCCGGGGCCGTCAAAACCCCCTGGCCGGTGAGAGCGTGCGGGCGGCGGTGGAGGCGTTGACGGTGGCCGCGCCGCACTGGGTCGCCGTGGTGCTGGACGTGCCCGGCTGGTCGCGCCGCTATGACACCCGCATCGACACCTGGCGCATGCCCTCCTCCGCCACGAAGCGCGACCAGCTCGCGCTGACCTACGCCCGGGACGGCTTCGTCCTGCTCAGGGCCGTCTACGATCCGCGCTCCGAACCCTGGCTGCGCGAGCTGCCCGCGGTGCGGACCCTGCGCACCGTGCTACTGCAGAACTACACCCGCACCACCGCCCGGGGCGGGCGCAAGGTCGTGGCCCGCCGCACCAGGACAGAGGAGGGCGGTGACGGGCTGCCGCCCGGCCACCTGCGCATCGCCTCCCCCTACGACCTCGACACCCGCTGGTCCGCCAAGCGCGACACCTTCTGGAACGGATTCAAACCGCACGTCAGCGAGAGCTGCACGGACGCCCCCGAGAAGGAGCGCACCGCCCCGAACCTAATCACGAACGTGGCCACCACCGCCTGCACCGTCTCCGACACCAAGGCCCTGGACCGCATCCACCAAGCTGCAGCGCCGCGGCCTGCTCCCGGGCGAGCACTACCTCGACTCCGGTTACCCCAGCGCCGGCCGTGCACCGATCGGTCCTGACGCAATCCGGCAGATGAAGCGGTCTTTGGCAGGGCAAGCGAGATCCGTAGGGTACAGCACCATCGTGCTCAACTATGAGCGGCACATTCCAAAACCGAATGGCAGCATCTACAAGCGCCCCGGGTCCACGACGCTGGATGTCGCAAAGATCCTAGAGGAGTAGAAAATAGATCGATCATTCCTGGACGGGCTAGCATCAGAAATCTCCAGTCGCGGGGCTCTGGAACAAGAGCAGGTTTTTCGAGAGGTGCGGGAACGCGACCTGTCTCCGATTGAATCGATCTACGTTGCTTCTCGCGTTCTTCGCTTGTCTTTGCCTGAGGCGAAGACAGC
>CAYNNX010000806.1:0-1994 GCA_964398515.1 uncultured Streptantibioticus sp. | reverse complement strand
CGCAGCAGCACCCCCTCCTCCAGCCATGCCCCGTGGGCGAAGTAGTGGGAGCAGATACGCACCAGCGCGAGTCGTGCGGAAGACGGACGGCCCCCGAACGGCTGGGAGGTGCCCTTCGTCTCGACGGACAGGACCGCGTCCTCCCAGGCACACCAGTCGGCCGTCGCCTTCTCCCGTACGGCGGCGTCGGGGTGTTCCATCAGGCGTGCATAGGCTCCGACGATGTCGCCGTCGCGCGGCGTGCCCGGAACGCCCGCGAGGAAGCGTTCCCACTGCTCGGGGAAGAACCGGCCGACGCCTCGGTACAGCCAGTCGGTCTCCGAACGGCGGGTGGTGGTGACGCTGGAGATGACGATCTGCGACACCCGTCGGGGATGCTTTTCGGCGTAGGCCAGGATGAGCGTGGATCCCCATGAACCGCCGTACAGCAGCCAGCGGTCGACCCCCAGATGCTGCCGCAGCCGCTCCATGTCGGCGATGAGATGCCAGGTGGTGTTGTGCCGCATGTCGGCTGCCGGGTCGCCGGCATGCGGGGTACTGCGGCCGCAGCCGCGCTGGTCGAAGAGGATGACGCGGTAGCGATCCGGATCGAAGTACCGGCGCGCGATGGTGCCGCACCCCGATCCCGGCCCGCCGTGCACGACAACAGCGGGCTTGCCGTCGGGATTGCCGCATGCCTCCCAGTAGACGAGGTTGCCGTCACCGACATCGAGCATGCCCTTCTCGTACGGCTCGATCGGCGGATACAACTCTCCCACGTCCGGCCCTCCTCATACTCGAGATACAACAGCGCTGTTACATTACGGCACATGCCTTCCCATGTCTTCGGCTCCGAGCTTCTCGGCACACGGCTGCGCCATCTGCTGGATCTTCTCGACGGTGATGTCTCGGCTGTCTACGAGGACCTCGGCCTGCACGGGTTCCGCCCCCGGTTCGCCCCGGTCATCCGGGTACTGGCCGCCTCGGGTCCGAGCTCCATCCGGGATCTGGCCCGGGCCATCGGCGTAACCCACTCCGCGGCAAGCCAGACCGTGGCCCAGATGGCCGGACAGGACTTCGTCAGCCTCACCCCCGGCCAGGACGCGCGGCAGCGCATCGTCCACCTGACCTCCAAGGCCGAGTCGCTCCTGCCCACACTGGACGCCGAATGGGCCGCCACCACGGAGGCGGCCACCCGGCTCGAGGCAGAGCTCTCCTTCCCCTTGAGCCGACTCGTCAGCGAAGCCCTCGACGCTTTGCACCGACGCCCGATGCGCCAGCGGATCGCCGATGCCGCGCCTCACCTCATCGCCCACCGACCGGAAGGGAACGCGGCGGCACCTGAGGGCGAGCCCATGCCGTAGACCACACGCTGCTCTGTTCCGTCCGTGGTGGTCAACGCTGCGGCGGGCGGGGTCGGCACACTCGCGGTGCAACTGGCGCGGGAGTTCGGGGCGGGCCGGATCATCGCGGCCGCGTCCACGGCGGACAAGCGCGCCCTCGCGCTCGGCCTGGGGGCCGACGCCGCGGTCGACAGCGACCCCGACGGCTATCCGGAACGGAGCGCGTCCGGGCGGCCAACGAAGGCCTGCCGGTGGACGTGGTGCTGGATGCCAACGGCGGCCCGGCCGTCACCGCCGCCCTGGCAGCGCTCGCCCAGTTCGGCCGATTGATCACCTACGGCGACGCCTCCCGGCAGGGCCGCCCGCACATCGACCCGGCCGCTCTGGCCGAGCGCAACGTGCCGGTCTCCGGCTTCTGGCTGCGCCCCGCGCTCACCCTGCCCGGCACGTACCGCGAACCGCTGACGGAACTGCTGGCTCTCACGGCCCGGGGCCGCCTCCGCCCGGTCGTGGGCCGCGCTTACCCCCTCACCCGGGCACGCAAGGCGTTCGAGGACATGGCGGCCCGCCGTACGACGGGGAAGGTGGTGCTGCGGCCCGACGCCGCCTGGGCGGCAGACCGGTCCCTGCGCCCTCCCGTGGCAGGGACCGGGAGGCTTTCCCAGCGCCCTT
>CAYNNX010000805.1:0-2003 GCA_964398515.1 uncultured Streptantibioticus sp. | reverse complement strand
ACATGAAGGCCCGCGGGCTCCTCACCCGCCGCGTGCTGCTGCTCGGCGGCTGCGGCGGCCGGCAGATCCGCGATCTGGTGCACGTCGATGACATCGCCGCCGCAACTGTCCGCTCGCTGATCGCGCCGCGGGCCCACAACGAGACGATCAACGTCGGCACCGGGACCCCGACCAGCATCCGCACCGTGGCCGAACTGGTAGCCGAGCAGTATCCGCAGACCCGGTTCGTTGAGACGCCGATGCCGCCTGGCGACCCGCTCGGCGGCTACGCGGCCACCCACCGCATGGAGGCGGTGCTCGGCTGGCGGCCGACAATCACGGTCAAGGAAGGAGCGGCCCGGTACGCCGCTTGGCTGGCGAAGACACCGGAGGCGATTCCGGCGTGGTTGCGGGCTCAGAGCGAGGCGGCGACCGCGTGATCAGATGATCGGCGGCCGTCCCAGGCGGGTCATGCGCCACACCGTGGCCCACCGCATCGGTCGGCGTGGCGGGCAGGAGGTGCGCAGGCCCTCGGCGAACCCGCCGAACCAGGCCCGCAGTCCCGCAGCCGACCGGGTGCGGGCCACGGTCAGCGCAGCCCACACCCCCAGGTAGACAGGTACGAGAGGGGCAGGAAGGTGCCTCTTGGCGAGCCACACGCGATTGCGGGCGACCATGCGGTGGAAGACCGCGTGACGGGTCGGCGACGTCCACGGATGCCGCAGCACCAAGTCCGGCTCGTAGAGCACCTTCCAGCCCGCGTCCAGCGCGCGCCACGCCAGATCGGTCTCCTCGTGGGCGTAGAAGAACGGCTCCGGCCAGCCGCCGATCTCCTCCAGCATCCGCATCGACAGCCCGTGCCCGCCGCCAAGGAACGTCGTCACCAACCCGCCACGCATCGGATCCTTCGCCCGCAGGCGGGGGACGTGCCGGCGCTGGGTGCGACCGCGCTCGTCGGCGATGCGGAAGCTGACGATCCCCAGCCGCTCATCCGCCTGGTACAAGTCCACCAGCCGCGTGAAGACGTCCGGGCTGATCAGCAGCCCGTCGTCGTCCAGGTCCACCACCACATCGACGTCCCCGAACTCCCGCAGCCGGGCCAAGGCGGCGTTCCGGCCGCCGGCCACGCCCAGGTTCTCCGGCAACTCAACACCGGCCACCCACTCCGGGAGGTTCGGCAGCGGCGAGCCGTTGCCCACGACTACCACCCGCGCCGCAGGCGTGTCCTGCTTGGCGACCGACTCCAACAGCTCCGCCAGTTCGGCAGGCCGCGTGCCCATGGTCAAGATGGCGACGCCAACGCGCAGGTGACGCACGGATGAACTCCGTTCCTCTCGGCTGTGCCGGTGATGCTAGCCGCCCTGAGGACCGGCCACCGCCCCACACACGGAAGGCCACCCATGACCACCATCCGCCTCGGCGACTACCTCACCGCCCCCACCGATGGACTGCTCGACGGCACGCCCTACGAACAGTTGGAGAAGACGGATCTCGCGGACTTCCTGGCCGTGTGGGACGACTGGCACCGCCAGGCCCTCACCCAGCTCCCGCACCGGATCCACCCCACCGCCTGGATCCACCCGACCGCGATCATCGGCGACGACGTGATCATCGGCCCGAACGTGCGTGTCTGGGAGTTCTCCACCGTCCGCGGGGGCTCCTTGCTCTGCGCCGGCGTCTCAGTCGGCTTCAACTGCGAGGTCACCCGGTCGGTCCTGTGCGAGCGCGCGATCCTCGGCCACCGCATCGGCATCAACCGCACGCTGGTGGGAGCTGACGCCCACCTGTCCGCGAACCTGACCGTCGCGGCGATCAGCATGTGGAGCCCGCATATGAGCAAACCCGAGCGGGAGATCATCCTGCGGATCCCCGCCGGGCTCTATCGGTGCGGCACACCGCAGTTCGGCGCCCTTAAGAAACGCTGGTGGCCTCGGGAGGCCAGCTCCGTGGAGTCAGCTCGCCGGCCGGCATCCGGGCTACGAGTGCTCTGGCTCAGGGCCCAAACGCCTGGGTCACCCGCTTGG
>CAYNNX010000804.1:235-2012 GCA_964398515.1 uncultured Streptantibioticus sp. | reverse complement strand
GTCCGCCATGTGCTCTTCGACCTCGCGGGCTGGACGCTGGATCGCGAGGTGCCCGAGTTCGGCCGCCCCCTCGGCGAGGAGCTGCTGGAGCCCACCCGCATCTACGCGCTGGACTGCCTGGCGCTCACTCGTACGGCTGATGTGCACGCGTTCTCGCACATCACCGGCGGCGGGCTCGCCAACAACCTCGCCCGGGTCATCCCGGACGAGCTGCACGCCGTCGTCGACCGCTCGACCTGGACCCCCGCACCCGTCTTCGACCTCGTCGGCAAGCTCGGCGAGGTGGCCCGGCCGGAGCTGGAGAAGACGCTGAACATGGGCGTCGGCATGATCGCCGTCGTGCCCCAGGACGCGGTGGACGTGGCGCTGGCGACCCTGGCGGACCGGGATGTGGAGGCCTGGGTCGCCGGTGAGATCACCGAGCGCGGAGACCGGACCGAGGCCGTCACCCTGACCGGGGAGTACGCCGGTTAGGAGGCGGGTTCACCGCGGGTGTGAGAGGACGACGAAACCCGGTCCGAGGCAGGCCCCGGACCGGGTGAGCAAGACGCTGGGGTCAAGCGCGACGACGCTGTGACGAGTGCTCCTCGGAGTCCTCGTCCTCGTCATCCTCGTCGTTGTAGAGCTCCGCGTACCGTGCGTACGGGTCATTGTCCAGCTCATCGTCGTCGACGTGCTCCGGCTTCGCCGGTCGCGGCGATGACGATGCGCCCAGCTCCTCGGCCAGACGTGAGAGATCCGTTCCGCCGCTGTTGTACTTCAGCTGGCGGGCGACCTTTGTCTGCTTGGCCTTGGCCCGGCCGCGCCCCATGGCTCGACCCCCTCAACGGCGGGGCTCGACGGCCCCGAGTCTTGACACGCGTTCATGAAGTGGAACGGTCTTCCCTAGCGAAGACCGGCCCGTAGGCCTTCAACGGTACCTGCTTCCGCGCCCACACGGTACGTCGCCCGCGCGACGCGCGCCGAAGCAGGGGCCGTCGACGGCCCTGTCCTAGCTGGTCAGCGACGATTTTACCTTCTTCCGTCCGCCGATCGCTGCCGGGGCGTGGTACGGGTCGCACTTTCCGGACGAGTCGGTGACGTTCGTCACCCTTCGTCACCCTTCGTGCGTCGGCCGCAGCCAGGAGTCCGCGGGGGTGCGGTCGGCCATCCGCTGCTCGGCCAGCCGGTCGGCGGCCACGGCGGGCGGGACACCGTCGGCGGCGGCGCGTTCGAAGATCGCCAGAGTCGTGTCGAAGATCTTCGCCGCCTTGGCCTTGGCCCGCTCGAAGTCGAAGCCTCGCAGCTCGTCCGCGACCTGGATCACGCCGCCCGCGTTCACCACGTAGTCCGGCGCGTAGAGGATCCCGCGGTCGGCCAGGTCCTTCTCGACGCCGGGGTGCGCGAGCTGGTTGTTGGCCGCGCCGCACACCACGGTCGCGGTGAGGTGCGCCACGCTGCCGACGTCGATCGCCCCGCCGAGCGCGCAGGGCGCGTACACGTCGAGGCCGGAGCGGATCAGGGCGTCGGTGTCGGCCGCCGCCTCGACCTCGGGGTGGGCGGCGCGGATCCGCTCGACGGCGTCGCCGCGCACGTCGGTGACGACCACCTGGGCGCCGTCCTCCAGCAGGTGTTCCACCAGGTGGTGGCCGACCTTGCCGACGCCCGCGATGCCGACCCGGCGACCGCGCAGTGTGGGGGTGCCCCAGCGGACCTGGGCGCTGGCGCGCATGCCCTGGAAGACGCCGAAGGCGGTCAGCACCGAGGAGTCCCCGGCGCCGCCGTTCTCGGGGGAGCG
>CAYNNX010000804.1:0-225 GCA_964398515.1 uncultured Streptantibioticus sp. | reverse complement strand
GAGCGGCCGGTGGTCCACTGGTTCTCGGTGGCCACGATGTCCATGTCCGCCACATAGGTGCCGACGTCGCAGGCGGTGACGTACCGGCCGCCGAGCGAGGCGACGCACCGGCCGTAGGCGCGCAGCAGCTCGGGAGTCTTGTCGGTGGCCGGATCGCCGATGATCACCGCCTTGCCGCCGCCGTGGTCGAGCCCGGCGAGGGCGTTCTTGTAACTCATGCCGCGC
>CAYNNX010000803.1:0-2017 GCA_964398515.1 uncultured Streptantibioticus sp. | reverse complement strand
ACGAGCGTGGCTAACGCGGACCTCATGCCGTGATCGGCCCTGACGTCAGGCGGCCTGTGTGCTGGATCCCGTCGCCGGGCTCGCGCTTCTCGCCGCTGCAGGTTTCCACCCCGCCGCCGAGCAGCAGCACGCGGCGGGTGAGGAGCCCGCGGGCCTTCATGTCCCGGCTGAGGCGCGACCAGTCGTGCACCAGGCACACCCGCGGCTGGGTCCGGTCGGCGGCCTGCATGGTCCGTAGCAGCGCGTCGAACGCCGGGCGGCGGTCGTCGGTCAGGGCGTAGTCGCCGTTATCCACCCACCAGCCGCCGAAGCCCCAGCTATGGTCGCTGACGTACCGTGCGCACGCCTTGAGCCGCAGGTCGAGTATCACGGTGTTCTGCGTCGCATGTCGGTCGTAGATGAAGGCCACCGTCGGCTGTGTGGGCATGAGCGACTCCGTGAACGCTGCGTGGTCAACTACACACAGCCTGCTCACCATGGAGTCGGGTGAGTTTCACAAGCTGTGAAACATCACGTGATACCGAGCCAATGAGCCAGCCCCACCAGCGAATCCTTCCGGTACTTCTCCAACTCGATCAGCGTCCGCACCGTCTCACGGACCTGGGGATGGTTCCGTGCCTGCTCTGGCGACACCTTCCGGGCCGCAGCGATCGCCGCTACCGCCTTGCCCCGCTGGCCGTAGTCCAGCCAGCCCTTGGCCAGGTCCATGTACCAGCGTCCCGCGCGCACTGGTGCGATCCCGGCGGGCAGCCTCGTCGACTCCGCCAGGCGGGCGACGCGGGGCCCGTCGTACAACTCGACCGCGACGCCCAGGGCGTGGATGTCGACGTTCGTAGGCCCGAACTCCAGCCCGTAGTGATTAGCGTCGTCCCCCAGCACGCGGGCCGTCTCGCGCGCTGCCGCGATGTGATCCCAGGCAGCGGGAGCATTCGAGGCCCGCGCCGCGAACATGGCTGACCGCAGATGCGCCGCCCCGTACACAGACAGCATGGGCGGTTCCATGTGGGCGATGTCGTCGCCGAACTCGCCGCGGATCCGGTCGAGCAGCCGCATGCCGCGGTCGTAGGCGGCGGCCTGCATGAACAGCGTGGAGCGCTGCCACTGTGTGCGCGCCACGCGCAGCGGGTCACCGGACTGCTGGGCGGCCCACTGCACCCGGTCCATGCCCAGGGAACGCAGGTCGAACTCGCCCAGCGCATAGGCGATGGCGGTGACTCCGGTGTACGTCTCGGACAGCATGCCGAAGAGATGCTGCTGCTCGCGGCCATCAGCGGTGTGGCATGCCGTGCTCAGTTCGTCGAGGAGCGCGGGGAGCATCTGGCCGAGTTGCCCGTACCGGGCTTTGCGGCCGAGCAGAGATGCCTTGGCTACGTCGGCGGCGAGTTCGTCGGCTGGGCGAGCGGGCAGGTTCTCGTCGGGCAGGTCCCACGAGAGCAGGGAGCGCCGGATATGCGGGATGGCGGCGTGGACGCGGCCCTGTCGGGCGTCGTCGTAGGGCTGCCCAGTCAGTTGCTCCAATCGGACGCCGAGGGCGCGGGCGGCCCCGGCGGTGAGAGACGGACTGGCTGGCTTGTGGCCGCGTTCGACTTGGGCGATGAGGGATTTCGAGCAAGGAATGCGCCGGGCGAGTTCCGTCTGTGTCAGCCCCCGCGTTTTGCGAGCCTGCGCGATGCGCCGCCCGATCCCAGCCCGGTCATTGAGAGCATCCGGCATACTGAACTCCGTTCTGGCCTCGACATCCAGAACGGTACTCCCGGTATCTGCTGGGGGTACGACGATCGGCCCTCGCCCGCTGGTGGGGCCGATGCCGTTGATTGACGAGGGCGGTCCCTCCCCTCGAACGCAGAGAGGCCCCGCTCCGGACGATTCCGGGCGGCGCCTCAGTGTTCCCATCACGCGCGGTGGCAGGTGCCGCACGGCACCATCTTTTCCTCGGTGCGGCCGGTGCTGACGTGCACGCGCGTGGTGATGGTGATCCAGCCGCCGCGGCACCCCTTGGTACGGCACCGTCGGCCAC
>CAYNNX010000802.1:628-2024 GCA_964398515.1 uncultured Streptantibioticus sp. | reverse complement strand
CCCGCGCGGCCTGGATGACCGTGGAGCCGGCATCGCGTATGCGGCGCCCGGCCGCACCCCGCAGTCGGCAGGTCAGCCTGGCACCGGCCGGAATCTGCGGGATCTGCTCGGTGAAGGACCGGCGAGGGCAGCCGGCCTCGCGGCACCACCAGCGGCGCTTGTGCCAGCGGAACTCCAAACCGCTGTCGCCGTAAGGGAGATCGCGCGGGCGGGTCACCGCCGAGCCCTTCACCCGGGTGGCGAACACCCCGCAGGCCGGGCAGGCCCTGGCTGTCTCGTCGGCCGTGACCAGGTGAACTCGGCGCCTTCCCGTCGGCCAGCCGCTCAACCCGCGCGACGGACACCCCGTCGAGGTCGAGCAGCAACGTCGTATCGTTGAGCAAGCCCGCGACTCCTGCATGATCGTTCTGCGTCGAGAACAGGGATGATCACGCAAGTCCACGGGCATCCTGCATCCGGGGCCGTGCCCGAATGCGTCACGACAATCGGCCGGGTGTGGTTCGCTGCTGGGGTGACTCAGGACTTGGAGATCGTCGCATTCGAATCCGCCGAGGCATTCCAGGCATGGCTCGGCGAGAACCACGCCGTCTCGCCCGGCATCTGGCTCAAGCTTCGCAAGAAGGGCCCCGGAATCGTCGCGCTGGACTACGCCCAGGCGCTCGACGTGGCACTCTGCTACGGCTGGATCGACGGCCAGAAGGCCAAGTTCGACGACCAGTGGTGGCTCCAGCGGTTCACCCCGCGCAAGCCGCGCAGCAAGTGGTCCAAGGTCAACCGGGACAAGGCGGCCACCCTGATCGAGCAGGGCCGGATGCATCCCCAGGGGCAGGCCGAGGTCGACCGCGCCAAGGCGGACGGCCGCTGGGAGGCGGCCTACGACGGCGCGAAGACCGCCACGGTGCCGGACGACCTCGCAGCGGCCCTGACCGCCGACCCGGCCGCGGCCACGTTCTTCGAGACACTGGACCGGCAGAACCGCTACGCGATCCTGTACCGGGTCCAAGACGCCAAGAAGCCCGAGACCCGGGCGCGCCGGATAGAGAAGTACGTAGCGATGCTAGCGAAGGGCGAGAAGCTGTACCCGTAGTCCCGGAGAGGGACCGCAGCCGTTTACGGTCTCGGGGGAATTAGTGATCGTCCTGGCCGGGCCGTGACATGGGAAACTCATCTTCAGTCCGGTCGCCGGGGCAAGGGAGGACGCTTGGGCGGGAACGATCCGCACATCCATGTCGAATCGAAGGTGGTCCATGGCGATGCCGCCGTCCGCAACGTGCTGGCATCCACGTTCGGTTTGGCGGGTGACCTGCCGAGCCTCGTCACTACCGGATGCGGGCTGAGGGTGCCGTATGCGATGACCTCACCGCGCCCGGACAAAGTCACCTGCCTCGCCTGCCGG
>CAYNNX010000802.1:0-618 GCA_964398515.1 uncultured Streptantibioticus sp. | reverse complement strand
CTGCCGGGAGCACGCCCGGCGCGAGCACCTGCGCTTCGCGGAGGGGGTCGAACGCTTGGGCAGCATGCCGGGATCGACCGTCAGCCCCGCCCACGCGAAGCAAGCCGCAGACAGGCATCGCGAGCTCGCGGAGAAGTTCACTGACGCAGAGGGCTGAGCCCTCTGACGGTCTCGGGTGGCTCGGTGATCGTCCTGTCCGGGCGTGACATGAGGTGGGCCGCACGGGTTGGGTGAGCTGTGAAGCTGACCTGGGCCCGTGCGGCCTGTGCCCATCCTGCCCTGTCCGGTGTCTCTCGTGCACACTTCGGCGAGTTGTTCGCCGAGCTCGCCGGACCGTGGGAAGCGGCCCGGCAGTCCGCGCTGAGGGCCGCGCGCGGCGGAGAGCGCAAGCGGGCAGAAGGTGCCGGGCGCAAGCCAAAGCTGGTCTTCTTCGACCGGCTGCTCGTCACCCTGGTCCATCTGCGCCACCAACTGCCGCACGAGGTGCTCGCCGAGCTGTTCGCAGTGGACCGCTCCACCGTCTCCGAGGCGATTCGCCAGGTCCGCCCGCTGCTGGCGGCACGTGGTTTCGCCGTGCCCGACCGGCCGGGCCTGCGGCTGAGGACCCTGGAGGATCTC
>CAYNNX010000801.1:0-2027 GCA_964398515.1 uncultured Streptantibioticus sp. | reverse complement strand
CAGAGGAGGCGATCGCCCAGCCGCCTAGCCCCGCGGCGACCACGGCGGCGGTCGCGGCGGCCGCGAGCCGCAGCCGTCGGCGGCGCAGGGCGTCGGGCTCGGCGCGGTGGCGGTGACCGGAGCGGTGGCCCGGGGCGTCGCGGTGCGGGTAGGCGGCCAGTTCCTCCGCGGAGGGCAGCTTGATGCTGGTGTGCGTCGCCCTGCTGGAGTCCGGAGCCGAGCGCCGTACCAGGGGGACCGCACCGCGCCGGGTGTTCGGCGGCTCCGACGCCGGATCGGGGGCGCCGCCGTCGCGCTGGGCGGCCTCCTCGGGGTCCTCCCGCGGTTCGGCGATCTCCAGGGGCGGCAGCCCGGCCAGTTCCGGCAGCAGGTCGCGCAGCCGGTCGCCGAGCTCGCCCGCGGTCAGCCGGGAGGCGGGCGCCTTGGCCAGGCACTGGGCGAGGACCTGCCAGAGCGCGTCCGGGATGCCGGGGACCGGTGTGACGGTCTCGGTGACGTGGCGGCGCAGCACGGCCCCGGGGTGGCCGCCGCCGAAGGGGGTGGAGCCGGTCAGCAGCTCGTACAGGACGGTGGCGAGCGCGTAGATGTCCACGCTGGCGCGTGGCGGCAGCCCCTCGATGATCTCCGGTGCGAGGTAGTCGGGGGTGCCGATGATGCGGGTGGCGCGGGTGCGGCGGGGCGAGTCGACCAGTCGGGCGATGCCGAAGTCGGTGAGCAGGGCGGGCGGGGCGCCGCCGGGGCCGGCCGGGGCGGCGGCGTCCAGCAGGACGTTCTCGGGCTTCACGTCGCGGTGGACGACGCCCGCGGCGTGGGCTGCGGCGAGGGCGTCGGCGACGTCGGCGGCGACGGCGACGGCCGCCTCGGGGGCGAGGCGGCGCTCGCGCTCCAGCCGGGAGCGCAGGTCGCTGCCGCGGACCAGGTCCATCACGAGCGCCAGGTCGGTGCCGTCGACCACGAGATCGCGGATGCCGACGATGCGCGGGTGGTCCAGGGAGAGCAGCGCGGTGCGCTCCTGGACGAACCGGCCGACCAGGTCCTGGTCGGAGGCGAGGTCCTCGCGCAGCAGCTTGATGGCGACCGGACCCTCGGGTCCCTCGCCGAGCCACACCGTTCCGGCGGATCCCCGCCCGAGCACCTGCTGGGCGGTGTACCGGCTGCCGATCTTCCGTGCCAAGACTGCTCCGACTCATCCGACGCCCCATGCGGCGTCATTCGACGGCCTGTTGGCGACAAAGCTACGCGGATGACGGACCACTCGGGGCATCGGTTGGTAGTGACTGCGGCTTCTGCGGGGGAAATCACCCTTCGGAAGTCGATAAATCTCCTGAGTCGGCGGCCAGTAGGCGCCTCACGTGACGTGGTGAACCTGCAGGCGTCGACGAAATCCGCGCTCCGCCCGCCGTCCCGCAATATGGGCGCGGACATGACAAGACGAGGGGCGTACCCCGCCGCCGGACGCGGCGGGCCGCGGTCACGGGATGTTCTTGGGCAGCTTGCCGGCGGCGTTGCCGATCGCGGAGATCCAGTGCCAGGCCGACTTCACCCAGCTCGACGTGGCCTCGTACCACGACTGGCCCTTGGCGACCCACTCCGGTACGGGCGTGAAATTCCACACCAGCACGAAGACCACCACCAGGATGAAGACCATGAACAGGCAGCCCTTCAGGCACCCGAGCCCCGGAATCCGCATCCGGCTGCGCGGCCGGGGCTCGCGGCGGGGCCTGGGCTTGCGCTCCGGCGGGCGCTGCGGCTCATAGCGCTGCGGCTGCGGCTCGTACCGCGGCTCGCGGCGCGGCTGGACCGGCTGCCGGGCGCGGTCGTAGGGCTGCTGGTACGGCTGCTGCGGGGGCCCGGGCTGGCGGCGCGGGCGGTGGCGCAGGGGGTCCTGGCCGGGATCGAGGTATTGCAGCTCGGTCTGCTCGTTGCGGTGGCGGGCGGCGCTCAGCTGCGACTCCCACGGGTGCGGCCCCTGCGGCGGCGCGGCGCCGGGCGCGCCGCCCCGCGTCGGCGGCATGACCTGGGTGGCG
>CAYNNX010000800.1:0-2034 GCA_964398515.1 uncultured Streptantibioticus sp. | reverse complement strand
CAGGGAGCTGCGGTACTTCGTCGCCGTCGCCGAGGAGCTGCACTTCGGCCGTGCCGCCGCCAGGCTCTCCATCGCGCAGCCCGCGCTGTCGAAGACCATCCAACGCATCGAGTCACGGCTCCGGGTGCAGCTGTTCGACCGCACGAGCCGCAGCGTCGCACTGACACCCGCCGGCGCCGCTCTGCTCGAACACGGTCGGCATACGCTGAATGCGATGACGATCGCCGTGCAGAACGCGCAGCGTGCCGCCGGCGACGAACCACTCAGGTTCGTGATCAAACCCGGCGGGGATGCGAACCTGCTCTCTGGAATCCTCGCCGCATACGCCCAACACCCCCGTGCCCGGCAGGTCGACATCCTCTTCAGTGGCGCCACCGACCGGACCGACCATCTCCACGACGGACGCGCCGACGCGGCCCTGCTCTACGCCCCCTTCGACGACCTCACCGGACTCGTCGCCGAGACCCTCCACGTCGAGGACCGCGTGGCCGTCCTCCCGGAAGGACACCGGCTCGCCGCCCGCGACAGCATCAACCTGGACGATCTCGACGACGAGGTCTTCCCTCGGTGGCCAGGTGTTCCCGACGACGGGAACGGCCCCGAGATCGCCGATGCCGCCGCGCTCATCGCGCTGGTCAGGATCGGCCGCGTCATCGCCGTCGTCCCCCGCTCGCTCATCACGCCCGCACCCCCGGGCATCGTGTTGGTTCCCGTCACCGACGCAGGCCCGAGCCAGATCGTCATCGCACGCCGGGCACATGATCATCGAGACCACGTCACCGCACTCATCACCGCCGCCGCATCACTGCGACAGAAATGACCAGCTGCAGCACTCGTCTTGGGCAAGCCTCTCGTGAGCCTGGCGAGAAGGCGGAGCCTGGACTTTGTCGAGGGTTCGCGGTTGGGCTGGGCGCAGTCAGGCTGCGGAGCCTGACTGCCTTGCCCCGGGCACGCCCCCGCGTACCAGCTAATGTGATGCGCCAGAAATTCTGAGGGTTAGTTCTGCTCTGCTTCCTGGCCGACTGTTCCCACCTTGGTGAGGTAGTCGGCGAGGGAGTTGAGGATCTCGTCGGCGGTGCGGCCGGTGTGCTGCGCGCCGGCGGCCTGGTGGCCCTCCCGACCGAGACCGTCTACGGACTGGGCGCCAACGCCGAGGACCCCGCCGCCGTCGCGCGCATCTTCCAGGTCAAGGGACGTCCGCCCTCCCACCCGCTGATCGTCCACATCGGCGGCGCGGAGCATCTGGACGAATGGGTCCAGGACGTGCCCGCGACGGCCCGCGTGCTGGCTGATCACTTCTGGCCTGGGCCGCTCACGCTGGTCCTGCGGCGTGGTCCCCGCGTGCCCCTCGAAGCGACCGGCGGCCTGGAGACGGTTGCCGTGCGCGTGCCTGACCACCCCGTCGCACTCGCGCTGCTGGCGGCCTTCGGCGGTGGCGTCACGGCCCCATCCGCCAACCGCTTCGGCTCGGTCAGCCCGACCACGGCGAACGACGTCCGAGCAGAGCTCGGCGACGCCGTCGACTTCGTGCTGGACGGTGGCCCCTGCGAGGTCGGCGTCGAGTCGACCATCGTCGACGTCACCGGCGAGGTCCCGAGCATCCTGCGGCCCGGCGGAGTGACGCGCGAGGACCTCGAAGCGGTGCTGGAGTTCCCGCTCGCGGTGCCCTCGACGAGCCACGTTCGGGTGCCGGGCCAGCATCCGTCCCACTACGCCCCGCGGGCGCGGGTCGTCCTCGTCGAGCCCGAGAAGGTCATCGCCGAAGCGGAACTCGCGCAGGAGCTGGGGCACCAGGTGGGCGTCTTTGTGCCCGCCTCCTTCGCCGGCGCCCCGGTGAAGGCCCACGCCGTGCTGGCGGTCCCCGCCTCGATGTCCGCCTACGCACGGGGGCTGTACGGGTTCCTGCGCGAACTCGACCAGCGGGGGTGCGACCTCATCGTCGCCTCCTTGCCGGTGGA
Source organism: uncultured Streptantibioticus sp. (assembly GCA_964398515.1). Classification (GTDB taxonomy): domain Bacteria; phylum Actinomycetota; class Actinomycetes; order Streptomycetales; family Streptomycetaceae; genus CAYNNX01. Next base: position 76 of record CAYNNX010000800.1, on the reverse strand, counting down.
GGAGGGGATGGGACTGGCGATCGCCAACCGGCTCCGCCGCGCCGCGGTGCCCCGGCCCACGGTGTGACCAGCACCG
>CAYNNX010000799.1:0-2034 GCA_964398515.1 uncultured Streptantibioticus sp. | reverse complement strand
CCACCGGGTTCCCGTCCCGTCCGCACAGTCGAGACCCAGGAGGTCGCATGCCCCGCATTCCCGTGCACACCGTCGCCGACGCCCCCGAAGACAGCCGCGACGCGCTGAAGGCGCTCGAGGCAAAGATGGGCAAGGTGCTCAACATCCACGGCGAGATGGCGCACTCCCCGGTCGTGGTACAGGGCTACACCGCCCTGCAGCAGGCCATAGCCGACTTCGGCACGTTCGACCCCGCCACCCGCGAGGCGATCGCCCTGGCCGTCGGCAACGTCGACGGCTGCGACTACTGCCAGTCAGCGCACACCCTCAGCGCCAAGCGCGCCGGCTTCAGCTCCGAGCAGACGATCGGCATCCGCCAGGGCCGCGTCGATTTCAACCCCAAGCTGGCCGCTCTGCTGACCCTGGTGCGCGAGTCGGCGGCCAACCTCGGGCACGTCCCCGACGAGGTGTGGCAAAGGGCGCTCGACGCCGGGTGGACCGACACCGAGCTCACCGAGGCATCGGTGCACATCGTCGTCAACCTGTTCACCAACCACTTCAACCACCTGGTGCAGACCGACCTCGACGTGCCCGCCGCGCCCGGGCTGTGAGCGCCCCGCGGTCCCAACCGACCTCGGCCGGGACCGCCGCCCGCATGCTCCGGCCGAGCCGGCGGGCACCGCGTTCGTCGGAACGGTCACAGACGGGCAGGAGGACCTGGGATGGAACCAAGCACGAATCCCGCCGTCCGCGCAGCCGATCTCGACGGGACTCAGGTGCGCTGGCTGGACGCGGGCGAGGGGCGCCCCGTAGTCCTGGTCCACGGCATCCCCACGTCGCCGCAACTGTGGCGCCACGTGCTGCCGCTCGTCCACGGCCGCTGCCTGGCGTTCGAGATGGTCGGCTACGGAAGCTCCATCCCCGACGGTGAGGGACGCGACCTGAGCCTCGCAGCGCAAGCGGAGCGACTGCTGCGTTGGCTGGCCGTTGTCGGACTCGAGGCGCCGATCCTGGTCGGTCACGACCTCGGCGGCGGAGTGGTGCAGATCGCCGCCGCCCGACAGCCCGACGCCGTCAGCGGCCTGGTGCTCACCGACGCCATCTGCTACGACTCGTGGCCAATCCGCAGCGTCGCCGCGATGCAGCGCGCCGCCCCGCTGCTGCGGCACCTGCCCGCCACCGGGATCTACCCGACGTTCGTCCAGCTGATCCACCGCGGCCACGACGACCGGCCCCGGGCACTGGAGTCCATCGGCGTGCACTGGGCTCCCTACGTCACCCACGGCGCCGCGGCCGCCCTGATGCGCCAGGTGACCGCGCTGCGCACCGCCGACACCCTCACAGTGGCCGATCGGTTGCCGTCCCTGGGCCTGCCCGCCCGGGTGGTGTGGGGCGAGGCCGACCCCTTCCAGAAGGCCGGCTACGGCCGGCGGCTCGCCGCCGACCTCGGCACCACCCTGCAGATCATCCCCGGCGGGAAGCACTTCACCCCCGAGGACCATCCCGACCGCATCGCCGCCGCCATCAACGACCTGCTCGACGCCCGGGAGGCCGGATGAGCCCGCACCCGTCCGTGATCGTCTTCGACGTCAACGAAACGCTGTCCGACATGAGCCCGATGGCCGGGCGGTTCGCCGACGTCGGCGCGCCGGAGCACCTGGCCAAGCTGTGGTTCGCCACCCTGCTGCGCGATGGGTTCGCGCTCACCGCCGCCGGGGCGCAGCGCCCATTCGCCGAGCTCGGGATCGCCGCGCTGCACACGGTGCTGCGCGGGATCGAGCTGAACCGGGACGTGGACGCGGCGATCGGCCACATCATGGACGGCTTCGCCCAGCTCGCGGTGCACCCCGACGTGCCCGACGGCGTCCGCGCGCTGCGCCGCTCCGGGCGCCGGCTGGTCACACTCACGAACGGCTCCACCCAGGTGGCCGAGCGGCTGTTCGCCGCGGCCGGAATCCGCGAGGAGTTCGAGGCGCTGCTGTCGGTGGAGGACGCCGGCGCCTGGAAGCCCGCCCGCGCCGCCTACGAGTACGCCGCCGGCACCTGCGGCACCGA
>CAYNNX010000798.1:0-2050 GCA_964398515.1 uncultured Streptantibioticus sp. | reverse complement strand
GGCCGCCGCCGCCGCGGCCAGTGCCGCCCCGACGAGCCCGGTGGTGTGCAGCCGGCCCCGGCAGAACGCCTCCAGCGTGGCGGCGTCCCGCAGCCGTCCGGCCTTCACCGCGGCCTCCGCGCCGCCGGAGTGCGCGTGCCCGCCCGCCGGGAAGCGGCCGTCGGCGAGGACGAGCAGCGCCGCGCGGGCGGCGGGCGGGACAGCGGGGGCGGCGGTCATGACATGCGGCTCTCAGGTGTTGCGGGGCGAGGGGCGGGAGATCGGAACGGAGGTCAGAAGAGGAAGTACCGCTGGGCCATGGGCAGTTCGCTCGCCGGGGCCGCCTCCACCGCCTCTCCGTCGATGCGGACGGTGAACGTGTCGGGGTCGACCGCGACGTCCGGCCGGGCGTGGTTCTCCCTCATGTCGTCCTTGGTGACGGCCCGGGTGCTGCGGATCGCGCGGAACGGCTTGGCCAGGTCCAGCCGTTCGGGCAGGGCGTCGTCCAGGGCGGTCTGCGTCACGAAGTTGAACGAGCCGGCGGCCGCGGCCCGGCCGACAGCGCCGAACATGGGCCGGGGCAGCACCGGCTGCGGGGTGGGGATGGAGGCGTTGGCGTCGCCCATCTGCGCGTAGGCGATCTGGCCGCCCTTGAGGACGAGTTGGGGCTTGACACCGAAGAACGCCGGGTCCCACAGGACGAGGTCGGCGAGCTTGCCCGCCTCGACCGAGCCGATCTCGCCGTCGAGGCCCTGGGCCACCGCGGGGTTGATGGTGTACTTGGCGACGTAGCGGCGCGCGCGGTGGTTGTCGGCCCGTCCGTCGCCCGGCAGCGCTCCGCGGCGCTCCTTCATCACGTGTGCGGTCTGCCAGGTGCGCAGTACGACCTCGCCGATGCGGCCCATGGCCTGGGAGTCGGAGGAGATGATGGAGATCGCTCCGAGGTCGTGGAGCACGTCCTCGGCGGCGATGGTGGAGGGCCGGATGCGGGACTCGGCGAAGGCGAGGTCCTCGGGGACGGCCGGGTTGAGGTGGTGGCAGACCATCAGCATGTCGAGGTGCTCCTCGACGGTGTTGGCGGTGTGCGGGCGGGTCGGATTGGTGGAGGACGGCAGCACGTTGGGCCGGGAGACCACCGTGATGATGTCGGGCGCGTGCCCGCCGCCGGCGCCTTCGGTGTGGTAGGCGTGGATGCCCCGGCCGGCGATGGCGGCGAGGGTGTCCTCGACGAACCCCGCTTCGTTCAGCGTGTCGGTGTGGATGGCGACCTGTGCGCCGGTCGCGTCGCACACCGTCAGGCAGGCGTCGATGGCGGCCGGTGTGGCACCCCAGTCCTCGTGGATCTTGAATCCGACGGCGCCCGCGCGCAGTTGGCCGTGCATCGACGCGCTGCTGACGGTGTTGCCCTTGCCGAGGAAGCCGACGTTGACGGGGTAGGCCTCCATCGCCTCGAACATCCGGGCGAGGTGCCAGGCGCCGGGCGTGACGGTGGTGGCCTTGCTGCCCTCGGCGGGGCCGGTGCCGCCGCCGACGAGAGTGGTGACGCCCGAGGCGAGCGCCTCGTCGGCGAGTTGCGGGCAGATGAAGTGCACGTGCGCGTCGACCGCTCCGGCGGTGAGGATCTTGCCGTTGCCCGAGATGATCTCGGTCTCCGGCCCGATGACCAGGGCCGGGTGGACCCCGTCCATCGTCTCCGGGTTGCCCGCCTTGCCGAGTGCGGTGATCCGTCCGTCGCGGATGCCGACGTCGGCCTTGACGACGCCCCAGTGGTCGAGCACGACCGCGCCGGTGATCACGGTGTCCGGGGCGCCGTCGGCCCGGGTGGCCCGGGACTGGCCCATGGATTCCCGGATCACCTTGCCGCCGCCGAAGACCGCCTCGTCGCCGGCGCGGCCCGGACCGCCCGCCAGGTCGCGTTCGACCTCGATGAACAGCGCGGTGTCGGCGAGTCGTATGCGGTCGCCGGTGGTGGGGCCGAACAGCTCGGCGTAGTCGGCGCGGGTCAGTTCACGCACCCTGGGCTCCGTTCGCGTGTCGGCCCGCGGGGGTGCGCGGGCTCTCGGCGGTCTGC
>CAYNNX010000797.1:0-2054 GCA_964398515.1 uncultured Streptantibioticus sp. | reverse complement strand
GGGTCCCGCCCGGCCAGGCGTACTCGGCGGTGGAGTCGGCCAAGGGCGAGCTCGGGGTCCATGTCGTCAGCGACGGCGGCACCCGGCCGCACCGGGTGCACTTCCGCGACCCGTCCTTCACCAACCTGCAGACCATGGCGGCGATGTGCGAGGGCGGCATGGTCGCCGACGTGATCGTCGCGGTGGCGTCCATCGACCCCGTGATGGGAGGCGTCGACCGGTGACAGACGTCAGTTTGGGCATGCCGCAGATGCCCGCTCCGGACTATCCGGCGGACGTACGGGCCCGGCTGGAGGCCGACGCGCGGGAGGTGATCGCCCGCTACCCGGATCCCCGTTCGGCCCTGCTGCCGCTGCTCCACCTCGTCCAGGCCGAGGAGGGGTACGTCACCCGGACCGGGGTGCGGTTCTGCGCCGAGATGCTGGATCTGACCACCGCCGAGGTCACCGCGGTCGTCACCTTCTACACCATGTACCGGCGGCGCCCCTCCGGCGAGTACCAGGTCGGGGTCTGCACCAACACCCTGTGCGCGGTGATGGGCGGCGACGCGATCTTCGAGGCGCTCCAGGAGCACCTCGGCGTCGGCAACCACGGCACCACCGAGGACGGCAAGGTGACCCTGGAGCACATCGAGTGCAACGCGGCCTGCGACTACGCGCCCGTGGTCATGGTCAACTGGGAGTTCTTCGACAACCAGACCCCCGAGTCCGCCAAGCGGCTCGTGGACGACCTGCGCGCCGGACGCGTCGTGACCCCGACCCGCGGCGCGCCGCTGTGCACGTACAAGGAGACGGCCAGGGTCCTCGCCGGGTTTCCCGACGCCAGGCCCGGCGCGGTCGAGGCCGGCGGGAGCGCGGGCCACGCGTCGCTGGCGGGACTGCGGCTGGCCCGGGGGGAGGCGGCGCCGAGCCGGGTGGTCACCCAGCGCAGCGAGCCGCCGCGCGACGAGGAGCCGCGTGAGCATCTGAGCGCCCACGACGCCCCGCAGTCCACCTCCGCATCCGATCCCGAGCACCCCGCCGGCCCGGTCACCGAGGAGGGGGAGTGATGAGCGTGGCGACCGAGATCGACGAGACCAGCCCCGAGAAGCTGCTGGCGCCCGTGCTGTCGGCGTTCTGGGACGAGCCCGACAGCTGGACGCTCGCCGCCTACCGCCGGCACGACGGCTATCTGGCGCTGCGCAAGGCGCTGGCCATGCCGCCGGACGACGTGATCGCCCTGATCAAGGACTCCGGGCTGCGCGGCAGGGGCGGCGCGGGCTTCCCCACCGGCATGAAGTGGCAGTTCATCCCGCAGGGCGACGGCAAGCCGCACTACCTCGTCGTCAACGCCGACGAGTCCGAGCCGGGCACCTGCAAGGACATCCCGCTGCTCTTCGCCAATCCGCACTCCCTCATCGAGGGCATCGTGATCGCCTGCCACGCGATCCGCTCCAACCACGCCTTCATCTACGTGCGCGGCGAGGTCCTGCCCGTCCTGCGCCGCCTGCACCACGCCGTGGCCGAGGCGTACGCGGCCGGGTACCTCGGCCGGGACATCCAGGGCACCGGTTTCGACCTGGAGTTGACGGTGCACGCGGGTGCGGGCGCGTACATCTGCGGTGAGGAGACGGCACTGCTCGACTCGCTCGAAGGACGTCGTGGCCAGCCCAGGCTGCGGCCTCCCTTCCCCGCGATCGCGGGCCTGTACGCGTGTCCCACCGTGGTGAACAACGTCGAATCGATCGCCTCGGTTCCCGCGATCGTCCACCGCGGCAACGAGTGGTTCCGCTCGATGGGCAGCGAGAAGTCCCCGGGCTTCACGCTCTACTCGCTCTCCGGCCACGTGGCCAACCCCGGCCAGTACGAGGCGCCGCTCGGCGTCACCCTGCGCCAACTCCTCGACGTCAGCGGGGGGATGCGCCCCGGCCACCGGCTGAAGTTCTGGACCCCGGGCGGCTCCTCCACGCCGATGTTCACCGACGAGCACCTCGACGTCCCCCTGGACTACGAGGGCGTCGGCGCCGCCGGATCGATGCTGGGCACCAAGGCGCTCCAGTGCTTCGACGAGACCAC
>CAYNNX010000796.1:0-2066 GCA_964398515.1 uncultured Streptantibioticus sp. | reverse complement strand
CGTTGACCATCACCAGGTACTTGATCGCGTCCTTGGTGGTGCGGATGCCGCCCGCGGGCTTCACCCCGACCTGTACCCCGGTGGCGGCGTGGAAGTCGCGCACCGCCTCCAGCATCAGCAGGGTGTTCGGGGGGGTGGCGTTGACCGCGACCTTGCCGGTCGAGGTCTTGATGAAGTCGGCGCCCGCCAGCATCGCCAGCCACGAGCAGCGGCGGATGTTGTCGTACGTCGCCAGCTCGCCGTTCTCGAAGATCACCTTCAGGTGGGCGGCGGTCCCGTCGGGCCGGGCGCACGCCTCCTTGACGGCCTTGATCTCGTCGAAGACCTGCATGTAACGGCCGGCCAGGAAGGCGCCGCGGTCGATGACCATGTCGATCTCGTCGGCCCCGGCGGCCACCGCGTCGGCGGTGTCGGAGAGCTTGACCGGCAGTGAGGCGCGGCCCGCGGGGAAGGCGGTGGCGACCGAGGCCACGTGGATCCCGGTCCCGGTGAGCGCCTCCTTGGCGGTCTTCACCATGTCCGGGTAGACGCAGACCGCCGCCACCTTCGGGGTGGTCCGGTCGGTCGGGTCGGGGTGGACGGCCTTGGCCGCGAGCGCCCGGACCCTGCCCGGGGTGTCCGCGCCCTCCAGCGTCGTCAGGTCGATCATCGAGATCGCCAGATCGATGGCGTAGGCCTTGGCGGTGGTCTTGATCGAACGGGTGCCGAGGGTGGCGGCACGGCCTTCGAGGCCGACCGCGTCGACGCCCGGAAGCCCGTGCAGGAAGCGGCGCAGCGCGGCGTCGGAAGCGGTCACATCCGCCATGGAGGCCAGCCGGGCCGCAGCGTCGGGGCCGTGGGCGGGGATGGTGGGCCCAGGATTCAGCATGGTCACCAGGCGAGCATATCTACGCGCGTAGCGGCATGTCATCCGCGGGCCTCCCAATGATGCGATTCCGCAATGTGCGCTCGTCCGACGGGCGCACATCGCGGCTTCGCGGCGCATGTCCGACGGGTGTTCGCGGTGCGGGCTCCGATGAGGGTTGCAGGTGCGGCGCCGCGGGAGCCGCGGGGCGTCGGGCAGAATCGGTCGCATGACGACCCCGCGCCCCGACGCGCCCCTGCGGAAGTACGCCGACCGTACGTTCCGCTCCCCGCTCGGCATCGCCGGCGGCGTACTGCTCCTGGCGATCGGCGTGTGGATGGTCGTCGACGCGGCCGCCCGAGGCACCGGCCGCACCCCCTGGCTCGCCCTGTCCGGACTCCTGCTGGCCGCGCCCCTGGTGGTCGCCCTCACCATCCGCCCGGTGGTGCGCGCCGGAGACGAGCAGATGACCGTGCGCAACCCGTTCCGCACGATCACCATCCCGTGGGCGTCCGTCGAAACCGTTCGCGCCCGCTACTCCAGCGAGGTCGTCGCGGACGGACGGACCTACCAGATGTGGTCCATCCCGGTCTCGCTGCGAGCGCGCAACCGCGCGCTGCGCCGATCGGCCGACGTGCCGGGGATCCTGCCCCGCACCGGCGGACGCTCCCGCCCCGACGCGCCCCGGCTCGCCCCCTCCGACCAGGCCGTCGCCGACCTGCGGGAGCTGGCCGAACGCAACGCCTCCAACGAGGGCGCCACCGGCGAGGTCGTGGTCCGCTGGGCCTACGAGGTCATCGTTCCCGCGGTGGCCGGCGCCGTCGCGCTCGCGGTGCTCTGGGCCGTGGGCTGAGCGGTTCCCCCGGTCGCTGCTGCGCCCCGGCCGTGGGCCGGGGCGCAGGTGAACGCAACGAGGGCGGGTCGGCGTCAGATCCCGGCGGCGGCTGCCAGGTCCTCCTTCAGCGCCGCCAGCACCCGGGCCGCGGTCGCCTCCGCGTCCCGCAGCTCCTCCTTCGAGGCCACCGGGACGACGACCTCCAGATAGCACTTGAGCTTGGGCTCGGTGCCGCTCGGGCGGACGATCACCCGCGCACCGGAGATCGGGCCCTCGCCCGCCAGGTGGTAGCGCAGGCCGTCCGTGGGCGGCAGGCGGTCGGTGCCCTTGGCGAGATCCTCCGCCGAGGTCACCGTGAGACCGGCCAGCCGGACGGGCGGGTGCTCG
>CAYNNX010000795.1:0-2082 GCA_964398515.1 uncultured Streptantibioticus sp. | reverse complement strand
GGCGGCCTCTTCGTCCGGGGCGTCCGGCCGGACTGGGCGGCGTACTTCGCCGGCTGGAACGCGCAGCGGATCGAGCTGCCGAGCTACGCATTCCAGCACCAGCACTTGTGGCTCAACGACATGCCGAGCACGGTCGGCGACCTCGCGTCGGCCGGGCAGGTGGCCGCCGAGCACCCGCTGCTGGGCGCGGCCGTCGCGGTTCCGGAGTCGAACGGCTATCTGTTCACCGGGCGTCTTTCGCTGCGGTCACACCCGTGGCTGGCCGATCACGTGGTGGCCGGGTCGGTGCTGCTGCCCGGGGCGGCGTTCGTCGAACTCGCGGTGCGAGCCGGTGACGAGGTCGGTGCCGGAACCCTTGAGGAGCTGGTTCTGGAGGCTCCGCTCGTACTGCCCGAACACGGCGCCGTCCAACTCCGGGTCTCCGTCTCCGGCGCGGACGAGCAGGGGCGGTACGGCGTTGACGTTTACTCGCGGGCCGACGAGTCACTGCCCTGGACGAAGCACGCCTCAGGTGCGCTCACCTCGGGTGCGGCGGCGCCGTCGTATGACCTGGCCGCTCCCTGGCCTCCTGCGGGCGCGGAGCCCGTTGATGTCATCGGCCTGTACGACGGTCTGAGCGCGGAGGGCCTGGACTACGGGCCCGCATTCAGAGGCGTACGCGCCGCTTGGCGCCTCGGCGACGACATCTTCGCCGAGGTGGATCTTCCCGATGGTGCGGAGGCGGAATCGTACGGTCTGCATCCGGCGCTGCTGGACGCGGCGCTGCACGGGATCGGACTGGGTTCCTTCCTGACCGGCGACCAGGCGAGCCTGCCGTTCGCGTGGCAGGGAGTCACCCTGCACGCCACCGGCGCGTCGGCGCTGCGTGTCCGGATCTCCAGTGCGGGGACGGACTCGGTGTCGCTGCGGGTCGCCGACACGGCCGGTGCCCCGGTCTTCTTCGTCGAGTCGCTGGTACTGCGCCCGCTCGCCACCACGGACACCGGGCCGGTCGAGTCGCTGTACGGCGTCGACTGGAGCCCGCTCGCGCCGCCCGAAGCCGCCCAGGTGGAATGGCTGGTCGCCGAGGACGGGCAGCTGCCTGCGGGCCAGGTCCCGCCGGTCGTGATCGTGCCATGCCGCGCCGGGGAGGCCGATGTCGTCGCGGCCACGAGGGCGCTGACCCACCGGGTCCTGGAACTGCTCCAGGCGTGGCTCGCCGACGACCGCTTCGCCGACTCGCGGCTGGTGTTCGTTACCGAAGGCGCGGTTCTCGGGGGTACCGACCTGGCGGCCGCCGCGGCGTGGGGACTCGTGCGGGCGGCTCAGTCGGAGAACCCGGGCCGGTTCGTGCTGGCCGATGTCGGCGGGGACGACCTGAGTGTGCTGCCGGGTGTGCTGGCCACTGACGAGCACCAGGTCGCGGTGCGCGACGGCATCGCACTGGTGCCCCGGCTGACGCGAGCGACCGTCGGCCCGGCTTCCGAGGTCTGGGACGGCGAGGGGACCGTCCTGGTCACCGGCGGCACGGGATCGCTGGGCGCCGTGGTGGCCCGTCATCTGGTGGCCGAGCGGGGTGTGCGGGATCTGGTGCTGACCAGCCGCCGTGGTCTTGACGCCGAGGGTGCGGTCGAGCTTCGCGATGAGCTGGTGGGGCTCGGCGCCAGGGTCCGGGTGGTGGCGTGCGACGTCGCCGATCGGGATGCGGTCGTGGAACTGCTGGCGGGCCTGCCAAGCCTGAGCGCCGTCGTCCACACGGCCGGGGTACTGGATGACGGTGTACTCGGGGCGTTGACGCCCGATCGGTTGGACAAGGTGGCCCGGCCCAAGGTGGCGGCGGCTTGGCATCTGCACGAGCTGACCAGGCCGTACGATCTCAAGGCCTTTGTGCTCTTCTCCTCCGCCGCCGGTGTCTTCGGCAGCGCGGGCCAGGGCAACTACGCCGCGGCCAACTCCTTCCTGGACGCGCTGGCCGAGCTGCGCCGGGCCGAAGGGCTGCCCGCGACGTCGCTGGCCTGGGGGCTGTGGGCGCAGTCGGCTTCCGGGATGGGCGCCGGTCTGGACGAGACCGGTGCGCGGCGGATGACCCGTGACGGGGTCGAC
>CAYNNX010000794.1:0-2087 GCA_964398515.1 uncultured Streptantibioticus sp. | reverse complement strand
CGCAGCTGCCCGCCGGGGGATGGTCGTTCGAGTTCGACAACGACAACTACCCGGACATCGACGACACCGCCGAGGTGGTCCTGGCCCTCACCAAGGTCGACCACCCCGACCGGGCCCGGCTGGCGGCCGCCGTCGAGCGCGGGGTGCGATGGAACCTCGGCATGCAGTCCCGCAACGGCGCGTGGGGCGCCTTCGACGTCGACAACACCAGCCGGTTCCCCAACCGGCTGCCCTTCTGCGACTTCGGCGAGGTCATCGACCCGCCGTCCGCCGACGTCACCGCGCACGTGGTGGAGATGCTGGCCGCGGTCGGCAGGCGGCACGACCCGCGCACCCGCCGCGGCGTGGAGTGGCTGCTGCGCGAGCAGGAGCCGAGCGGCGCCTGGTTCGGCCGCTGGGGCACCAACTACGTCTACGGCACCGGCTCGGTGGTACCCGCACTCGTCGCCGCCGGCATCCCGGCCGCGCACCCGTCCATCCGACGGGCCGTCAGCTGGCTGGAGAGCGTGCAGAACCCGGACGGCGGCTGGGGCGAGGACCAGCGCTCCTACCCCGACACCGGCTGGATCGGGCGCGGCGCCTCCACCGCCTCGCAGACCGCCTGGGCGCTGCTGGCCCTGCTGGCCGCCGGCGAGCGCCATGGCAAGGCCGTCGAACGCGGCATCCGCTGGCTCGCCGAGACCCAGAAGGAGGACGGCTCCTGGGACGAGCCCTACTTCACCGGTACCGGGTTCCCGTGGGACTTCTCCATCAACTACCACCTGTACCGGATGGTCTTCCCGGTCACGGCGCTCGGGCGCTACCTGGGCGACGCGTCCTCCTCGCCGACCACAGGCCGGCTGGACCAGGCCGCCTGATGTCCGGCTCACGGGCCGACCCGGCCCCGTCATGCCGGCCGTCCGAGCCGCCGGGCCAGGGCGGACCGGCGCCCGCACCGCTGCTGCTCGTCTGCGCCCTGCGCATCGAGCGGGCCGCCCTGCGCCGGGGGGACCGCTCGGGCGCGGCCGGACCGGTCGCCCTGCTGCGCACGGGCATGGGACCGCGGGCCGCACAGCGTGCCGTCACCGGTGCGCTGCGCGGCGACCCGGCCCTGCGCCGGGCCGCCGTCCTGGCCACCGGCTTCTGCGCCGGACTCGACCCCGGGCTGCACCCCGGCGACGTCGTCGTGGACGACCGGGGCCCCGGCGGCGAGGCGCTGACCGAGGCCCTCACCCGGTGCGGCGTCAGCTGCCGTACCGGACGGATCGCCGGGTCCGACCACGTCGTACGCGGCGCCGAGCGGTCCGCGCTGTGTGCGGCGGGGGCCGCGGCCGTCGACATGGAGTCCGGGGCCGTGCGCCGAGCCGCGCTGGCGAACGGCACGTGCGCCGTGACCGCCGTCCGCGTCGTCGTGGACACCCCTGAGTACGAACTGCTGCGTGTCGCGACGCTGCGCACCGGAATCACCGCGTTCCGCGTGCTGAGCTCTTGTCTTCCCGCCTTTCTTGATTGGCACCGCTCCATCGCTTCCCTTGGAGGTGAGCCAGATGGCCATGCCGCTCCGACAGACCGTCCGGGTCGGGACGTATCTCTTTGAACAGAAAATGCTTCGCCGGCGCGAGAAGTTCCCGCTGATCGTGGAACTTGAACCGTTGTTCGCCTGCAACCTCAAGTGCGAGGGGTGCGGCAAGATCCAGCACCCGGCCGGTGTGCTCAAGCAGCGGATGCCGGTGGCCCAGGCGGTCGGGGCGGTGCTGGAGTCCGGGGCGCCGATGGTGTCGATCGCGGGCGGCGAACCGCTGATGCACCCCCAGATCGGCGAGATCGTCCGCCAGCTGGTGGACCGCAGGAAGTACGTCTTCTTGTGCACCAATGCGATGCTGCTACGGAAGAAGCTCGATGAATTCACCCCTTCCCGGTATTTCGCTTTCGCCGTGCACATCGACGGGCTGCGCGAGCGGCATGACGAGTCGGTCGCCAAGGAGGGCGTCTTCGACGAGGCGGTGGCTGCGATCAAGGAGGCCAAGCGGCGCGGTTTCCGGGTGACCACCAACTCCACTTTCTTCAACACCGACACCCCGCAGACCGTGATCGAGGTCCTCAACTAC
>CAYNNX010000793.1:0-2089 GCA_964398515.1 uncultured Streptantibioticus sp. | reverse complement strand
CGAACGCCACGATCGAGGAGCTGGACGGCCCGCAGGCCTGAGCGTGGTTCAGGCCTGCACGGGGCTCAGGCCTCGTGCAGGCCCCGCGGCCGCGGGAGTCAGGCCTGCGGCCGCCCCATCGCGCGGAACGTCCACCCCGCGGAGCGCCACACCTGGGGGTCGAGGGCGTTGCGGCCGTCGAGGATGCGGCGTTCGGCGGCGACGCCGGCCAGGGCGACCGCGTCGAGCTCGCGGAACTCGCGCCACTCGGTCAGGTGGAGCACCACGTGGGCGCCGCGCACGGCGTCGAGGGCGGTGGGGGCGTAGGAGAGGGTGGGGAAGAGCCTGGCGGCGTTCTCCATGCCCTTGGGGTCGTAGACGGTCACCTGGCCGCCCTGGAGCTGGATCTGCCCGGCGACGTTGAGCGCGGGCGAGTCCCGTACGTCGTCGGAGTCGGGCTTGAAGGTGGCGCCGAGGACCGCTATGCGCTTGCCCAGGAACGAGGAGTCGCCGCAGGCCTCGCGGGCCATCTCGACCATGTGGGCGCGGCGGCGCATGTTGATGGAGTCGACCTCGCGCAGGAAGGTCAGGGCCTGGTCGGCGCCGAGTTCGCCGGCCCGGGCCATGAAGGCGCGGATGTCCTTGGGCAGGCAGCCGCCGCCGAAGCCGATCCCGGCGCGCAGGAACTTGTGGCCGATGCGCGAGTCGTGGCCGATCGCCTCGGCGAGCTTGACCACGTCGCCGCCGGCCGCCTCGCAGACCTCGGCCATCGCGTTGATGAACGAGATCTTGGTGGACAGGAAGGAGTTGGCGGCGTTCTTGACCAACTCGGCGGTGGCGTAGTCGGTGACCACGAACGGGGTGCCCTCGGCGAGCGGCGCCGCGTACACCTCGCGCAGCACCTTCTCCGCCTCCTCGGACCGCACGCCGACGACGATCCGGTCCGGGCGCAGGGTGTCCTCCACGGCGAAGCCCTCGCGCAGGAACTCCGGGTTCCACGCCAGTTCGGCCGCGCCCCCCGCCGGGGCGAGTTCGGCGAGCCGGGCGGCGAGCCGCTCCGCGCTGCCCACCGGGACCGTGGACTTGCCGACGACGAGGGCGGGCCGGGTCAGGTGCGGTGCGAGGGAGTCGATCGCCGCCTCGACGTAGGACATGTCGCAGGCGTACTCGCCGCGCTTCTGCGGGGTGTTGACGCACACGAAGTGCACGTCGCCGAAGTCGGCCGCCTCCTGCCAGTCGGTGGTGAAGCGCAGCCGTCCGCTGGAGCCCTCGATCCCGGCGACGTGGCGCTGGAGAAGCTCGTCGAGCCCGGGTTCGTAGATCGGCAGGTGGCCCTTGGAGAGCATCGCGATCTTCGCCGGGTCGATGTCCAGGCCGAGCACCTCGTAGCCGAGCTCCGCCATGGCGGCGGCGTGTGTCGCCCCGAGGTAGCCGGTGCCGATCACGGTGAGCTTCACGGAGTCTGCCTTTCGGGGTGCTGCCGGTGCTGCCAGGTGCCGCAGGTGTCGCGGAGGGGGTCCCCGCGGAGCGGGAAGCGACAGCCGAGCATAACCGCGACCTGCGCCCGGGCCGAGGAGTGCTGTCGGCAAACTCACGTATCACCTGACACGGATAGCGCTCTAGACTTGGGTTACTTAACGGTAGTTAGCAGCTGGACTGATCAGCAGATTCGGGAGTGAGTGGCCTTGGCGGGTGCAAACGAATTCGATCTCTACCGGCTGTCCGAGGAGCACGACATGCTCCGGGAGACGGTGCGCTCGCTCGCCGAGGCGAAGATCGCCCCCTTCGCCGCCGACGTGGACGAGCAGGCTCGCTTCCCCCAGGAGGCGCTGGACGCCCTGGTCGCCGCCGACCTGCACGCCGTGCACGTCCCCGAGTCGTACGGGGGCGCCGGCGCCGACGCGCTGGCCACGGTGATCGTGATCGAGGAGGTCGCCCGGGTCTGCGCCTCCTCCTCCCTGATCCCGGCGGTCAACAAGCTGGGCTCGCTTCCGGTGGTCCTGTCCGGCTCGGAGGAGCTGAAGAAGAAGTACCTCGCCCCGCTGGCCCAGGGCGACGCGATGTTCTCGTACTGCCTCTCGGAGCCGGACGCGGGCTCGGACGCGGCCGG
>CAYNNX010000792.1:0-2092 GCA_964398515.1 uncultured Streptantibioticus sp. | reverse complement strand
AACTGCAGGATCGGCCCGCCCGGGATGCCCGGTGCGGCCTGCACGATGGGGGCGAGCCGCAGCAGGCCGCCGACGTCGTGCAGCTTCAGCCGGCGCCGGGCGACCGCCGCGACCGGATTGGCCCGTCCGGACGCCGCCTCCAGCAGCAGGTCGGCCGGTGCCTCCACGCCCGGACCGGACACCCGGCCGGGCGGAGCCGGCCGCACGGTCCAGCCGTCGTCGTCCGCGGCGAACGTCCAGCCGCCGTCCGGTGTGGTCAGGGTCGCGCCGCCGACGATGCCGTTCTCGGCGGCCAGTGCGCCGGTGATGTCGGCCAGTGCCGCCACCCCCGAACGGAGGACCGACGGCGGAGGAGCGGGCGCCCCGCACGGCACGAGATCGAGCCCGTGGACGGCGAGCTCGTAGGCCTGGCCGAGCACCACGCTCAGCAGCGGCAGCCGGCCGACCACCGAGACGGTCGGCGCCGCGTCCAGGTCCTCGGGCTCCTCGGCGAGGTACCGCTCGGTCGCCGCGCGGTTCCGCCGAAGCCCCTCGAGCACCTCCTCGCGCGAGGCATCCCGGTGGGCGGCGACCACCCGGGCGTTCACCGCGTCCGGGTCCGGCGGGGCCCCCGTGCCCCCCGCGCGGGCCGAGGCGATCAGGTCGGCCATGGCGGTGTTCTCCGGCCAGAGGCCCAGGTGGAGGCACACCTCCTGGGCCCGCCAGCCCGGCAGGCGCGTCGGGCGGTCGAGGTCCACCTCCGCCGCCTGCTCGAGAAAGGCGTCCCAGGCCTCGAGGACCATGCGGCCCACCTCCGAGCGGCCGGCGTCGGCCATGCCGCGGTGCTTGCGCGCGCCGTTTCCACTGCCGTTCCGTGGCTCCATGCCTCGCCCCGTACCCCGCTCCGGGCGGGGACTCCCGGCCCCTGCCGGTGCTCCTCGTCACCGCCGGCGGAACGACTCCCTTCCGGGAACGCCACCCCCGAAGGGGTGACGTCGGATCAAGAAGCGCAGATCGGTGACCGATGCCACTTGGGTGAACGGGGCGAAACCGGCAGGAGGCGCATGGGACGGCGAGCGACGCTCGCCCGTCCGCCGCGCGCTGTCCGCGGTGGCCCACGGCCTCTACCGCCCGCTCGCCTCTGACCCGGACCGCGCGCTCTACTTCGTCAAGCATGTCAAGCACGGCGTCTGGCTCAGCGAGATCTCGGCCTGGGCCGCCCTCGGCTAAGTGCTGCTGACGGACACCCGGGCGCACGGCAACCCGTTCGTCCTCAGCCTGGCCATCGTCGTCATCCTGGCCTCGCCGGGGCTGCTGCTCCTGCCGCTGGCCGAGATGATGCGTGACCGCCGCGGCGCGGTGCTCTTCTATGTGTGGAGCATCCTCGACACGCTGATCGTGGCGGTGGCCGCCCGCATCGACGGCGGCGCGATCAGCCCGTTGTTCTGCCTGCTCTTCATCACGCTGGCCTACATGGCGGTCGCCTACCCGCCGTACGGCGTGGTGGCGATGGGCGCGCTGATGACGGCGAGCTACCTGGTCATCGTCGCCCTACCGAACCTCACGCTGCCGGTCTGGTTCTTCGCCGTCGTCATGGCTGCCTACACCGGTATCTGCGCGATGGCCTCGGCCAACTCGTGGGGGGCGTACGACCGCCAGGTCATGCTGATCCGCACCCAGGAGATGCTCGCGGCCACCGATCCGCTGACCGGGGTGCCCAACCGGCGTCCCTTCCTCGACCGCCTGAAGACCGCGATCGCCCTCGCCGAGGGTGGCGCGCAGTCGGTCGTGTGCCTGGTGGACCTCGACGGCTTCAAGGCGGTCAACGACCGCGCCGGGCACGCCGCCGGCGACGCGCTGCTCAAGGCGGTCGCCGCGGCCCTGGGCGGCGCGGTCCGCGACACCGACACCGTCGCCCGGCTCGGTGGCGACGAGTTCGCGGTGCTGGCTTCGGTGAGCGCGACCTTCTCGGCCGAGACGCTGGCCGAGCGCCTGCGCGAGGCCGTCCGCAGCGTGGGCCTGGCCGCCGGCGTGAGCGCCAGCGTCGGCGTCGCCGCCGTCCGGGTCGGCGACCATCAGGACGACGTCCTCTACCGGGCCGACTCGGCCATGT
>CAYNNX010000791.1:0-2100 GCA_964398515.1 uncultured Streptantibioticus sp. | reverse complement strand
TCGACTTCACCGAGCGGGTGGACGCTGCGCTGAGCACGGGCGGGACGCTGATGCGGCTGCTGGAGCTGGTGCACCGGCACGAGGTGCCGGTGGACGCCCAGGCGTACGCGAGCCTGGAAGACCGGGCGACGCACATCTACGCCTTCCAGCCGCAAGTAGTACACGGCCTGCTCCAAGCCGATGGCTACGCCCGCGCTGTGCTCGGTGTCCTCACACAGGACCGACTCGACGAGCGTGTGGCGGAGCGCATGGAGCGCCAACGCATCCTGGAGCAGGAGCAGGCGCCCCTGGTGTGGATGGTCTTCGAGGAGTCGGTGCTGTACCGGCCCTTCGGCGGACCGCAGGTGATGCGAACCCAACTGGCCCGCCTGTTGGACCTCGGCAGCCGGGATTGGGTGAACATCCAGGTGCTGCCGTTCGCGGCGGGAGCTCACGGCAGTACCCAAGGCGCGTTCACCGTTTTCCGCTTCGGCAAAGAACCGGACATCTGTTACACCGAGAACTACGACGTGGGCCGGATGACCCCCAACCCGGAAGCGATCAGGGACCGTTGGCTCCGTTACGCTCACCTCCAGGCCGCCGCACTGTCCGTCGAGAAGACGGCTGAGCTGATCGCCCGGGTGATGGAGGAACGCTATGGAGAGCACGACTGACCTGACCGGCGCGTCCTGGCGCAAGTCGAGCTACAGCGGAGAAAAGGGCGAATGCATCGAGGTCGCGGCCCTCGGCGGCGCCCGGTGGCGCAAGTCCAGCCACAGCAGCGACACCGGCGGCGACTGCGTGGAGGTCGCAGCCCTCGGCGGCGCTCAGTGGCGCAAGTCCAGCTACAGCGGCGACCAGGGCGAATGCGTCGAGATCGCCACCCTCCCCGGCGCGATAGCCGTCCGGGACTCCAAGGACCCCGAGGGCCCCGCCCTCGCCTTCTCCCCCGCCGCGTTCGCGGCGTTCGTGTCGGCCGCCGCCAAGGGCGAGTTGACCGCGTGACGGCGTAACGCCCCACACCGGCCGCACGGCTGTCAGTGGCGTGCGAGAGGATGCGCGTACGCATCCGGGGTCCAAGGGGGGAATCCGTCCATGAGCGTGCCGCCGCCACCGCCACCGTCGTCGCCGTTTCCGCCTCCGGGCCCGCAGCCGTACGCGGCGCAGCCTTATCCGCCGGCCGCTCCGGCTTACGGGCCGCCTCCCGGCCCGGCTTATGGGCCGCCGCCGGGACCGGCTTACGGGCCGCCGCCGTATGTGGGGCAGCCCGGCGGCTGGGTTCCGCCGCCGCCCGCGCCGCGCAGGAACGTCGGCGTGATCATCGGGATCGTCGCGGCCGTGGTGGTGGCGGGCGGTGTGGCGGTCAGCGTGCTGGCGGCCGCGGCCGTCGGCCCGGAGCCCGAGTACCGGCTGACCGTTCCCACAACACTTGACGGCGGCAAGTACACCCTGGTCAAGGAGTTGAGCGGCACGCTCCAGGACGACGTGTCCGGCCACGGCATCGACATGAACGGCGCCAAGCCGTCCGGCGGGGAGTACGCGGCCGACGGCGGCACCGGCGACGACAAGGTCCTGACCGAGGGCTTCTACGGCCGCTTCCGCGACCCGACCCGCTCGCGCGACGACTACCTGGACGGCATGGCCCACGGAGACCACGCCCGACTCGTCGTGCCGCCAAGGGACTTCACGCCGTCGGGTTCGAGCGAGCCGGTGAGGTGCGAGGTGCTGACGGAGACGGAGGGCGTGCAGGTGCTGACCATGCCCGTCTGCGGCTGGGGCGACAACGGCACGGTCGCAGCCGTCGAGCACGTGAACGCCACGATAGAGGCCCAGAACCCGGACTCCGTCGACCTCCAGTCCCTCGCCGACCTGACCGCCAAGGTCCGCGACGGGATCCGGGTCAAGATCGGCTGAAGGCGCAGGACTTGCCCGTGCGGCGTATGCCAGACCTCACCCCCGATGCGCTGCGAGCCGCAGTCGCCCGGATCGCCCCGAGCAGGATCCCGGCGCTCACCCAGCACCTTTTCGAGGCCACGACGAACGCCCAGCAGACGCAGAGCCTCGCTCCCCTGTCCCCTCCATGGCCGCATGATCCCACGGCGTCCGCGAAACGGACGATCT
>CAYNNX010000790.1:0-2103 GCA_964398515.1 uncultured Streptantibioticus sp. | reverse complement strand
AGGACAAGAGCACCGACAGCAGCGACTACCCGACGGAGAAGATCGCCTTCCAAATGCGGACCCCGACCTGATGAGTTTCACCGGGGAACTCACCACAGCAGGTCAGCGCCGTGCGGCTCAGCCGCCGCGGTGGGAGGCGCCGTAGTGAGCGTCCTGGGTGTCCATTTCCCCAGCATCATGCCCACCGCACCGCCTGAGATGCGCGCACCTCCTGTGGGCTGCATCGACGTGCGATCACTGCTGGTCGGGATGCGATGGGGACATGCTGCAGACCGTCGCCCACCTCGTGGTCACCTGGGTGCTGGTGAGCATCCCGGTGACGCGCATGCGACCACCGGGCAGCACGCCGTGCTGCTGCAGCAGGTACACACCCGATACGGGGGCGGCCGGGTGCGCTGCACCGTTACTGCGAGCGGGGCAGAGTCGAGATCCCGGCGAGGCGGTCGCACAAGGCAGCCCAGCCCACGTGGGTGGCCTGCCGGCGCACGGCCGCTCACTGGCCAACGTCCCTGTCGGCCGTGGGGCCGGTGACGGTGAACACCGCGGTGTTCACCGTCACCGGCCCAAGCAGACGGCATCGACGAAGCGATATGTGGAAGCCGATCGTCGTCGAGGGCGCTCAGCCCGCGTTCGTCGCGTGGCGTTCGAAGACCGTCGGGCGGGCGCTGCGCACCGCGCACGCGATGGCGCCGAGGAGGACGGCGTCGTCCCCGAGCGTGCTCGGCGCGATCTCGGGGTGCAGTGGTGTCATCCGGTGCAGCGCCTCGCGGACGGGAGGGAGCAGCAGGTCTGCGCTGTGGCCGACGCCGCCGCCGAGGACGACCAGGTCCGGGTCGAGCACCGCGGAGATCGCGGCGACCACCAGGGCCAGCCGCTCGCCCTCGCGGGCCACCGCCTCCCGTGCCTGCGGGCGCCCCGCCCGGGCCGCGTCGAAGACGTCCTTGGCGGTGTGCGCGTCGCGCAGGCCGAGTTCGCGGGCGGTGCGCACGATCGCGTCGGCGGCGACGGCGCCCTCCAGCGCGCCCCGTGCCTGCGTGTCCTGTGTATCCCGGACGGGCGGGGTCGCGGCCGGGTCGAGGACGGCATGTGGGAGCGGCAGGAAGCCGATCTCTCCGGCGGCGCCGTGGGCGCCGGTGAAGAGCTCGCCGTCGGCGACGACGCCCATGCCGAGGCCGGTGCCGACCAGCAGGTAGACGAAGAGGCGGCGGTCCTGCCCCGCGCCGAAGGCGTACTCCCCGAGCGCGGCCAGGTTGGCATCGTTGTGGATGGACAGATCCGGGCCACCGAGTTGCGCGCGTAGCTGCTGTATCAGTCCGGGCCGGCCCCAGCCGGGCAGGTTGGAGGCGTAGCGGACCCGGCCGGATTCGGCGTCGAAGACGCCGGGCGTGCCGACGGCGGCGTGCACCACCCGCTCGTGCGCGACGTCGGCATCCGCGAGGGCCTGTTCGGCCGCTGCCGCGACGGCGTCGGCCACGGCGTCGGCGGTGGTTCCCTCGTTGGGGACGTCGACGCGGGCCTGGATCTCGCCGGCCAGATCGGCCACGGCGACGCGCAGGCGAGCCCGGCCGATGTCGACGCCGAGGGCGTATCCGGCCGTCGGGTCGGGCTCGTAGAGCACCCCGCTGCGGCCCCGCTCGAGGACGATCATGCCCACCTCGCGGACCAGCCCGCCCTGTTCCAGCGAGGCCAGCGCGCTGGACACGGTCGGCTTGGACAGCCCGGTGTCGCGGGCAAGTTGGGCGCGAGTTGCGGCGCCGACGCTGCGGAGGTGTTCGAGCAGCAACAGCTCGTTGTTGCTGCGCAGGCGCTGTCGGCTCCAGGGTTGCTCGTCCACGGGCTCCTGATCCTCAGTTGTTGTCCGAACCGTCACTCGTTCGGCCCGAAAAGGGTAGGCACTCGAACTTGTCTGATCGGGGATGGGGCCTTGACCTCTCCAGTAAAGGAATTTAACTTTACAGCCCTACCGCCTCCCCTCCCCGCCCCCGCAGAGGTTGCCCCATGTCCGATTCCCTCAGATCGTCCGAATTGTCCAGAAGCGTCGGCCTCTTCCAGGCGACCGCTATCAATATGAGCCAGATGTGCGGGATCGGCCCCTTTGTCACG
>CAYNNX010000789.1:0-2108 GCA_964398515.1 uncultured Streptantibioticus sp. | reverse complement strand
GGTGGCCAGGACGGGCTCGCCCGGGGTGGTGCGCCGCCGGAGCCAGTCCGGGGCGGTGGTGATCTGGTCCGGGTCCAGACCGAGGGCGGTGGCCAGCCGTACGGCGGTGCGGGCGTGTTCCTCGCCCCGGTAGGAGCCGTACGGGCTGGTCGCCGTGTAGCGGCGGATGAACATGGCGGCGGCGTGGGCGCGTTGGGCGAGCGACGTCATGGGAGGCGGTCTCCTCTACTCCGGGTCGGGGTGTGGCGGGGTGCCGCCCCGGGGTGGGTGCCGGGGCGGCGGCGGGGTCGGGGCTGGGTGGTGGCGAGGGCGCGGGTGGCGGCTTGGGCGATGGCGGCGGCGGCGTGGGCGGGGTCGGTGAGTTGGAGCGCGGTGGCGCCGGGCAGGGGGTTGGGGTCGGGGTCGAAGGCGAGCCAGAGCACGGCGCATCCGGTGGCGCGTAGGGCGGTGATGCGTTCGGCGGCTCGGGCGGCTTCTTCGGTGGCGTAGTAGCCGTCGGAGGCGATCACGAGCAGGCGGGCCGCGCCGTGCTGGGTGAGGCCGACTCCTGCGGTGAGGGCGTCGATGGCTTCGGCGAGGCTGTGGCCGATGCCGCTGGCGTCGAACTGCGTGACGCGGTGCGGTGGGCGGCCGGGCGCGGTGATGGCGGTGACCGATTGGTCGTAGGCGACGGTGGCGCTGCGGGAGTCGGGGTCGGTGAGGGCTGTGGCTTTGGCGAGGATCCAGGCGGCGGAGGCGATCGGGGCGGCGGCGCGGTCCATGGAGCCGGAGACGTCGACCGCGATGCCCACCCGGAGCGGCGGTGTCGGGTTCGGCCGGTGGACGGTGCGTGTCCAGGGGGTCGCGGTGGGGGTGGCGCCTGCCGCCTTCTGGGCGTCGCGGGCGAGGGCCTGGCGCATGTTCAGGCGTCCGGGCGGGGCGGCGGAGGCGGTGTGGGTGGTGGTGCGTTCCCGGTAGGCGGCGGTCCGCAGTGCCCGGGCCAGTTGACCTGCGGCCGTTTTCTCGGCGGCGGTGGGCGGGCGGGTTCCGGTCACCGGTGAGCGGGGCGGGAAGCCCTTGACGGGTTTGCGGGGGGTGTAGGGGCGCCTGGCGGGGGTGAAGACGTTCTCGGCCGTCTTCGCGGCCTGGCGCGCGTGGGCGGCCTGGGCGGCTTTCGCCTGTTGGCGGGTGGTGCGGGCGGCGTCGATGCGTGCCTGGGCTTGGGCGTGGGCGGCTTCGTTCGCGGCCACGGTGGCGGCGACCTTGGCGATGGCCTTGGCGAGTTCGCCTGTGCGTCCGCTTGCGGGGTCCGGGGCCGGTTCCGGTCCTGTGGGGTCGGTGTCGAGTGCCTGGCACCAGGATCGGGCGTGTTCCAGCATCGTGGGTCCGTCCTGGTCGGCGGTGGTGTGAGCGGCCGTCCAGATCGAGGCGAGGGTTTGCAGCAGGTCGGTGCCGAGGATGCCGGTGACGGTGTCCTCCACCGGTTCGGTCTCGTCCTCGTCGAGGATTCCGGCGTCCTGGCGGGCGAGGATCAATCCGGCGGCCAAGGCCGCCTGCCACCGGTCGGCGGGGGCCTGGTCGGTGAAGTCCTCCAGGATCAGGGTGTGGGCGGCGGCTCGTAGGAAGCGGCGGTCGCCGGGGCGGCGGTTCAGGTGGGCGCGTTCGGCGCGGGATTCCTCCAGCAGTTGGGCCGCCGCGTCCACGGCGGTGCCGCGCAGTGGAGGCGGGGTGGTCCAGCGGGTGTGGGCGGCGTGTGCGGCCTCGTGGGTGAAGGCCCCCCAGGCGACCGGGTAGTTCTCCTCGTCGCCGGGCCGGGCCGGGTCGATGGTGGCCGGGTGCAGCGGGGCGAAGAGGGCGGCGTCGATCTCCAGCTGAACTGTGGCGGGGTAGAAGGCGGCAGGTGCCCCGGAGCGCGTGCCGTGTTCGCAGGTGACGATCACGTCGTCGCGACCGGCGAGTTCGGGTAGGCGTTCGCCGAGGGCGGCGGCGATGCGCAGCCACTGTGCGGCCTGCGGGCCGGGAGGTGGTGCCCAGGCGGGGCCGCCGTCGTCCTCCCAGCGGGCGAGGTCGCGTTCGGTTGCGGTGCAGGCGGGCGGGGCGGGCAGTACGTGCGGGTGCGCGGGTGATTG
>CAYNNX010000788.1:0-2112 GCA_964398515.1 uncultured Streptantibioticus sp. | reverse complement strand
TACGGCACCGACCGGCCCACCGGCGCGCTCTCCGGCGGCGAGCAGCAGCGTCTCGCGCTCGCCGGCGCCCTGGTCACCGCACCCCGGCTGCTGCTGCTCGACGAGCCGACCGCCAACCTCGACCCCGCGGGCGCCGCCCTCGTACGCAACGTGCTCGCCGGGATCGAGGACACCACCCAGATCGTCGTCGAACACCGCGTCGCCGACCTCGTCCCGCAGCTCGACCGGGTCGTCGTGCTCGAACCCGGCGGCGGCGTGCGCGCCGACGGCCCGCCCGAGCGGATCTTCGCCGAACACGGGGACCGGCTCGCCGCCGACGGCGTCTGGGTCCCCGGCCACCCCGTCGCCGCCCACCCGCCCGCGACCGCGCCCGGGGAACCGCTGCTGCGCACCGAATCCCTCGCCTACCGGCCGGTGTTCGAGCCCCTCGACGACGTGACCGTGCGAGCCGGCGAGGCACTGGCCGTGCTCGGGCCCAACGGCGCAGGCAAGTCCACCCTCGCCCTGCTGCTCGGCGGACTCCTCGCACCGAGCGGCGGCCGCATCGCCGCCACGACCGCCCTCGCGGGCGCCGACGCCGCTCAGCCGCCGCACCGGTGGCGGGCCCGCGCGCTCGCCCGGCGCATCGGATCGGTCTTCCAGAACCCGGAGCACCAGTTCGTCACCGCACGCGTCCGCGACGAACTCGCCCTCGGCACAGGCGAGAAGAACCGGATCGGCGAACTCCTCACCCGGCTGCGGCTCGACGCGCTCGCCGACGCCAACCCGCACACGCTCTCCGGCGGCGAACAGCGCCGCCTGTCGGTCGCCACCGCGCTGGCCGCAGCACCCCGCCTGCTGGTCCTGGACGAACCGACGTTCGGGCAGGACCGCCGCACGTGGGCCGAACTCCTCGCGCTGTCCGCCGAGTTGCGCGACGAGGGCCACGGTATCGTCGCCGTCACGCACGACGCGGACTTCACCGCCGCCCTCGCCGCCCGTGAACTGCCGCTGGCCCCACCGGAGTTGGAGGCCGCCGGATGAAGCGGGCCGCCCCCATCGCCGACCCGGCGGCACCGCTGGCCCGCCGCAACCCGGTGGCGAAACTCGCCGCGGCCGCCGTGCTCGGCCTCGCGCTCGTGATCAGCCTCGACCCCGTCGGCCCCGCCGTCGCCCTCGCCGCGGAACTGGCCGCCGTACCGCTGTTCGGCATCCGCTACCCGGCGCTGGCGCGCCGCGCCTGGCCGCTGCTGCTCAGCGTTCTCGGCGCCGTCGTCACCCTCTTCCTCTTCGCCGCCGACCGCCACCGGATCCTCCTGCACGCCCTCGCCCTGGGCCTGAGGCTGCTCGCGGTCGCGCTGCCCGGCGTGCTGGCGTTCGCCACCACCGACCCCACCGACCTGGCCGACGCGCTGATCCAGAACGCCAAGGTCCCGGCCCGCTTCGCCATCGGCACGCTGGCCGCCTGGCGGCTCGTGCCGCTGCTCGGGGAGGAATGGCACCTCATCCACTTCGCCCGCCGCGCCCGGGGGGTCGACCCCGGCCGCAACCCCGCCGCCCGGCTCCGGCTCTTCGCCTCCGCCTCGTTCACCCTGCTCGTCGGCGCCATCCGCCGCGGTACCAGGCTGGCCACCGCCATGGACGCCCGGGGCTTCGACGCGGGCGTGCCCCGCACCAGCTCCCGCCGCCAGCGCTTCGGCCCGGCGGACACGGCACTGGTCGCCGCCGCCGTGGCGGTCGCCGCGCTCGCCGTGGCCACCAGCGTGAGCCTCGGCGCGTTCCACCCGATCTTCAGCTGAGCCGCGAGCCCCTCACCCCGGCGGCGTGCGGCGAGGTCACCGCCCGAGCCCGCCGCAGGCGATCGCGGCGAGCTCGGTCACCGCCCACGTCACGGCGGCCAGGGCCGCAACCGACGTCAGCGTGCGCAGCGCGCCCGCCCGGCGCAGGAGTGCGCGGGAGGCGCCGATCTCCCGCAGGGAGCGCTTCACCTCGCCCCGCGCCCGCCCGGCCTCGGCGGCAGCGGTCACCGCGGCGGCCAGTGCGGCGGTGACCACGAGTGCCGCGCCCGCCGCGGTGAGCGGGCCCGGCGGACGGCCCGACGTCGGGCCCGTAGTCCGTGGGTACCGGGTTCAC
>CAYNNX010000787.1:0-2120 GCA_964398515.1 uncultured Streptantibioticus sp. | reverse complement strand
TGCCGCGCCTGCGGCGACGCACGCCGAGCACGGGAAGCCTGGGACCTCGCCCAGCTGGCCGCCGGCAACCCCGGCCCAGGACGCGACACCCGACCCGTACCCGCCGCCGCCCAATGCCCACGCCACCGCGGCCAGCTCGCCGCCAACTGCGCCGCCTGCCGCAGCGAACGCCTCGCCCTCGTCGACGAGCCCAAGCGATGAACCCCCGGAAACGGCTGGGCGCGGCCGGGCCGCCCGCCACGGTCGCTCGCAGTGATCGCCGAGCACCCCTCACCCGGCCCCGTGCGCTGGTCACGCACAGTGAGCCGGTCACTCTCGGTGATCGGGGGTGGTGCGGTATCGGTACGAACCCGGACAGAAGTGCGGCGATAACAAATATTATGTCAGCCACCCTCGACGATCATCGATGGGTGGGCCGACCCGCGCACCGGGCCCTCCAGGTCGTGGACCACCGCCTCAAAACCCTGCCAAAAACCGGCCCCATTCGCACGCTGCCGCACGCACCCCGCCTGCCCGCTGTCTGGGACTGCTCGCGTACGAGGGTCCTGGGGGCTCTCAGAGGCTACGTGTGCAGGCCGAGCTCGGCCTGGCCGTGGGTGGGTGTGGGCTGCGTGCCTCGCCGGCGGCTGGGCGGGGCGAGTCGGACCTGTCCGGCGCGCCGGGAGTGCCTGGTCTTGCCGGTCTGCCCGAATTTGCCTCCCGGGGGCCGCGCTTGTGCGTCCGGTTCTCACAAATTTTTCTCAGCATTAGCGCCATTGATGCGCGCGAATGGAGGCGGTCGTGATTTACCCGGGTGCTCGGCAGGTTGTGGAGATCGTCAATCCGGTTACTGGGCGATTGGTGCGCCTGGTGCCTGCATTCGATATCCCTGATCGTGATGCGGAGGCTGCGGTGAGGGAGTTGACGGAGCGGTTCGAGGCGTGGTGCACGGCGGGTTGGGCATTCGCGCGGCTGGATCCGGAGGAGGTGGATATCTCGGGGTTGGTGCCGCCGGAGGAGCGGGTCGTGAAGGTGACGGATATGGAGGTGCTGGGTCCCGTGATGATGCTGCCGAATGGGCGGACTTTGATGCGGATTCGGGATCGCTCGACTGGTGGGGTGTTCGAGTTGCCAGGGACGTGGGAGGTGGCGCGGTGAGTGCGAAGTCGGAGCGTGCGGTGCGGATGTCGCGGGCGGCGAATCGGGGGAATCCGACGGCGGCGGGGTTCCCGATTGTGGATGAGGTGACGTTGCGGTTGCGGTTGGCTGAGTTTCGGCAGGCGGAGAAGCGTGTGGAGCAGGCCGTGGAGGAGCTCGGGAAGTTGCAGCGGCACATTGTGCGGCGTGGTTTCGCTTTGGCGGAGAAGTTGGGCGACGGCGTGCTGAATGCGTTGCCGTTGGATTGGGTGGCGGATGAGTTCGGCCGGCGTGTGCGGGCTGATTTGGATGCGGAGGTTGCGAAGCGGTTGGCGGGGATTGAGGGTGCGGGGTCGGCGGTGCGTGCGTTGTTGACGGATCCGGATGAGGACTGAGCGGTGGACGATTTGGTGGCGTGGCTGCGGGCGCAACTCGACGAGGATGAGCGGACGGCGCGGGAGGCCGAGCAACGTCAGACCGTGAGTCGGCGGATGATCGGCCGCCGCGTGGTCGAAGTGCCGAACCAGCCGTTGCCGCAGTGGCGCCAGTCCGTGTGGCCGCCGGCCCGGGTACTGCGGGAAGTCGAAGCCAAGCGGCGGATCCTCGGCGAGATCGTCGGCCAGGTTTCGCAGATGGAGGACCAGATCGACAACGAGTGGGGCAGCTTGAAGTACCCGACGACGGGCCCGTTTACGTCGGACGTGCTCGTGAAGCTCCTCGCCCTGCCGTACGCCGACCGTCCCGGGTACCAGGAGGAGTGGCGGCCGCGGTGACGCTGGATGTGGTTGATGCGGTTGGTGAGTTGGTGAAGTTGCAGTCGCGGCGGATCCACTACCTGCCCGGGGATGACTCGCTGTTCTACACCGTCCGCGCCCCGTGCCTCCTCACCCAGCTGCACCTGGCGGTGCGGTCTTCCTCTGGCGGGCGCGGTGGGCGTCGTTCCCGCCCAGGTGAGCGGATTCCGGTGGCGGCGGGGGCGTTGGATTTGTGGGTGGAGGTTGTGA
>CAYNNX010000786.1:0-2123 GCA_964398515.1 uncultured Streptantibioticus sp. | reverse complement strand
GCCGTCAGGTGGCCCTCGGCGCTGCCCTCGATGCGCACCAGCGGCGGCTCCTCGGTGGCGCACTTCTCCTGCGCCTTCCAGCACCGGGTGCGGAACCGGCAGCCGGACGGCGGGTTGATCGGCGAGGGCACGTCACCGGCGAGCCGGATCCGCTCGCGCCCGTCGTCGTCCGGGTCGGCCTCCGGCGCCGCCGACAGCAGCGCGTGGGTGTACGGGTGCCGGGGGCGCTCGTAGATCTCGTCACGGGTGCCGATCTCCACGATCTTGCCCAGGTACATCACCGCGACCCGCTGCGAGAAGTGGCGGACGATCGCCAGGTCGTGGGCGATGAACAGGAACGCGATGCCCATCTCCCGCTGCAACTGCTGCAGCAGGTTGACCACCTGGGCCTGGATCGACACGTCCAGCGCCGAGACCGGCTCGTCGGCCACGATCAGCTTCGGCTCCAGCGCCAGCGCCCGGGCCACGCCGATGCGCTGCCGCTGGCCGCCGGAGAACTCGTGCGGGAAGCGGTTGTAGTGCTCGGGGTTGAGGCCCACGATCTCCAGCAGCTCGCGCACCCGCTTCTCACGGCCGCCGGGCGGGTTGATCCCGTTGATCTCCATCGGCCCGGAGATGATGTTGCCGACCGTCTGCCGCGGGTTGAGCGACGCGTACGGGTCCTGGAAGATCATCTGGATCTCGGACCGGATCGGCGCCAGCTCCTTGCGGCCCGCGTGCGTGATGTCCTGGCCACGGTAGCTGATCTTGCCCGCGGTCGGCTCGTAGAGCCGCGTCACCAGCCGACCGGTGGTCGACTTGCCGCAGCCGGACTCGCCGACCAGGCCCAGTGACTCGGCTTCGTGCACGGTGAAGTCCACACCGTCCACCGCCTGGACCGCACCCACCTGCCGCTTGAACAGGAAGCCGTCCGTCACGGGGAAGTGCTTGGTGAGGCCTGAGACCTCCAGCAGGGCCTCACCGGTGCGCTGCTCGGGCACGCCGGGCTTCTCCAGGGTCGTCTGGTTCTCGCTCATCGTCTTTCCTCGACTCCTGATCAGCCGTTGTGGCCCAGCGTCGGCTGGATGCGCTCGGCGAAGATGGACCGCTTCTTGTCGCCGGTGATGTGGCAGGCCGAGCCGCGGCCGCCCTCCAGCGTCAGCAGCGGGCGCTCGTCCTGGCAGAGGGTCCCGCCCACCTCGTCGCGGAAGGCGCACCGCGGGTGGAAGGGGCAGCCGGACGGCGGGTTGAGCAGGCTCGGCGGCGTGCCCTTGATCGGCTGCAGCGGCACGTCCACGGAGGCCGACAGCCGCGGGATCGAACTCAGCAGACCCCATGCGTACGGGTGCTGCGGGGTCTTGAGGATGTCCCGGACCGTGCCGCGTTCCACGCACCGGCCCGCGTACATCACCAGCACGTCGTCACAGACGTTGGCCACCACGCCCAGGTCGTGCGTGATGAAGATGATCGAGGTGCCGGTCTCCTGCTGCAGGTCCTTGAGCAGGTCGAGGATCTGCGCCTGCACGGTCACGTCGAGCGCGGTCGTCGGCTCGTCCGCGATCAGCAGCTCGGGGTCGCAGACCAGCGCCAGCGCGATCATCGCACGCTGCCGCATGCCGCCGGAGAACTGGTGCGGAAAGTCGTCCACCCGGGTCTGTGGCTGCGGGATGCCGACCTTGCGCAGCATCTCGATCGCCCGGTCCCGGGCCTCCTTCTTGCTCGCCCCCGTGTGCTTGCGGAACGGCTCGGCGATCTGCCGGCCCACCGTGTAGTACGGCGACAGGGCGGTCAGCGAGTCCTGGAAGATCATCGCCATCTTGTTGCCGCGCAGCTTCTCCAGCGTGCGCTGGGAGGCCCCGGTCAACTCCTGGCCGTCCAGGACGATCTCGCCGGCGATGGTGGTGTTGCGCGGGTTGTGCAGGCCGAGGATCGCCAGGTTCGTCACCGACTTGACGATCGTTACTGTCAAATCACCACTCGCGTTGTCATCCACGCCGGCGGCCCGGATCGTCAGCGCATACCGTCCCGGAACGAGCACGATCACATTCGGCCCCCGCCCGAGGCGAAGGCAATCGGTGCGCGACGCCGGCACGTCCACGGCTTCGACGGCCTCTCGAAGCGAGCACCTCCGGTCATGGCCAACG
>CAYNNX010000785.1:0-2123 GCA_964398515.1 uncultured Streptantibioticus sp. | reverse complement strand
GATCGAGGCCGCCCTCGCCGCGCTGTCCCGGCGCTAGTCCCACAGCCCCGGCGGGCTGCCCAATCGGGGTTCGGGGGCCATCGCGGTGACCGCGAAGCCGCCCTCGAAGTCGCCATGAGCGGCCCTGATCCGAAAATCCCCGCTGTCTGGGCTCAGGCAGCCGGGTTGAGGGTGACGGTGAAGCCCAGAGCGTTCAGTTCGCGGACGTGGTTTCGGATCTTGCGCTCGGGGTTCGTGCGGCGGGTGTAGTGGTCCGAGCCGAGATCAACGAACTGGGCGTCGGTGTCGGAGAGCAGCGCCCAGATGATGATGAGGATCGAGCGGCCGACCGCGACGATGGCGCGCTTCTTGCCGCGGCGCCGGGCTATGCGCCGATAGCGCTCCCCGAGGAAGGTGTCGGTCCGGCCGGCACTGACGGCGGCCTCGCCGAGGACGCGGGCCAGGTAGCGGTTGCCGTGTCCGGTGCCGGAATTGCCCCTCGGACGGCCGGCAGACACGGCGACTCCCGGAGCGAATCGCGCCCAGGAGGCCAGATGCGCCGGGGTCGGGAAGCGGGCCATGTCGGTGCCGATCTCGGCCAAAATCATCTGCGCGGCGACCGGACCCACGCCCGGAATGGCATCGAGGCGGGCGACCGCGGGCGCCAGCTCACCGATCCGGGCTTCGATCCGGGCCTGGACGGTGGCGATGTCGGCGTCGACCGCATCCACCCGCGCGAGCATCTGGGTCAGCAGGAAGGCGTGGTGATCGGTGAACCGGCCGGTCAACGCCTCGATGAGCCGGGCAGTCTTGTTGCGCATCGACCCGCGGGCCAGCTCGGCCAGGACCGCCGGATCGCGCTCGCCGGCGATCAGCGCAGCCATCATCGCCCGCCCGGAGACCCCGAATGGGTCGCTGACCACCACCGAGAGCTTGATCAGCGCATCCTCGAGCAGCTTCTCCACCCGCTGCTTCTCCGCGGTGCGCACCGCCAGCAGGTCCACCCGATACCGGGTCAGATCCCGCAGCTCCCGGACGGCCGGCGGCGGCACGAAACTCGGCCGCAGCATCTGCCGCTCGGCGACCTTACACAGCCACAACGCGTCCAACCGATCGGTCTTGGGCCGACCGGGCAGGTGCTTGACGTCGTGCGCGTTGACCAGCCAGGTCTCGAACCGGTCCTCCAGCAGATAGAACGGGGCCCGCCAGTAGTCGCTGGTCGCCTCCATCACCACCCGCGTGATGCCGAGCTCGGCGAGCCAGTCACCCAGACCGAGCAGCGCGGCGGTCATCGTGGAGACCGTCCGGACCTCCTGCATCCGCCGGCCGACCGGACCCGGCACCCGAGCGCAGCACACCACCTCCGCCTTGCTCACATCCAACGCCGCGACCCGCTCGATGACCTCGGGCTCGTCGGTCTCGACCTGCATCGCCCTCGCCTCCGCCTGCATCAGAACAGACACCGGGGCGGACACCCGTGGGAGCTGCAGGGAACGGCGAATCTGATCCTCGTGCTCGAAGCGACACGGACCGGCCCACAGCGCAGCCCCCAGCGCCCGACTTCAGAACGGCCTCGCACGACCAGGGACGCACGGCGTCAACGGATGCCCGCACGACATTTTCAGCCCGGAACGGCGCTCCCCAACAGGGGCCAAGGGGACTTCAGAGCGACTCTTTCAGCCAGGTCATGCTCCGACCTGAGCCGCCGTGGTCACTGGCGGATGGGCTGACGCGGGAAGAGCTCAGGCGGGTCGCTCGTCGAACAAGAAGGTGCTTGCAACGGTCGCAGGCGCTGCGACGCAGGCCGCGTAGAGAAACTTCAACGGCCTTCCCGGGCGCGGCAGCCTTCCGCCCCCTGAAGGCACACCTGGGTTGAACGCGAGAGTGGGCTTGACGTGGTGCCAGCGCGTGATCTCGAGGTACATCAAGTACCAGGAGCCGGCCCAGGCGCCCGTAGCGAGCCATCTGACGATGCGGAGCCATCCCGAGGTGGGCACGCGTAGGCACTATGCCCCGGGCAGCTGTGGCTCAACCCGGCCCTCGCCAGTCTCCGTGACCCGTAGCGGCCGTTCGGGGCTGCTTCGTCGCCGATGCCTCTTGCCGACCGTGGCCGCGGTCGTCGTGCACGCTGAAGGACCTCGGCC
>CAYNNX010000784.1:0-2126 GCA_964398515.1 uncultured Streptantibioticus sp. | reverse complement strand
GGCATCGTCACCCGCGCCCTGCTGCAGGCCGGGCACAAGGCGGTCGGCCTGTGCAACGTGGCCATCGGCTTCCAGCGCAGGTTCGCCAGGATGCTGGACGTCGCCCCGCAGCGGCTCCACCTGGACCACGTGGGCCTCAACCACCTCACCTGGGAGCGGGCGGTCCGCCTCGACGGCCCGGACGGCCACGACCTGCTGCCCCGACTGCTGGCCGAGCACGGCGCGGCGATCGCCGACGACCTGCGGCTGCCCCGCGAACTCCTCGGCCGCCTGGGTGTGGTGCCCTCGTACTACCTGCGCTACTACTACGAGCACGACGAGGTGGTGGGGGAACTTCGGGCCAAGCCGTCGCGCGCCGCGGAGGTGGCCGCCCTGGAGGCCGAACTGCTGCGGCTGTACGCCGACCCGGCGCTCGACGAGAAACCCGAACTGCTGGGCAGGCGCGGCGGCGCCTTCTACTCCGAGGCCGCGGTGGCGCTCGCCGCGTCCCTGCTGCGGGACACCGGCGACGTACAGGTCGTCAACGCGCACAACAACGGCACCCTGCCCTTCCTGCCCGACGACGCGGTGATCGAGGTCCCGGCACGCGTCGGCGCCACGGGCGTGACGCCGCTGCCCGCCTCGCCGTTGGACCCGTTGTACGCGGGTCTGGTCGCCCACGTGACGGCGTACGAGCACCTGGCGCTGGACGCGGCGTTGCGCGGCGGACGGCAGCGGGTGGCCAAGGCGATGCTGGCCCATCCGCTCATCGGCCAGCACAGTCGCGCCGAAGCCCTCACCGACCGCCTGGTCGCACACAACCGGGAGCACCTCGCGTGGGCCTGACCGTCGAGCCGTCCCTGCCGGGCGGTGTGCTCGCCATCGACGCGGGCAACAGCAAGACCGACGTGGCGGTCGTCGCCGCCGACGGCACCGTGCTCGGCACGGCCCGCGGCGGCGGCTTCCGGCCCCCGGTCGTCGGCGCCACCGACGCGGTCGCGGCCCTGGCCCCCCTCGTGGCGCTCGCCGCCCGGCGGGCCGGACTGCCCTCCCGCGACGGCCCGTTGGCCGAGCAGGTCTCGGCGTGCCTGGCCAACGCCGACTTCCCCGCCGAGGAACGGCGGTTGGAGGCCGCCCTGCACACCCACGGCTGGGGCCGCGACACGCACGTCGCCAACGACACCTTCGCGCTCCTGCGGGCCGGGATCGACGAGCCGTGCGGGGTCGCGGTGGTCTGCGGCGCGGGCGTCAACTGCGTGGGGATGCTGCCCGACGGCCGCACCGCCCGCTTTCCGGCGGTCGGGCGGATCTCCGGCGACTGGGGCGGCGGCGCCTTCCTGGCCGAGGAGGCGCTGTGGTTCGCCGCCCGCGCGGAGGACGGCCGCGGCGAACCCAGCACGCTGGCCTCGGCGCTGCCCGGCCACTTCGGGCTGCCCTCGATGTACGCGCTGATCGAGGCCCTCCACCTGAAGGCGATCCCCGCCTCCCGGATGCACGAGCTGCCACCGGTGCTCTTCCGGGTCGCGGCGGAGGGCGACCCGGTGGCCCACCGGATCGTGGAACGGCAGGCGGAGGAGATCGTCACCATGGCGTGCGTCGCCCTGAGCCGGCTGGAGCTGCTGGACCAGGAGGCCGCCGTCGTGCTGGGCGGAGGCGTGCTGGCCGCCCGGCACCCCCTGCTGATGGACGGCATCGCCCGCCGTCTGGCCGCCGCCGCCCCCAAGGCGACCGCCCGGGTCGTCACCGCTCCCCCGGTCCTGGGCGCGGCCCTGCTCGGCCTCGACCGCGTCTCCCCCTCCCCGGAGGTCCGCGAACGCCTGCGGGGGCACTATGCCGCGATCGCCTGAAGCGCCCCGGAACCGGCCCGGCGGTTCGTGCGTGATACGTGCACGGGACGGGTATGCCCGCACGCGACGGCCTCGGTCGGGTCAAGATCGCGGCAACCGCTAGTGCATGACGGCCCTGATGGCCATACTGCTGGCCGGAATGTGTCGTCTCCCTCCGGCGGGGAGGGCCGGCATGCGGTCGGTACCCGTGGGGGAGGGGCAGTGACGATCACGCCGACAGGAAGTTCGGCGCCGCCGGGCCGCGGTGCTGCGCCCGGTCCCGCCGCGCCTGCCGCGCCCCGGCGGCCCGCGTGGGCCGAG
>CAYNNX010000783.1:0-2130 GCA_964398515.1 uncultured Streptantibioticus sp. | reverse complement strand
CCGCTCAGCGAGTCGAGTGGTCGACAGGGTGGAGTCCTGGCGGAGAGCTCTCAGAGCCGCCGCCAGGCGCTCCCGTTCGGGCGATGAGGTCATGCGGTCAGCCTCGGCCGCGTGCGCGCCAGGTAGTCGTCCAGGGGTTCCGCCTGGTCCCACGCCAGATCCCGGACCTTGCGGCAGTACTCGGTTTCGGCTTCATCGGCGAGTCGGACGCCTTGGAGGCGGCCGTCAGGGTCGTAGTCCATCCACACGGCGGTCTGCCGGTCGATCAGCCAAAAGTCGCGGTGGAGAGCGGCAAGGGCCGGTTGAGTGGTGCGGTCGGCGATGCGGATCTCCTCACCGGCGGCCTCGTTGGCCTGGTAGCCCCACAGCTCGTACCGCGTGTAGTCGGCCAACGGCAGATCCACGATGTGGACTCGGCGCCAGCGGTAACCGGTGCGGGTAGTGCGGGCGATCCTGGCCAGCCATGGCGAGTTCTCGGGGGTCTGGAGGGTCAGGGGCCGCCCTGCCCGCCAGGCCGCGAACTCCGCAGCTTCGGCCTCCGTGAGGTACTGAGGCAGGGTCTCCAGCCTGAACGCCTCCTCGCTGGACGCGGTGACGATGCGGTCCAGGTCCTTGAGGTCCATCAGCAGCCCACCCGAGTCCAAACAGCGATCTCTCCAGGCCCGAGGGGCACGGTGCCAGGCCTGGCTAGAGTGCCGACCACCACGGCGTGGCCGTGGCCGTCGTCCAGGTGGCCGAGCGGCAATCCCGCGTCGTTCAGGACCTGATGGCGGACCCTGACGGCGGCCTGGCCGGAGCCGACCGCTACGAGGCCGGCGGTGGGTGCGGTGCCGACGACCACCGCGTGCTCCGGGTCGTCCTGGTCGTGCCACACGGCCGGGCAGTCAAAGCCGTCCTTGCAACGGTCGTCTACCGATACGCGAGTCAGCGCCATCAGGCCCTCTCCCTCTCAGCCGGTTAGTCGTGCTGTCAGTAGATACCCGCGACTAGCCGCATGCAAGCGTCATGCCAAACCGCTTGCCCGGCGACGGCTGGTGCGCCGGAGGTTGGTGGCGTTCAGGCCGTACGGAACGCTGGATGGCAGTACAGCCCGGATGGCAACTGTCTAACCAGATTAGGACAGAACCAAAGTGGTATTTCATTCCATCTTGAGGCCCGTGTACACGCATCTCCATTTAAGGGTGCCGCGTTTTCGCAGGTCAGCGGCTCCGCTTTCGACATGGTTGGGACGGCGTTAGTTCGATGCGGCGGATTCGGCGGGGAGACGATACCGTGCCCCATTAAGTCCTTCCTTCCGCGTGGCCTCTGAGCGTCTTCCTAGGTCGAGCAGATGCCGGCTCCGGGCCTCGGTTCCGAGGCTCGGTGGATTGGTCCCCAAGCCAAGGGGGTCGACGTTGGAGGAGAGACCTAGATGACGCGTCGCGGAAATCGCGGTCAGTCGTTGCCGGAGGATCCCGGTCGCTGGGCGGAGCTGCTCACCATCCTGGTGAGGCTCGTGCTCATGCTGTTCCAGGGTTTCGACGACGGAGGCCCCGGGAGCCTCACCCGCTAGGCGGGGAGGCAACCCAGAGCCTCCGGTAGCAGGGCCCTCGCACCTTCACGTCTTGGCCGGACAGCGGGTGTGGGGGCTCTTCTGCGTTCACACGCAGCACCTTCAGGGACTTGCCCTAAAGATACCGCGTTGTCTGCTTTTGTCCGAAAAGTTCCTTCTGCAGAACGTTCGGTTCCTATTCGTGACGTTGCTGCGGGCCAACCTAGCAGTAGTCGTGTTGGTAATTGAAGCAGATATCGGACACTGTGCTGCAATGTTCGCATCATGAACAAACCTCCCCTTTGGGGTCACTCCTGGGGATCTGTCCGGCTTATCCATGGTTTCCGATTACGCCTCGTTCGCATGCCCAGACCCTGTGACCGGCTCTCGCCGAGGCCTCCATGAAGGGGTCCCGGACGGGCGGAGCGCGTACGGAGCGACAGCTCACGGCGCTTATCTGCGATAGCCACCGACACGATTATGTTTTAGACCTGCGGCGAGAGATCCACTTTGGGCCTCGTCGCGCGAACCCGAGCGGTGGACCTACCAGGGGACGTCCAGGTCCTCTAGGGACGTGGTGGAGACATCTGGGGGACGTC
>CAYNNX010000782.1:0-2137 GCA_964398515.1 uncultured Streptantibioticus sp. | reverse complement strand
CTCCACCTACTCCGGCGGCATGAAGCGCCGCCTCGACATCGCCATGACGCTGGTCGGAAACCCGCGGATCATCTTCCTCGACGAGCCGACCACCGGTCTCGACCCGCGCAGCCGCCACAACATGTGGCAGATCATCCGCGAGCTGGTCTCCGACGGCGTCACCGTCTTCCTCACCACGCAGTACCTGGAGGAGGCGGACCAGCTCGCCGACCGTATCGCCGTGCTCAACGATGGCAGGATCGCAGCCGAGGGCACCGCCGAGGAGCTGAAGCGGCTGGTCCCCGGCGGGCATGTCCGGCTCCGCTTCTCCGACCCGTCCGCCTATCAGAGCGCCGCCCTCGCGCTGCGCGAGGTCACCGGGGACGACGAGGCGCTGTCGCTGCAGATCCCCAGTGACGGCAGCCAGCGCGAGCTGCGCTCCCTCCTCGACCGGTTGGACTCCGCCGGCATCGAGGCGGACGAGCTGACCGTGCACACCCCCGACCTCGACGACGTGTTCTTCGCCCTGACCGGCGGCACCGACCAGCCCAAGGAGGCTGTCCGATGAGCTCCCTGACCCTCGCCGTGCGCGACTCGTCCACGATGCTGCGCCGCAACCTCCTGCACGCGCGGCGCTACCCGTCCCTCACCCTGAACCTGCTGCTGACGCCGATCGTCCTGCTGTTGCTCTTCGTCTACGTCTTCGGTGACGTGATGAGCGCGGGCATGGGCGGCGGCGCCCACCGCTCCGCGTACATCGCCTACGTCGTGCCGGGCATCCTGATGATGACCATCGGAGGCACCGTGGTCGGGACCGCGGTGTCCGTCTCCAACGACATGACCGAGGGCATCATCGCCCGCTTCCGCACGATGGCGATCCACCGCGGGTCCGTGCTCATCGGGCACGTCGTCGGCAGCGTGCTGCAGTCGGTCGCCAGCGTGGTCCTCGTGGGCGCCGTCGCCGTCGCCATCGGCTTCCGGGCCACGCATGCCACGGCCCTGGAGTGGCTGTCGGCGTTCGGGCTGATGGCGCTGGTCGCCCTGGCGCTCACCTGGATCGCGGTCGGGATGGGCATGGTCAGCCCGAACGCCGAGGCGGCCAGCAACAACGCGATGCCGCTGATCGTCCTGCCGCTCATCTCGAGCGCCTTCGTACCGGTCCACGCGATGCCGGGCTGGTTCCAGCCGATCGCCGAGTACCAGCCCTTCACGCCGGCCATCGAGACCCTGCGCGGCCTGCTGCTCGGCAGCGAGATCGGCAACAATGGGTGGCTCGCGGTCGCCTGGTGCCTGGCTCTCTCCGCGCTCGGCTACTTCTGGTCGAAGGCGGTTTTCAACCGCGATCCGAAATAGCCGAGATACCCCGCGGGCCGCCTCCCGCAGCTCGTCCTGCCCGAGGGCGGCGTACTCCGGCACCGCGTCGGCGTACGCCGCCCCGGCCGCGTTCCCGGCCGCCCGCCGGGCCCGGGGCCGCGGTCATCGCCGGCCGGAACTCGCGCTGCACCCGCATCCGTTCGGCAGGCGCGATCAGCCGTACGACGCAGGTGTCCCCGGCCGCGATTCCGGCCAGGCCGAGGGCGTGCAGCGCCGTCCCGTGCACCGGGAGCCGCCTGCTGGTTGATGACCCACTCAACCCGCACCGGCTGGTCACGCGCGTAGTTGCCCTCGAAGGCCACAGGTACCCCAAAGCGACCGCGCAACTCCGCGGAAACCACACGGCAATAAGCCCACACCCAGTCACCGGGCCAGAGCGCGAGGCGGAATTACGGGATTATATGTAAAGCATTTTTCATCGCGGTTGTGTCCGTGCCCGTTGTCCGCCCCGGCATATTCACCTTTCATGCCCCCTTCTCCGCGCGCCCCCATCCGGATAGATTTGATTCTGCCCATCGCTCCTCGGAACTGTTTCGCCGCCGGGAATAGGTGTGATGGGAGACGACAGCGTCGTGACCAACCTGATCCGAGAGCGCCCACAGCACCGGACCGCCGACCTCGCCACCCCGCGCCAGATCCCCAAGCCGGGACTGCCCGGCGCGGCGCTCTTCCAGCCGACTCGCGGTCACGGCCTGGTCGGCGGAGGGCCGGTCGAGGCGGACGCGGGCCGGGGACGCGGCGCGCGCGGGGCCGGGGGCCGGCGGGGGCAGACCGGCTCCCGGCG
>CAYNNX010000781.1:0-2144 GCA_964398515.1 uncultured Streptantibioticus sp. | reverse complement strand
CCGATGCCGGTGCGCACGGTCCGGGTCCTCGGGTGCAGCGCCAGGCCGAAGGCGCACACCGCGATCACCATGGCGTTGCGGGTGCCGACCTTGGAGAACTGCTGGGGGCCGTCCGCCTTGGGCAGGTGGACGGCCCGGATGAGCTCGTCGGGGGCGAGCGCGTTGCGCTTGACGCCCACGTAGAACTCGTCGATGGGGATCATGCGCGTACCGCGGACCGAGGCGACCTCGACCTCGCAGCCCGAGGCGAGCAGCGCCGGGTGCGAGTCCCCGGCCGGCGAGGCGCAGCCGAGATTGCCGCCGACGCCGCCGCGGTTGCGGATCTGCGGCGAGGCGACCGTGTGGGCGGCGCGCGCGAGGCCCGGCAGCTCGCCGCGCAGGTTCTCGATGATGCGGGTGTACGAGACCGAGGCGCCCAGGCGCACGCCGTCCTGGCCGACCTCCCACTCCTGCAGCTCACCGATGCGGTTCAGATCAAGGAGGTAGTCGGGCCGGCGGTGGTCGAAGTTGATCTCGACCATCACATCGGTGCCGCCCGCGATCGGCACAGCGGTGGGGTGCTCGGCCTTGGCGGCGAGCGCCTCCTCCCAACTGGCGGGGCGCAGGAAGTCCATGGGGTTCTCTTCTCGTACGTCGAGGCGGGGCGGGACAACGAGGGGCTTTGATGCGAGGGGCTTCGGTGCGAGGGGCCTGCGTGGGGCTCGTTCACTCCGCGTTCATGTGTGGCCCAGTACACAGAGGACCGGGCATTCGGGTGGAGTCACGGAAACCATGAAGCGCTTGGCCGGTCGGCCGGTGCACCTTGTAGATTCATCTGAAAGGCGAGGTGGTCACGCCTCGCACCATGATCTGCACCAGCGTGGGAAAGACCGGGCGCGGCCCCGGCCGCCGGCTCGGCCGGCGCCGGGGGGCGTTCAGAGAAGGCGACGACGATGCGGCTGCGCACACTGCTGGACACCGAGGCCCTTGGGCTGCGGCTGCTCGGCGGCGAGGACGAACTGGACCGTACGGTCCGCGGCGTGATGACCACCGACCTGCGGGATCCCAGCCGCTATCTGTCGGGCGGCGAGCTCGTGCTCACCGGGCTCGCCTGGCGGCGCGGTCCGGAGGACTCCGAACCCTTCGTGCGCCGGGTGGCCGGTGCCGGGGTGGCCGCCCTGGCCGCCGGTGAGGCCGAGCTCGGGGGCATCCCCGAGGACCTGGTGGACGCCTGCGCCCGCCACCGGCTGCCGCTGTTCGCGGTGGACGAGAAGGTCGCCTTCGCCACGATCACCGAGTACGTGGTCCGCCAGGTCTCCACCGAGCGCGCCGGCGACCTGGCCGCGGTGGTGGAGCGCCACCGCAGGCTGATGACCGCCGGGCCCGCCGGCGGCGGCCCGGACGCGGTGCTGGATCTGCTCGTCACCGACCTGGACCTGCGGGCCTGGGTGCTCTCCTCCACCGGGCGGCGGGTCGCCGGAACCGCCGGGAACACCGGCGATCTGCCGGAGCCGGTCCGCGTCGAGCTGGCCGGGGAGCACCTGGCCGCCTCCCGCACCGGGCGCCCGGCGCCGCACCGGGTGCGGGTCGCGGGACGGGCCTACTCGCTCTTCCCGATCCGCCGCGGCGAGGCGGACCCGCGCACCACGCTGCTGTCCGACTGGCTGCTGGTGGTCGAGGCGGACGCCGGCGAGTGGCCCGGTGAACGGCTGGACCTGCTGCAGGGGGTGACCCAGCTGATCGCGGTCGAGCGCGAGCGGCAGGACGCGGCGGCCGCGGTGCGGCGGCGGCTGGCGCAGGAGGTGCTGGAGCTGGTGCAGGAGGGGGCGCCGCCCGCCGAGGTCGCGGCACGGTTGCGGGTGGCCGCACCGGTGCTGCTGCCGGGGGCGGGAAGCGCGCCGCACTGGCAGGTCGTCGTGGCCCGGGTCGACTGGGCGGGCAGGGAGATCCCCGGCGGGCCGGTGGCCCAGTCGCTGCTGGAGGAGGTCCTGGTCGACCCGGCGGCGGTCGGCACCGACCCCGGCGACCGGATCGCCGTCGCACACAGCGGCGACGAGGCGATGGCGCTGCTGCCGCTGCCCGCGGTGGCCGACGAGGAGGGCGCGCCGCCGCCCGCCGACGGGCTGCTGCGGTCGGCGTCGCCCGCCCTGGCGCGCGGCCTGGGC
>CAYNNX010000780.1:0-2147 GCA_964398515.1 uncultured Streptantibioticus sp. | reverse complement strand
GCGGCCGGGGTCCGCTGCGCCGGGGGCCGGGCCGGAGTGCGCGTCGGCGTGCGGGGGGGCGTGCGGACGGGGGTGCGCCCCAACGGCGGTTCCCCGGCGAGCCCATCCTCGGTGCGCTGCCGCGCGTACTCCCCGGTCCGCCGCCCGGTCGGCCGGTCCGGGCGGGAGCCCGACGCCGGGGGAAGCGCTCCGCCGTCCCGCCGCACCGCGTCCAGCCCGCGCGCCTCCCGCGCCGCGATCTCCGCCAGCCGCTCGGCCAGGCGCGCCGCGCTCGGCCGCTCCTCCGGCTCCTTGGCCAGGCAGGCGTAGACCAGCGGCGCGAGCGCGTCGGGCACGCCGCTCAGATCCGGCTCCTCGTGCACCACCCGGTACAGCATCACCTCCGAACTGCCCTGCCCGAAGGGGGAGTCGGCGGCGGCCGCGTAGGACAGCGTGGCGCCGAAAGCGAAGACGTCCGTGGCCGGGGTGACCGCCGCGCCCCGCACCTGCTCGGGCGCGAGGAACCCCGGCGATCCGACCGCCGTTCCGACGTGCGTGAGCGTGCTGGCGCCGGTGGCCCAGGCGATCCCGAAGTCGATGATGCGCGGGCCCTTGGGGGAGAGCAGGATGTTCGACGGCTTCAAGTCCCGGTGCACCACGCCCGCGTCGTGCACCGCGACGAGCCCCTCGGCGAGCGCCGCCCCGATCGCGGCGACCTCCGCCGCGGGCAACGGGCCGTCCGCGCCCACCTTGTCGTAGAGCGAGGGGCCCGGCACGTACTGCGTGGCGAACCAGGGCCGGTCCGCCTCCAGGTCGGCCGCGACCAGGCGTGCCGTGCAGCCGCCCCGGATCCGGCGGGCCGCCGAGACCTCGCGGGCGAACCGCTGGCGGAACTCGCTGTCCTCGGCGAGCTCCGGCCGGATCACCTTCAGCGCGACCCGCTGCCCGCGCTTGTCGGACCCCAGGTAGACCACGCCCATGCCGCCGGCGCCCAGCCGCCGGTGCAGCCGGAAGGAGCCGACGACTCGCGGATCCTCGCGCCGGAGCCGCATCATCGCCATGTCCGTCCCCTGCCTTCGCTGGGAGGGCCCCTGCCGCACCGTCGGCGGGAGGCCCGGGTTCCCCTTCCGCGGGGGCGACCTCGTCCCGGCCGGCCGACGGGGGAGGCCCTGCGCCGCCTTCTGACGTGCCACAGCTTACGGACTGACCGGCCGTCGTGCGGACAGGCGCCGCCCGCGCCGGGCTGCGGATTGCCGCCACCCGGGCGGGATCCCGTGCGGCCGTGCGGCGATTCGGCCGCGCACCGCGGGCTCCTCCCGCCTGAGGGCGTCAACCCCTCCTGCATGTACGGATGTTGACGGTCCGACAGATGGCCGTGCCGGTAGGCCGTCGCGGCGACGGCGGCCCTTCCGCCCACCCGCCGGGCGGCGGCCGGGGTGAGCGAGGTCACCCCGGGTCCGACCGCGGCCGGTCCCCTCGGGGATCTCCCCCGGCTCGGGGAGCACCGCCTCCACCCAGGGGAGTAGACCGGTCGCCGCGGCATCATCCTCCGGGAGGCCCGAGAAGCGGTACGACGGCATGACGCCCTGGTCCGGCCGCGCGCCTAGTGTTGACGGCAAGCGGCGGGTGCAGCACTCGTCCCCCGAGGTCAGACGCCCCCGCCGCGCCGAATGCAGGACCACGGGGAGAGGCGTCATGGCCCAGACGGCGGTGCGAGCGACGAGCGGGGTTCCCACGCGGGCCCGAAGCCGGCTCCGCGACCTCCGCGCGGCCGTGCTGCCGGTATCCCACCGCACCGGTCCCCGCCACCCGCTGGTCGCCACCGCCATGGCGGTGCCGATCGCGGTGCTGCTGGCGGTGGCCTTCGGCGGCTGGCACGCCGTGGTCGTACAGGCGTCGTCCGTAGCTGGAATGTTGGGGCGCTGACACCAGCGCCCGCGGTCCGGGAGAGCGGCCCGGACCGGGGATACCGGCGAGACCCCGTGGGGACGGGGGGACGCGGACGGCACGAGGCCCGGACACCTGGGGGAGGTGTCCGGGCCTCACGGTTCGCCGAGGGGCACTGCAGGAACGCCGAAGGGCCGGAGCATGAGCCCCGGCCCTTCGGTCTGCCGTGTGGACGATACTGGGATTGAACCAGTGACCTCTTCCGTGTCAGGGAAGCGCTC
>CAYNNX010000779.1:0-2148 GCA_964398515.1 uncultured Streptantibioticus sp. | reverse complement strand
CGACCTCGTTGACCAGGCGGGCCAGCGCGGGCAGGTGCTCCCCGGCCGCGCCGCCCACCCGTGCGGCGCCGAAGGAGGCGACCTCCGCGGCGGTGTGGGCGCCGGTGGCGGGCAGGCCGATCTCGGTGAGCCGGTCCACGATCTGCTGCCAGGCGCCGAGCACCCGCTGCCCCGGATCGGGGTGGCCGCGCCGACGATCCCGGCGCCGCCACGGCACCCAGGCCG
The DNA here is from genome assembly GCA_964398515.1 of uncultured Streptantibioticus sp. Taxonomy (GTDB): domain Bacteria; phylum Actinomycetota; class Actinomycetes; order Streptomycetales; family Streptomycetaceae; genus CAYNNX01. The sequence goes on along the minus strand of CAYNNX010000779.1, from coordinate 1,923 downwards.
CGTAACCCGCGTACCCGGCGGCGGCCACGAGCAGCCCGAGCGGCGCCAGGACCACGACGGGCAGGGCGCCGCCGCGGCCGTGGCCGGATGCGTGGCCGGGGCCCGGCGGCCGGTGCGGCGGGGTGGAGGTGCGCGGGGCCCGGGTGATCTGCTGGTCGATCCGGCGGCGCTGCTCGGGCTGGCCGGCCGGGGCGACCGCCGAGCCGCTCTTCGACGCCGCGTCCGGGGTCGGGTAGAACGGCACCCAGCCGATCCCGGCGAACTCCACCTCCGGCCAGGCCAGTACGTCCTGCCCGCGCACCTGCCGCAGCCCGTCCCCGGCGTCCGTGCCGGGCCGGAAGCCGACCGCCACCCGGGAGGGCAGCCCCAGCGTCCGGGCCATCACCGCGAAGGCCGCCGCGAACTGCTCGCTGGTGCCGCGCCTGCCCTCGGTGAGGAAGAACTCCAGCTGGCGGTAGCCGTGTCCGGGCAGCGCCGTCGGGTCGAAGCGGTAGCCGGCGCGCAGCCAGTCGGCGAGCCTGGCCGCCTGCTGGTACGGGAAGGTGCTGCCCGCGGTGGCCGCCGACGCGGCCTTGGCGAAGGTGGCGACGGCCGGGATCGGGCGCCCCACCGGGTCGGTGCGCGGCAGCGCGGTCATCGCCGGGTCGTCGGCGGCCGGCGCGTACTGCAGGCGTGCGACGTCGTAGACGGGGAGTTCGGAGACCACTGTGTAGCGGAAGCCGTCCCGGATGCGGCCGGCCGCCGAGCCCGTTCCGACGGCCGCGCCCGGCCCGCCGGCGGACAGCACCCCGTCGGCCGGGTCCACGGCGAGGTCGCTGCCGGCCGGAACGTCCACCCGTACCGGCCGGTCGGCCGCCGGAAGCCACAGCCCCGGCAGCGACTGCACGGTGAACGTCTGCGTCACGGTCTGCCGTCCGCCGGGGTCCGCGCCCGCCGCGGGCGGGATCCGCCCGCCGGTACGCGCCAGCTCGGCGGCGCTGGACCACGTCGTCCCGTCGTACCGGTCGAGCACCGCCAGGCGGTAGTTCTCCTGGCCGTCGCCGCCGCGGGTGCGCACGGTGAACACCGGCCGGGTGCCGTTCCGCATCCAGGCGGCCACCTGGTCCAGCGGGCTGGTCGACGTCGGATGCACGACGGGCGGGGTCACCGCGTTCCGCGGGTCGTACGGCGTGCGCATCCCCGGCAGGTACGGCCCGATCCCCGCGGCCACCACCGAGGTCACCGCGACCGCGGGCAGCGCGACGGCGAGCCCCCGCCACGAAGGCGCGACCCGGGAGCGGACGAGGACGAGCACCCCGGTGAACCCCGCGAGCGCCGCGACCGCGGGCAGGTTCGACCCCGGCCCGTCCACGCCCAGCAGCAGCGGCACGCCGAACGCCGCCACGGCGGGCAGCGCGGGCAGCAGCGGCGCCCGGGTGCGCAGGCACAGCTCGGCCGCGGCGAACGAGGCCGCCCACAGCACCGCGTACGGCAGCACCAGCAGCGCCGGGTCGCCCGGCACCGGAAGGATCGTCGTCAGGACCGCGTGCGGCGCGTCCAGCAGCGCGTGCCACAGGGCGCGCATCGCCACCGGGGTCGGCAGCCCGCCGCCCGCGTGCCGGAAGAGCGTCGCGCAGCCGACCACCACCCACGCGACCGCGGTGAGCAGCATCGACGGCCACAGCGGGGCGGCGGCCCGGTTCCTGCCGAAGAGCCGGCCCGACATCAGCAGGCACAGCACCGTCGGCGCCAGTGTGCCGAGCGCCAGGACCGGCAGCAGGTCGGCGACGGCGAAGATCCGGTGGAAGGCGTACCCGGAGCTCGCCACGAGCGCGGCCGCGGGCAGCAGCGACCACGTCATGCGCGTCCGCCCCGGCTCGCGTGCCGCCGCGGAGACGTCCGGCTGCGCCTGCCCGCCCCCGCCCGGCCGCGGCGCAGTGGGCG
>CAYNNX010000778.1:0-2150 GCA_964398515.1 uncultured Streptantibioticus sp. | reverse complement strand
CCATCTCGGTCTCGTACTTCTCGAGATCCTCGGTGCTCATCGCAGCTCTCCGTGGGCGGGTGCCATGGGGTCATCATCGACCATGGGGGCCGCCCCGGTCAGCCCGGCCGTTCCCGCGATCCCGCGGCCGGCGTGCAGGTCCCGGGCGCGGGCCACGTTGACGAACCGGCTGCGGTGCTGCGGGCACGGCCCGTGCCGCTCGAGGGCAGCGCTGTGCGCCTCGGTGATGTACCCCTTGTGGCCGGCGAAGTCGTACTGGGGCCACCGCTCGTGCAGCTCCACCATGATCCGGTCCCGGGTGACCTTCGCCAGCACGGAGGCCGCGGCCACGCACGCCGCGACCCGGTCCCCCTTCCAGACGGCCAGGCCCGGGCGCCCGAGCCCGGCGACGGGGAACCCGTCGGTGAGGACGTAGTCGGCTTCCGGCTCCAGGCCGAGCACCGCTCGGCGCAGGGCCTCCACGTTCGTCACGTGCATGCCGCGGGCGTCGAGCTCCTCGACGGGGATGACGACGACCGACCAGGCGACGGCGCGGTCCACCACCTCCGCGTACACGCGTTCCCTCGCGGCCGCCGTGAGCAGCTTGGAGTCCGCGAGCTCGGGCACCCGGCCGCGCCGACCGGCGGGCAGGACGCAGGCCGCGGCGACCAACGGGCCCGCGCACGCGCCGCGCCCCGCCTCGTCCGCACCGGCCACCGCCGCGAAGCCCCGGCGGCGCAGCCGCTGCTCCATCCGCCACAGGGCGTCGGCGCGGTCCTCCTCGAGGGTGCTCTCCAGCGCCCGGACGACGCGGCTGCCGCCGGCGGATCGGAGAGGGGTGGATCGAGCGGCCATCGCCGTCCGACCCTACGACCCCGGGCGCCGTCCGCGACCCCGACACCCTCGGGCGACGAGGCGGCGACACATGCGATGACAGCACCAGGACAGCACCAGGACAGCGCGCCGCGGGCCGGTTCCCCAGGAGGGGAACCGGCCCGCGGGATGGTCGGCACGTCGCGCGCGGCGGGCGGGCCGACCGGGGGCACCGGGGGCGGCAGGGTGCCGCCGGGGAAGAACCGGTACCGGGCAGGGAGGGGCTACAGCTCGGCGGACTCCGGCGTCGGCACGGCGACACCGTGCGCACCGCAGGTGCAGCCGGTGCGAGAGCTGAGCACCAGCGACACCGCGTGCGCCCGGTCGCGGGCGCCCAGCTTGCGCAGGATCGCCTTCACGTGGGACTTGACGGTGTCCTCGCTGATGAACAGGTTCCGCCCGATCTGCCGGTTGGACTGGCCCTGGATCAGCTCGTCCAGCACGTCCTGCTCGCGGCGGGTCAGCGGCACCTCAGGGGTGAACGGCTTGCCCGCCGGCACCGCCGACGGCTCGACCCGGCGGATCTGCGGGTCGACGACGGTGCGTCCGGCCCGGGCGGCGAGGATCGCCCAGCCGAGCAGGGTCGGCGAGGTGTTGATCATCAGGTAGCCGCGGATGCCGGCCGCCAGCGCCTCGTTCACCACGCCCGGGTCCTCCGACGTCGCCAGGGCGACCATGGCCACCCGGGGAAAGCGACGACGCAGGTCGCGGCAGGTGTTGAGGGTGGTGGCCCGGCCGGAGCCGAGCTCCACGACGACGGCGTCCGGACGCACGGTCTCGACCAGCGTCAGCGCACGGCGCAGCTCGCCCGGCGTCCCGACACTCTGCATGCCGGCGGTCTCGTTGATCATGCCGACCAGGCCACGCCGAAGCACAGGGGCGTCGGCCAGGACAAGCACGCGCGTGATGCCGCGGGCCGCGCTCGCCATCGGTGCAGACACAGCTGACTCCAATTCCACGGAGGATATTTCCTTCGCCACCTCCATCGGAAGAGTGAAAGCATTACTTGAACACTTTCTGAGACATTTTTCGGCCGCTAATGGGCGAATGGGCGGCACGCGTGCCAGTCACAAGAGTAACGCGCATTCCCATTTCCCCGTGCCATATGGAGGGCCGAGACGGGATATCCGCCCAGGTGGGACCGGCACGGGAGCGGGCCGGCACGAGCCCGGGAGGAACCGCAGGCCGCGGGGAAATGCGCTCTTCGGTCGCGGGTCAGCCGCGTGCGCGGGTACGCCGGCGGCACCAGGCGACCACCGGAACGGCGCCGGCCAGGCCGATCGCCACCGGCGCCCCGG
>CAYNNX010000777.1:0-2155 GCA_964398515.1 uncultured Streptantibioticus sp. | reverse complement strand
GCCGTCGGAGCTGGGCGTCATCGTGAGGAGCATGCCGCCCGGCGCCAGCAGCCGGTACAGCTCGTTGATCAACGGCACCTTCTCGGGCACGTGCTCGAGGAAGTCCACAGCCCGGATCAGGCCGACGGAGCCGTCAGGCAGGTCGAGCCGCTCCGGTAGCTTGGCGACAATGTCGACTCCCTCGCCCGGATACTGGTCCACGCCCAGATAGCCCGGGGGCTTGCGGTGCGCCGCGCCGAGATCCAACGCGAGCAGTCCGCGCCGCATGGTCCAGGCGAGCGCGTTGGCCTCTATGTACTTGTCGTAGAGGGCAACGGTCTCGCGCTGGATGTACGCGTTGATCTCGGGATCACGCTGGGTGTTCCCTCCGTGTATCCGCTGAAGGTAAAGGCAGCGAGGGATGTGATGGAAATCGCCGATGTGGAAGAGCCGGCACATCAGATCCTGGTCGTCCAGAACCGTCCGCGTGGCGTCGTAGCCGCCGGCCTGCTCGTAGGCGTCTCTACGAAACGCCCGCACGTGGTTCGGCGCGTACCAGATGTAGGAGACGTTGTGCGGCGTCGGTGCCATCGACACCGCCTGTAGCAGCTGACGGCCGTCGACCAGCACTTCCTCATACTGCCACCCGTGCGCCTCGTTGAAGCGAGTGTCATCCCGCTTCCCGTCCTCGGTGATCTGAGCCGCGTTGCTGTAGGCAAAGACGATCTCGGGATGCTCGTCGAACGCCTTGGCGAGCTCCGCCAGGCAGTCCCTCGTCAGTAGGTCGTCATGGTCGAGTTCGACGAGAATCTCTCCGCGGGCCAGTTCACAGGCACGTCGTTTGGCCGATCCAACACCGCTGATGTCATCCTTGATCTCCACCCTGACCCGATCGTCGGGGTGCTCCGGTCGCCATCTGGCGCCGTTGTTGAGCAGGACGATCCACTCCCAGTCGGAGCAGGTCTGGTCCTGCAGCGTCTTCAGGCAATCGTCGAGGAAGCGCGGCCGGTGGCTGGGGGTGAACACGGAGAACTTCGGTGTCGCGGTCGACTTCATCTGTGGGTTCCTGCCTTGCTGGGTGAGGTGGGAGACGGTGACGGGCTTGCGGAGTCCGTGAACGGTTTCGGGACTAGCGGTCGGAGTGAAGGATCGGCACGGACGGCGTGGCCGAAGGCGTCCTTTGCCTCGCGGTCGTGGCCCTCTTTCGCCAGAATCCCGCCGAGATGCAGGTATGCGGTGGACGCGTTGGGGTTAGCGGCAATGGCACGCCGAAGCAGCGCGATCGCTCGATCGGGCTCACTCGCTTCGATGAGAACCGCCTCGTTGTAGAGCGCCGACACGAACGATGGATCGATCTTCAGAGCTCTGTCGTAGGCGGCACGGGCGTCAGCCGTTCTGCCGTCATGCGCTGCGATGATGCCGAGGTTGTACCAGGCGAGTCTGTTGCCGGGATCCAGCTTCAGAACGCGATTGAAAGTACGGCCTGCGTCGGCGAAATCCCCGAACTGACCTTGCATGATGCCGGCCTGCAGCAACGCTTGCGCCTCCCCGGCGGTCCGGGCCGACGCTTTGGTGGGCGTGGTGAGATCTCCGGACAGTACCCAGCCTGTCACCCCGGCGGTGACCGCCGCCGCGGCGGCGAGGCCTGTCCACAGTCGCCTTCGATTCACTTGGGCACCGATCACTTGGGCACCGTTTCCAGTGGATGAGAGTTCGGCAGGCGGCCGGCACCAGGAAGGCCGGCCGTCGGAGGTGAGGAGGGTGCCCCAGGGATGGAAGCCCTGGGGCACCGTTGCTCACCCTTTCCTGGATGAGGCAGGCGGCCGGTGCAGCCGTGGCCGCCCCGCTCGCGGTCTACCCGCGGCACACCGCAAAGACGGTGAAGGCCGCGCTGTCATTGCCCTGCCACCCGGTGGGTGGGCTGCCGTCCGGCACGGACGTGACCACCGTCCCGGTACCGGCGGTTGTGGCGACGACACCTCCACCTGTGGCGAAGGTGCCCGCAGGACAAAGGGCAGTCACAGTAGTCCCTGCTGCGCCGGCGTTGGTCGCCACAGTGCTCTGTGCGCCGTTGGCACCGCTGACGCCCTGGAAGCCCTGCGGCCCCTGAACACCGACCGTGCCCTGGAAGCCCTGCGGCCCCTGAACACCGACGGTCCCCTGGAAGCCCTGCGGC
>CAYNNX010000776.1:0-2157 GCA_964398515.1 uncultured Streptantibioticus sp. | reverse complement strand
GGGCCGCGACTGCGTGGCGGGCTGCTGCGCGTACCGGACGGCGACGGGCTGCACCGGCCGCGCGGTCGCCGCCGCCTGCCGCTGAGGCGCACTCGGCTCGACGGCGGCCCGGGTGGCCACGTCGGTGGGCGCGACGGAGGGCGTCTGACGTTGCGGCGCCGCTGCGGCGGGGTGCGCCGGGACCTCGGCGGAATCCCCGGAGCGGGGCTGCCCGGGTTCGCCGTGCGGATCGGAGGCGGCCTGCACCGCGGTGGGACCGCCCGCCGCCGAGTCGATGCCGGCTGCGATCGCGGTCGCCACCCCCACCGCGGCGGCCGCCTTGACCACCGCCGAGCGCGCCATGCCCACGCCCTGGGACCGCCGATGTCTGCCCATGCCGGTAACCCCTCCCCTCAGGCTCGGTCGAGGAGCAAGTTAAGCCCGGGCGGCGTGCCGGGACGGTGCCGGGCAGGCGGCGGTTGTGTGGAGATCCGGCGGACGACCGGCCCGATATCCATTCCCGCCAGGGCAAACCCGGCGGCTCGGGCCGCGCGCGCTGCCCGACCTGCACGCCGGACAGCGCCTCCCTAGGCTGGACGTGTGAAGAGCTCCCAGAGCTTCCATCGCCGTTCTGCGGAGGTGAGTCGCGATGACTCTGCCTGCACGTCAGTCTGCACGTCACCGGTCGGGCGGGCTTCTGGAACGCGCAATGCCCGGCTGGCGTGAGCCGATATCCGCCGAGCTCGACGATCTCTACGAACGCATGAGCCACTTCCTCGAAGCCGCGGCTGCCGCACCCGCGCCCACGGCCGCAGGCCTGGCCTGGACGCCCCTGGCCGACCTCTCCGAGACCGAGGACGCCTACGTGCTCGAGGTCGACGTGCCCGGTGTCAGGCGGGAGGACATGGACATCCAGGTCTCCGAACGCGAACTGACCATCACCGGTGAGCTGAAGGAACGCGAGCGCGAGGGCAACGTGCGCCACCGCACACGCCGTACGGGCCGCTTCGAGTACCGGGCGCTGCTGCCCGAGGACGTGAAGGCCGAGGACGTCAGCGCGACCCTCGAAGACGGCGTGCTCACCTTGACCATCCCGAAGGCGAAGGCGGCCAAGCCCCGGCACATCGAGATCAAGTCCAGGTCCAAGTCCTGAGCAGTCCTCAACGACCAGGCCCCCGAAGCCACTTCGGGGGCCTGATACGCGGCCGGCTTCCGCATACGCGGCAGCCGGCCGCCGCCTCACCGGCCGGTACGCACCCGCGTCCCGGCCGGTGAGGCACCTACTCGGGCACCTGACGCATCTCCACGACCTCCAGACCCAGTGACTGGATGCGGGCGAGCAGCCCGTACAGATGGGCCTGGTCGACGACCGGGCCGATCAGCAGCGTCTGATGCGTGACGGGTACGCGGTCGAGTTCGGGGAAGGCCTCGGCGATGGTGTCCGAGACGCGGCCCACGATGCGGAACTCGTACCGCATGAGCACCTCCCTCCGAGGAAGGCCGTCGCTGCCATCGTGGCCGGAGCCGCCGGGGCGGCGCATCGCCCGTAGAGGGTGAAACGGGGACGTCGGCGCCGGACGGGCGGCGGTCACAGCATGCCCAGGCGGCGGGCGAGGTGGACCGCGTCACTGCGCCGGGAGACCCCCAGCTTCCGGAAGGCGCTCCTCAGATGCGTCTTGACGGTGTTGACCGACACATACAGGTCGGCGGCGATCTCCGCGGTGGACAGCATCCGCTCGGCGCGCACCAGCACGTCCCGCTCACGCGCGCTGAGCCGTTCGACGGCCGCGGACGGACCGTCGCACCCGGGCCGCGGCTCCCGCCCGAAACCGTCGCCCGGGCCGAGCGGTCCGGCGAAGAGCCACCCCCGATCGCGGGCGAACCGGGGCTCCCGGCGCAGCGCGGTCAGCACGTCGGGCCCCGCCTCCGCGAAGGGCAGCCGGAGCCGCTCGGGCCGTGCGACGTCGAGGGCCCGGGCGAGCAGGTGCCGGGCACCATCGGCGTCACCCGTGCCCAGTGCGACCCGGGCCCGCAGCACGCAGGCCCTGACGAGGCCCTGCGCCGCGATCGCGGGCGCGCCGTCGCCGCCGAGCACCCGGTCGAGGAGTCGCGCCGCGGTGCGGGCCCGGCCGGCCGCCAGCAGGGCGTCGGCGCGGGCCACCGAGTGCTCGGGCGGCT
>CAYNNX010000775.1:0-2163 GCA_964398515.1 uncultured Streptantibioticus sp. | reverse complement strand
CGTCGGGGAGAACTCCCGCGCCGACGACATGGACGTCAACATCACCAAGGAGAAGAAGCTCACCAACATGCGGTCGTCCACGGCCGACGTGGCCGAGTCGATCGTCCCGCCGCGCAAGCTCTCCCTGGAGCAGTCGCTGGAGTTCTGCCGCGACGACGAGTGCGTCGAGGTGACGCCGGAGACGGTGCGCATCCGCAAGGTCGTCCTGGACCAGAAGGAGCGCGGCCGCGCCGCCGCCCGCGCCAAGCGGTGACGCTGCGCCGGGCTTGAGCCGACTGCTTTCGCCGTGACGGGGGCACCCCTTGTTGAAGGGGTGCCCCCGTTCCGCGTCCGTGCGGCGTATTCGGGTCAGTCCGCCGTCCCGGCCGGGACGACCCACCGGGTGGGCTGGCCGGTCACGGCCGCGATCATGTCGTAGTCACCGTCGTAGTGGAGCACCGTCGCGCCACCCCGCTCCGCGGTAGCGGCGACGATCAGATCCGGCACCGAAGGAGCCCGCCGGTTCCCGGTACCGATGTGATCTCTCATCCGGCCGCAGGCCGGCGTGGCTGTGCGCTGGAAACGTTCCTGCGGGCCACCGTGAGCGCGTGGTCGCGTTCCTCGCGCAGTTGTCCGAATTTCCCAACCTCCGTGCCACGCCCGTGAGATGGGCGCCGGGTCTGATGGTGGGGGCCGGAATCTGACGCTCTATCGTGGACGCCATGTCCGCCCCTGAGCTGATCCGTATCGTCTCCCGCTCTTCGCCGATGGCCCTCGCCCAGGTGGAGCGTGTCCGCGTCGAGCTGGCCGCGCTCCACCCCGGCATCCGCACCGAGGTCATCCCCGTCACCACCTCTGGCGACCGGTGGATGGGCGATCTCGCGAAGCTGGGCGGGAAAGGCGCGTTCACCAAGGAGGTCGACGCCGCCCTGCTCGCCGGGAAGGCCGATCTCGCGGTGCACTGTGTCAAGGATGTGCCCGCCGACCGCCCCCTCCCGGCCGGCACGACGTTCGCCGCGTTCCTCAAGCGCGATGACATCCGTGACGCCCTCGTGCATTCGGGCGGCCTGGGACTCGACGAGCTGCCCGCAGGGGCCCGGATCGGCACGTCGTCGGTGCGCAGGATCGCGCAGCTCGCCGCCTCCCACCCGCACCTCGAGTGTGTCCCGATGCGTGGCAACGCCAATCGCCGGTTGGAGAAGCTGAACGCGGGAGACGCCGACGCCCTGCTCCTGGCGGTATCAGGACTGGAGCGCATCGGCCGCGCCGACGTCATCACCGAAGTGCTGTCGGTGGAGGCGATGTGTCCCCCCATCGGCGCCGGAATCCTGGCCCTGCAATGCCGTGAGGACGACACGGCCACGATCGACGCCGTGAGCGGGCTGGGCGACCCGGATGCCTTCAAGGAGGCCACCGCCGAGCGGATGTTCCTCCACGTTCTCCAAGGCCACTGCAACAGCCCGATCGCCGGGTACGCGAAGGCCGAGCGGAACGGCGGCCTGTCGCTGCGCGCCCGCGTCTTCACCCCCGACGGTAAGACGGTCCTCGACGCGCACGAGTGGGCAGGCCCCCTCGATCCGGCGACTCTCGGTACGTCCGTCGCCGTCGCCCTGCTGCGTCAGGGTGCGCGGGAGCTGATCGACAGCATCGCGCACTGACGCTTCCGCGTGATCACCCCGGTCCCGGCTTGGCTGCCATCCGGAACCAGACGGCCTTCCCGGCCACCCCGGCACCGGGATCGGAACAGTCCCGCACGCCCCACGCGTCCGAGCACGCCTCCACGAGGGTCAATCCCCGCCCACCCTCCCTCAGTTCGCCGCCACCTCCCGCCGTGATCGCCCACGCGGGGCTCCCGCCTCCGGAGTCGTACACGCTGACCTCGAACTCGCCCGGCGGCGTCCAGTCCATCGCCACGTACACATCGGCACGGCTGTTGCGGTAGGCGTTCGTCACCACCTCGGAGACGAGCAACTCGGCAGCATCCACGAGGCAGTTGAGCCGTGCGGCCCGCAGGACGCTGCGCAGGGTCGCCCGTACGACGCCGACGGCGCGCGGGTCGTGGGGGATGAAGAGGCCGTAGGACCAGGATTCGGGTGCGGGTGCGGGTGCGTCGTCGTTCGGCTCGGGTTGCGGCATGGGCAGCCTCCGGCTGGTGGCGAGTGCGGTGTGTGACTGGTGCCACAC
>CAYNNX010000774.1:0-2180 GCA_964398515.1 uncultured Streptantibioticus sp. | reverse complement strand
CCGGTCCTAGGTCCCGGGCCGCACCAGGCCCGGGACCTCCGTCGTGATCACGCCCCGCGAGTGTTACGGCAGGATGAAAACCGTACGCCAGTGCGTTGGAGCCTTCCGACGGCACGAGGACGCGATGGGAGCGGCGAGTGACAGCGATCCGGGCAGGGAACCGACGCGAGGGCCAGGGCTGGCTACGCAGAATCAGCGCCGAGTGCTGGCGCTACAAACGCGATGTCCTGCTGGCCCTCGGCGCGTCCCTCGCCGGAATGGCGGTCACCGCACTCGTGCCGCTCGTACCCCGTCTGATCATCGACGACGTCATCATCAAGCACTCCCGGCCCCTCGCCCCCTGGGCCGGGGTCCTCGTCCTCGCCGCGCTCGCCGTCTACGCGTTGACATATCTGCGGCGTTTCTACGGCGGCCGCCTCGCCCTCGACGTCCAACACGACCTGCGGACCGCGATGTTCCGCAGCATCATGCGCTTCGACGGTTCACGCCAGGACGAACTGAGCACCGGTCAGGTCGTCGGCCGGGCCACCAGCGACCTCCAGCTGATCCAGGGCATGCTCTTCATGCTCCCGATGATGCTCGGCAACGTGCTGCTGTTCGTGCTGTCGGTGGTCGTGATGGCGGTCCTGTCGCCGCTGCTCACCGTGATCGCACTGGCCGTCGCACCCGCCCTGTGGCTCCTGGCCGCCCGCAGCCGCACCCGGCTGTTCCCCGCCACCTGGTACGCCCAGGGCCAGGCGGCGGCCGTCGCCGGGGTCGTGGACGGCGCCGTGACCGGGGTGCGCGTCGTCAAGGGGTTCGGGCAGGAGGCGCAGGAGGAGGCCAAACTGCGGGACGTCAGCCGCCGCCTTTTCGCCGCCCGGCTGCGCACCGTCCGGCTCAACTCCCGCTACAACCCCGCCCTTCAGGCGGTTCCCGCGCTCGGGCAGGTCGCGATGCTGGCCCTCGGCGGTTGGATGGCGGTGCGTCACCAGATCAGCCTCGGCACCTTCGTGGCCTTCTCCACCTACCTCGCCCAGCTCATCGGCCCGGTGCGGATGCTGACCATGATGCTCACCATGGGGCAGCAGGCCAGGGCCGGTGTCGAGCGGGTCTACGAGCTGATCGACACCGAGCCGCGCGTCACCGAGGCCGCGGGCGCCCGCGAACTGCCGGCCCAGGCCGCGGTCGGCATCGAGTTCGACTCGGTGACCTTCGGCTACGACCCCGCGCACCCGGTCCTCGACGGCTTCTCGCTGCGCGTGGAACCCGGCGAGACCGTCGCGCTCGTCGGCGCCTCCGGCTCCGGCAAGTCCACCGTCTCCCTGCTGCTGCCGCGCTTCTACGACGTGACCGGCGGCGCGGTGCGCGTGTCCGGCGTCGACGTGCGGGAGCTGTCCGCGGACTCCCTGCGCGCCGCGATAGGCCTGGTGCCGGAGGACAGCTTCCTGTTCTCCGACACCATCCGCGCCAACATCGTCTACGGCCGCCCCGACGCCACCGACGAGCAGGTGCTCGCCGCCACCCGCGCCGTCCAGGCCCACGGCTTCATCAGCGAACTGCCCGACGGCTACGACACCGTCGTCGGCGAGAAGGGGCTCACCCTCTCCGGCGGACAGCGCCAGCGCATCGCGCTCGCCCGCGCCGTGCTGTGCGATCCGCGGCTGCTGCTCCTGGACGACGCGACCTCCGCGGTGGACGCACGCGTCGAGGCGGAGATCCACGACGCGCTGCGGGACGTCATGGCCGGGCGCACCACCCTGCTGATCGCCCACCGCCGCTCGACGCTCGCGCTGGCCGACCGCATCGCGGTGCTCGACCAGGGCCGCCTGGTGGACCTGGGCACGCACGACGAGCTCCAGGAGCGCTGCCCCCTCTACCGCAGGCTGCTGACCGACCCCGACGAACTCGCCTCCGACGTGAAGGAGTTGGACCCGGCGGGACACCCCGAGCGCGACGGGCAGGCCCCGCACGACGGCCACCACGGCCCCCGCGATCGCCACGACGCCGTCGACCACGACGCCCGCGACCACGGCGATCGGCCGGTGCCCGCCGCGGGCTTCGCCGACGGCGAGTCGGCCGCCACCGGGCCGGCTCCCGCGCCCGCCGCCGTCTCTGCGGCCGTCTCCGCCGCCGCGTCCGGGCGCCCCGGACACCGCCGTGTCGTCGACGGCGTCACCCCCCGGCTGTGGCGCCGCGGA
>CAYNNX010000773.1:0-2188 GCA_964398515.1 uncultured Streptantibioticus sp. | reverse complement strand
GCGGATAGCAACTCGCGCTGTGCGGCATCGAGCGCGCTGCGGGGGTCAGTGGGCATGCCCGACCTTCGTGACCGCATTGCGGATGGCGGCGAGTTCAGCGGCAAACTCGGCGTCCGTGGGGTAGTCGCCGTCGCGCTCCAGTAGTACTCCCGGCAAACGGATGCGTCTCGCCAACTCCGACAGCACACACAGCACGGACTCCGTCACTGGGTGTGTATGTGTGTCGTGCCATAGTCCGTCCCGTTCCACACCGCCGGCCACATGGACGTAGGCGAGCCGTTCCAGCGGCAGTTCGTCCAGCACGGTGCAGGGGTCGATGCCGAGGTTGACGTGTGCGGTGTGCAGGTTGGCGACATCCACCAGCAGCAGCGCCCCGGTACGCTCGACGATCTCATAGAGGAATTGGCCCTCCGTCAGCTCATCGGTGGGCCAGGCCAGTGACGGGGCGATGTTCTCCAACGCGAGGGGGACAGGCAGGTGATCCTGCGCGATGCGCACGTTCTCGGCCAGCACAGTCAGCGCGTCCCACGTCCGTGGGACCGGCAGCAAATGCCCGGCGTCCAGACCTCCCGCTCGAGTGAACGCGACGTGCTCGCTGACCAACGGCGACCTCAGCGCGCTGGCACAGGAGGCGAGGTGCGCCAGCCTTACCGGATCGGGCCGCTCTGCACTGCCCAGTGAGAGCGAGACGCCGTGCGGGACCATCGTCGTCCCGCGGGCCCGCAGCACGCGCAGGGATTCCGGCAGCCGCTGTGGAGCCAGATTCTCGGCGACGACCTCGACGAAATCGACCCCGAGCAGCCGCTCCACCGTCAGGTCGATCTGCGGGCGCCAGCCCAGGCCGTACCCGAGCGGGGACACCTCGGCGTTCACCCGCCGCACCCGCCACCGCCACAACTCGAGGAGCTGCCACAGCTGTTGGATGTGCTGCCGCACCCTGATGAGCTGCCGCTGCCGGACGATCCGGTGCTGCCGTACAGGGCCTGGCGCAGCGACTCGTCCCTCACGCCCTCCGCTCCGAGCAACGCGACCCCCAGCACGGCGGCCGAGACGAGCACGCCGGGGGAAGAACCGGTGTCGGCCGCTTGCTGGTTGCGGCCGGTACGCGGGCGCAATTCTTCCTGCCGCAGGAACTCCTGGCCCGCCCAGGTACGCCGCGGTGCGCAGTAGCCCATCACCACGATCACTATCGCCGTGATGGCGAGCAGGACCAGCAGGTAACCGACCGGACGTTTGAGATGGAGTCCGTTCACCAGGCGGGCGATACCGACCCCGAAGACCACCAGCGGAAGCAGAATCGTCGATGTGACGGCCCGGCGACGACGCGCGTCAAGCAGCAGCCCGCGTTCGACGGCTGCCGAAGTTATCCAGCGCACCGGCTTCGTGCCCTGGGCGCAGGAGCGCACGTCCTGCAGCGTTCTCTCATGCGGCCCGAAGCAGTCGAACACCGCACGCTGCACTGGCTCGTCAGGGGCTTCCCCGCAGACGGTGATCCGGTGATCCCGGCTGACGCGCGCGACGCTGCCTTCGATCAGGGCCTGCACCGCCGTGTCCACCACTCGTCGTTCGCCACCGGCCAGAGCGGCGAGCGTGTAGGTGTTCGTTGCGAAGCCTCCGCCATCGGCACCCGGGACAGGACGGACGTCGTCGACCGACGTGCGCGGCACACGACGCAGAAGGCCCTGAACGACCAGCGCCACCACGATGGAAACGACCAGGGCACCCATGTACCACCCGAGGAACTGGGGCCCGCTTATGCCCCAGGGCTGGTTCACATCAACCTCCGAACAAGGGGAGACACACAGCACTTCGTTACGGAGCGCTCACAGTAGCCGGGGCAAGGATCGCATCCGCCCGCCACCCACATTGAGCTGCGGGTCGTGACTCTGTCGGGCCGGTCCTGGTCTCCCGTTCACGCAGGCGACGTTTGACCTGGTAGTCGCGGCTCGTGGTCACGGGCCGGAACTGGTCTCGCTGGTACGGAGGGGGACTGAAGCGCGCCGCCCCAGGCTTTTACCGCGCCCTGTGGGGGAATTCCCGCCTGCCTACCGCCTTCGGGCGCATCGTAGAAGGCGTGCCGGATCCGCGGCGAGCGCGGTCCTACTTCACCACGAGCGCCTTCGCGCCCACGGAGATGAACCGAGTTCCCTGGCCCCGAGGGCCGGGATAGCCTTTGCGAGCTAGTCAG
>CAYNNX010000772.1:951-2192 GCA_964398515.1 uncultured Streptantibioticus sp. | reverse complement strand
ACGTCGGCTCCGTCCCAGTTCACGGACTCGCCCCGCAAGAACTGGGCGTAGGTTTCCGTTGTCTCGTCGGAGGCGTACCGGCGGCGGGTCTCCAGCCGCCATGCGGTGTGCTCGAACCGGGTGAACAGCGCGTCGAACTCCTCCAGGCTGATGATGTCCGGCACCCGCCTGGCCTCCTTGGGGCCGAAATCGACGAGCAGTTCGCGCGGCACGACGATGGGCACCTCGCCGTGGCCGAGATGCCGCAGCTGCGCGATGTCATCGGGGTCGGTGAGCGTTGGACCGTGGATGATGACCTCGCCCGTGTCGAGGTCCTCGTGAATGGCGGGGCATCCGTTGACGCCGCTGCCCGTACCGGTGAAGCGCAGTCGTCGCGCCATGATCAGTTCCTTTCGCGGGCGCTGATCCACTCATGGTCGCCGGGCTCGCCAGCCCCGCGGTACGGGTGCGCCCTGCCCGCGTGAGCATAAATGGCTATACGGTTCCGGCCCTTGCGAATAATCGAGCATAAGCCTGGCTGCCCTCAACGCACGCTTCATAGCGTGGAGTTCATGAGCACCGGACACGGGCCGGACACCGCTGACGCGATGACGGCAGTCGAAGTTCTCCGCGAAGCACTGGCGGCCGCCGGCATCGTGCTGCCGTCCCTGGCCACCGACACCGCCTCTCCCGCCCTGGAGCTGGTCAACCTGGGAAGGGTGCGCGCCGACGTCGCACTCCGGCTGGCAGACGCCATCCGACAGGGGCGCGCATGAACACCTCTGAACCGCAGGTCGGCGATCTGGTGTGGGACGCGGCCGCAAACAAGCTCGGCAAACTGATGGCCCGCTCCCCCAGCGCGGTGTGGCTACGGCCCGCCGGGGGCGGCCGGGAGTGGACCGCGCGTACGCAGGACGTCCGACCCGCGACAGCCGCCGAGGAGCTGCGCTCCCGCGTAGCGGAGGCCAACGCACGATCGAGGACGGCGCTGTGAGACGAAGCGTGATCCGCCGGGTGGACTGGACGTGCGCACCCGACCGCTGTGAAGGCGCGCCACACAGGCTCCTGCACGAGTTCCAGTGCACGACCTGCGGCGAGACCGGCGCATGCAGTGAGGACTTCGAGACAGCCCGAGACTTCACCTTCCACCACGTCGGCCGCAACCCCGACCACACCGGCTATCGCGAGGTCGTGCACCGTTTCTGGCGGATGTACATGGACGGGTAGCAGCCGTCACGGGCAGGTCGGTGGTTCTTATGGCG
>CAYNNX010000772.1:0-941 GCA_964398515.1 uncultured Streptantibioticus sp. | reverse complement strand
GACGACCTCAGCTCACTGGACCATCTGCCGCCGCAGGTGGCTGCGATGGGACGGAAGGCCGCCAAGGCTCTGGAGATGCCGCAGCCGGTCATGGCGTGAGACGCCGTGACCCGCTGCCTCGTTGTGCCGAGCACCCCCATGTGGGGCCCCAGAGGATGTCATGGCGGATTCTCTGGGGCCCGTGGAGTGTCCGGACCGGATCAAGACGCGTCGGCGGCCCGCTGGGCGGCTTCGGCGTCCGTCAGGGTGAGGACCTGCGTGAGGTGGGCGGTGCTGTCCTTCACGACGTGGACGCGGCCCGGGTGCGCGCTGCCCTTCGGGGCGGGGCCAGCTCGGGCAGTGAGCCGCTTCCAGGTGTCGGTGGTGACCCGGGCGAGGACGACGGTGGCGAACTGCTCGCGGGCCGCCGGGCCGAGGACGCCGTTGGTGGGCTGGCCGCCGAAGAACACGTGGATGCACGCCTGGCGGCCCGTGTAGAGGATCTGAGTGAGCGCATCGACGGCCGGGGACGTCTTCGGGCAAGGAAGTGCTGCGGATCGTCAACGACTTCTTCAGCGCCATCGACAAGGCCAGCACCCCGCTGCCCAACGAGGCAGTCCTGGCGGGCACGTCCGACCTGATCGAACGGTACGCGCCTACCGAGTACAAGGAGGCCGCTCTCGCCAAGCTTGCCGGATTCCCGGCCGGTACCGACCGCGCCACGGTGAGGACGTCCTCGGGCTCCTTGGCGAGGTCGGGCTTGGGCTGGATGAAGACGAGGATCGCTTCGTTGACCGCCATCGCGTGCGCGGCGCCGGTCGTGCCCGCGCCACAGGCCCTGCTGGCGAGCGCATTCGCGGGCGCGGGCCCGCCTGCACTCGACAGCACAGCGGCGGAGAGCTCATGGAGCCGCCGCCCGATTGCTGTCAGGCGGCCAGAGCGGTGCCTGCACCGAAGACTTC
>CAYNNX010000771.1:0-2198 GCA_964398515.1 uncultured Streptantibioticus sp. | reverse complement strand
ACTCGATGTCACCAGCCATTACCGTGCGCGCAGGCGCCTCGCCCTGATCAACGAGGCCGGTGTGCGTATCGGCAGCACGCTGGATCTGAACCGCACCGTCCAGGAACTCGCCGAAGTGCTCGTTCCGCAAGTGGCCGACTTCATCGCCGTCGACTTGGCGACCGCGGTCGTCCATGGTCAAGAACCCGATCCGGTTCTCACCACCGGATCCACCGAACTGCTGCGGGGCGCACAACGGTCCATCCGAGAGGATCTCCCCGAAGCCGTGGTTCCCCTGGGAGCAGCGGTCACCTACTCCGAGGTATCGCCTCAGTCCCGTTGCGTCGCCACCGGCCGTCCAGTGCTGGACCCTGTGGTGGACCTGTCCACGCCGTGGCTCTCCCAGGATCCGGCGCGCTCGGCCAAGCTGCAGGAACTCGGCATCCACTCCCACATGGTCCCGCTGCGTGCTCGTGGCATCACGATGGGCGTGGCCACGTTGGTGCGCTGGAAGTATCCGGAAGCGTTCGATGCCGACGACCTGCTCCTTGTGGAAGAGCTCGCCGCCCGCGCGGCCGTCTGCATCGACAACGCCCGGCGCTTCGCACGCGAACACCGTGCCGCCCTGTCCCTCCAGCGAGACCTGCTCCCGAAGGACCTGCCGACCCCGAACGCCGTGGAGGTCGCCTACCGCTACCTGCCGGCCGACACCCACGCAGGTGTGGGCGGAGACTGGTTCGACGTGCTGCCTCTCTCCGGCACGCGCGTCGGCCTGGTGGTCGGCGATGTCGTCGGCCACGGTATGAACGCGGCCGCCACCATGGGGCGGTTGCGTACCGCGGTCCACACCTTGGCCGATCTCGACCTGGCGCCCGATGAGCTTCTCTCCCACCTCGACGACCTCGTGGTCGACCTCGCCACCGAGGAAGAGAGAGCAGGCCGCCAGGACCCAGGGGTGGTCGGTGCCACCTGTCTGTACTGCGTGTACGACCCCATCTCCCGCACTGCCACCTTCGCCCGCGCGGGTCATTGCCCACCCGCCATCGCCCATCCCGACAAAGCCGTCGAATTCCTTGAGATACCTCCAGGCCCGCCACTCGGCCTTGGCGGCCTGCCGTTCGAATGCACCGAAGTGCCGATCCCGGACGGATGCATCCTCGCCTTCTTCACCGACGGCCTGATCACGGCATCCTCCGACCGCGACATCGACCTGGGCTTTGCACGGTTGGCGTTCACACTGGCCCACCCCGACCGCCCGCTGGACGAAATCTGCGACAGCATGGAGCGCCTCCTGCTGCCGGACCGTCCCCGCGACGACGTCGCCTTCCTCGTCGCGCGCCCGCGCTCCCTCGGTGAAGAGGACGTCGCAGCATGGCCGCTGGCCCGGGAGCTCACTGCCGTCGGGGAAGCGCGGTCCCTCACCAGTGAGCAACTCGCCTTCTGGGGGCTGGAAGAACTCACCTTCACCACCGAACTGATCGTCAGCGAGCTGGTCACCAACGCCATCCGCCACGCCTCCGGGCCGGTCGACCTGCGACTGATCCGCGACATAGGCCTGATCTGCGAGGTCTCCGACGGCAGCCACACCTCCCCCCACCTGCGGCGCGCTCGCACCAACGACGAAGGCGGGCGAGGGCTTTTCCTGGTAGCGCAGTTCGCTCAACGCTGGGGGACCCGCTACACCACGGACGGCAAGACCATCTGGGCCGAACAACCCCTACCGGCGAGTGTCCGGCCTTCCACCAGACACACACCGTAGGGACGGCCCGGGCCGAAACAGGCAGCCCTGCCGAGCCGATGGCGTCAACTGCTCTGGCTGGGGTCTGTACAGCCAGCGGCTCTGTCCCGTAATCGGCACTGTCGGATAGCGAGAAGACGACAAGCCGGACCTCCTCCCCCGGCGTCAGCCCGACCGGAGCGGCTAGGACAGCGGTCGTGTCCCTTCTCGTGGTGCAGCCGATCAATTGGTGGGCGTGTTCGGGGTGTTGGGTAGCGTGGGGGTGCTTTCGGGGAGTGCGTTGGGGTAGAGCTGGTCCATGCTTCCCTCGGGCGGGTAGCGGCGGGGGAAGGCGATCCACTCGTCGTGCAGTTCGAAGAGCACAGCGGTGACCAGTCGTAGGAGTGCGTTGTCGTTGGGGAAGACCTGGACGACGTCGGTGCGGCGTTTGACCTCGCGGTTGAGCCGCTCCAGCGGGTTGGTCGACTGGATCTTCTTCCAG
>CAYNNX010000770.1:0-2202 GCA_964398515.1 uncultured Streptantibioticus sp. | reverse complement strand
CCGGGGGCTCGTCCATCTGGCCGAAGACCAGCGCGGTCTTGTCGAGAACGCCGGACTCCTCCATCTCCTGGATGAGGTCGTTGCCCTCACGCGTGCGCTCGCCGACGCCCGCGAAGACCGACACACCCTCGTGCAGCTTGGCCACACGCATGATCATTTCCTGGATGAGGACCGTCTTGCCGACGCCCGCACCACCGAACAGACCGATCTTGCCGCCCTTGACGTAGGGGGTCAGCAGGTCGACGACCTTCAGACCGGTCTCGAACATCTCGGTCTTCGACTCGAGCTGGTCGAAGGCCGGGGCCTTGCGGTGGATCGGCCAGCGCTCGGTGACCTCGGAGGCCGCCTCCGGCTCGTTGAGGATCTCACCGAGGGTGTTGAACACCCGGCCCTTGGTGACGTCGCCGACGGGGACGGTGATGCCGGTACCGGTGTTCGTCACCGGGGCCCGGCGGACCAGACCGTCGGTCGGCTGCATCGCGATGGAACGGACCAGGCCCTCGCCGAGGTGCTGGGCGACCTCGAGGGTCAGCGTGCGCGTCTGCCCGGCGTTGGCCGGGTCGGCGACCTCGACGTGCAGCGCGTTGTAGATCTCCGGCATCGCGTCGACGGGGAACTCCACGTCGACGACGGGGCCGATGACCCGAGCGACGCGGCCCGTCGCCGTGGCCGTCTCAACAGTGGTCGTCATAGTTGTCAGTCACTCCCCGCGGTCGCGTCGGCCAGAGCCGCAGCGCCACCGACGATCTCGCTGATTTCCTGGGTGATGTCGGCCTGGCGGGCCGCGTTGGCAAGCCGCGTGAGCGACTTGATGATCTCCTCGGCGTTGTCCGTCGCCGACTTCATCGCGCGCCGCGTGGCCGCGTGCTTGGACGCGGCGGCCTGCAGCAGGGCGTTGTAGACCCGGCTTTCGACGTACCGCGGCAGCAGCGCGTCCAGCACGCCCTCGGGCGACGGCTCGAACTCGTAGAGCGGCATGAGCTTGCCGCTCTCCTCCACCGCCTCCGCAGCCTGCTTGAGGCTGAGCGGCAGCAGCCGGTCGTCGACGGGGGTCTGCGTCATCATCGACACGAACTCCGTGTAGACGATGTGCAGTTCGTCGACGCCGCCCTCGGCCGTCTCCTTGACCACGGTCTCGATGATCGGGTCGGCCACCGCCTTGGCGTCCGCGTACGTGGGGTTCTCGGTGAAGCCGGTCCACGACTGCGCGATCGAGCGGCCGCGGAAGTTGTAGTACGTCACGCCCTTGCGGCCGACGACATACGTCACAACTTCCTTGCCCTCGGCGGTGAGCCGCTCGGTGAGCTGCTCCGCCGTCTTGACCACGTTCGCGGAGTAGCCGCCGGCCAGCCCGCGGTCGCTGGTGATCAGCAGCACCGCGGCCCGCGTCGGCCGGTCGGCCTCCGTGGTCAGCGGGTGCCGGTCGGTGGACCCCTTGGCCACCGCGGCCACCGCACGGGTGAGCTCAGTGGCGTAGGGGCTGGAGGCCGCCACCGCGCGCTGTGCCTTCACGACACGTGCAGCGGCGATCATCTCCATCGCCCGGGTGATCTTCTTGGTGGCGGAGACGGACTTGATGCGGCGCTTGTAGACCCGGAGTTGGGCGCCCATGCTCAGCCCTCACCCAGCAGCTTGCCGTCGGACGTCTCGAACTGCTTCTTGAAGGTGTCGACCGCCTCGCTGAGGGCCTCGATGGTGTCGTCGGACATCTTGCCGCCCTCGAGGATGCCGGTCAGCAGCGACTTGCGCTCGCGGCGCAGGTAGTCCAGCAGCTCGCGCTCGAACCGGCGGATGTCCTCCACCGGCACGTCGTCCATCTTGCCGTTGGTGCCGGCCCAGATGGAGACGACCTGCTCCTCCACCGGGTACGGCGCGTACTGGCCCTGCTTGAGCAGCTCGACCATGCGCTGACCGCGGGCCAGCTGGGCCTTGGAGGCCGCGTCCAGGTCGGAGCCGAAGGCGGCGAACGCCTCCAGCTCGCGGTACTGGGCGAGGTCCACACGCAGACGGCCGGAGACCTGGCGCATCGCCTTGTGCTGGGCCGAGCCGCCGACACGGGAGACCGAGATACCGACGTTCACCGCCGGGCGGACGCCCGCGTTGAACAGGTCGGACTCCAGGAAGCACTGGCCGTCGGTGATTGAGATGACGTTGGTCGGGATGAACGCGGAGACGTCGTTGGCCTTGGTCTCCACGATCGGC
>CAYNNX010000769.1:0-2210 GCA_964398515.1 uncultured Streptantibioticus sp. | reverse complement strand
CCGCTGATACCGTGCCAGGGCTTGACAGCCTGTGAGGCTGTGGGGGCGGGGATTCGGCAGCGCGGGCGGTGGGACCGTGTGATGGCGCGCTGGATCGCCCGGGTTCATCGGCAACCACGGGGAAGTGGCGTTGAAGACGAGGGAACGCACCGCTGCTGGCGCGGGTGCGAACAGGGCTGTGCCGACGGCTCCGTCGACGGGCGAGCGGCTTCCGGTCGCGCCGCGTGAGCGCAAACCCGCGTTGGCGGCGTTGGCCGTGCTGCTGATTCTCGTAGGTGCGCTGGGCGCGACGGTGCTCGTGCTGCGTGCCGGTAACAAGACCGAGGCGATCAAGATCACGTCCCGGGTGGCGGCTGGGCAGTCCATTCCTGCCTCGGCGATGGTAGAGGTCGATGTCGCTTCGGGCACGGGTGTGAACTACGTGCCTTGGGCGCAGCGGGAGGAGCTCAGCAAGTACCGTGCCGCCACTGACATCTTGCCGAACACGCCGCTGGTCGGGGAGATGCTGACTCAGGACAGCGGTCTGGCGCCCGGCAAGGCTGTGGTCGGGCTGTCGCTGAAGGCGGGACAGTATCCAGCCAATTTGTCAGCGGGGAACACCGTGGCCGCCTACCGCGTCGGCGCCGATGTCGGCAAGGCTTCGGGTTCCACTGGCAGTTCGACTGGCTCGGCGGGCTCGGGTACGAGTGGTGCTGCGGGGGGCAGCCTGATTACGGCGCACGCAACGGTGCAGTCGGCCGATCGACCCTCAGACAGCAGTATCGGCAGCGGTGATCTGCCGGTGACTGTGATTGTGGACAAGGCGGATGCAGCAGCGTTGGCGCAGGCGGCTGCTGCTGGGCAGGTCGCCCTTGTGATCGTGCCCAACGGCACGTCGGCCAACTGACGGCGGTCGGTTATGGCACTCATCGTTCTCGCTGCCGACAAGGGCTCGCCGGGTGTGACCACGGCGGCGTTGGCGCTTGCCGCCGTGTGGCCGCGGCGCGCCCTCCTCGCCGAGGCTGACCCGGCAGGCGGTGACCTCGTCTACCGCAGTGCTGCGGCGCACGGTGGGCCGCTTGATCCGAACACAGGGATGCTGTCCCTGGCAGCGACGGCTCGGCGTGGGCTTGCCGCGGAGCAGTTGTGGGATCACTCGCAGCCGCTCGCCGGCGGGTTGGACGTGCTGGTCGGTCTTGCGGGGTCGGAGCAGGCGGCGGGTTTTTCCGGGCTGTGGCCCACGCTGGGCAGGGCTTTCGCGAGTCTTGCCGACTCGCCGCAGGGCGGTGCGGATGTGATCGCCGACTGCGGGCGGATCGGTGCCGACTCGCCTGTGATCGAGATGTTCGCGCAAGCGTCGCTGGTGTTGCTGCTGGCGCGGACCGAGCCTGAGCAGTTGGCGCGGGTGCGGGATCGTGCCGCTGCCGTCTCGGCGAAGCTGCATGGTGCGCACCGGGGTGCATCGCAGTTGGGGTTTCCGCCGATCGGTGTGCTGCTGGTGGCCGATCCGGGGGAAGGCGGGCGGATCGCCAAGCAGGTCAACGACATGCTCTTCGCGGCCCAGACCGGTGCTCAGGTCATCGGCACCCTCGCCTATGACTCGGCGGGGGCGGAGCAGTTGGCAGGGCGGCGGCGGGGACGGTTGGACAAGTCGCTGATCGTGCGTTCGGCTCGCCAGGTGGCGGCGGATGTGTTCCATCGCTTCAACCTGGCCGTGTCGTACAACGCGGCCTACGGCAACGGGGCGGCGCGATGAGTGCTGTCGACCATCAGTTGGTCAAGCGGTTCCGGCAGGAGGCCGGTGACCGAATCGCCGAGCAGCGCCGGCTGGACCAGGTCTCGGGCTATCAGCCGATGTCGCCTGAGGATGAGCGGCAGTTTGCCCGTGCGGTGATCGCGCAGATCCTTGAGGAGTACGCGCGCTCGGAGATCTCGGTGGGCCGCACTCCGCCGAACGCGGAGGTGGAGGAGGCGTACGCGGCTGCCGTGCATGCCGCGCTCTTCGGTGTGGGCCGGCTGCAGCCGCTGCTGGACGACCCGGAGGTCGAGAACATCGACATCAACGGGTGCGACCAGGTCTTCGTCGGTTACGCGGACGGGCGTGAGGTACGTGGTGAGCCGGTCGCGGAGACCGATGAGGAGTTGATCGAGCTCATCCAGGTGCTGGGTGCCTACTCGGGGCTGTCGTCGCGGCCGTTCGACACCGCGAACCCGCAGCTGGACCTGCGGCT
>CAYNNX010000768.1:0-2226 GCA_964398515.1 uncultured Streptantibioticus sp. | reverse complement strand
ATTCCAGGAACCACCATCGGCCCTGGCGGTCGATTGCGAAGTCGAAGGCGCCGAAGACAAGCCGGAAGTGGCCCAAGTAGGCGTAGAGCGCCTTGCGGATGCCTGGTGTGGGTTCGACCACGCTGTACCTGAGTTGCGCGTAGTCGGTGCGCCAGTCCAGAAGGGTGGAGTCGATCCGCACGCAGAACACCCGGGGGCCGATGACGGTCACTCGAACGTCCGCGGTCTTCTCGACCCGCTGCTGGAACAGGTGTGCCGTACCGGTGATGCCGTCGTCGATCTCTTCGGCGGTCACCTCGGCGACGTGGACGGTGCACGCGATGCCGTTGATGCGGTACAGCGGTGTGGACAACGGCTTGTAGATGGCCGGGCCGTGGGCCTTGATGAACGTGCGGGCAGCGTCCGGGTCGCATGTCACCAGCGTCGGCGGGATCCGGAAGCCTGCCTCGGCCGCGGTGGCGAGCCCGGCGGGCTTGAACTCGGCATCCCCGATCCGGTGCGGATGGTTCACGTACAGGCAGCCCGGGAGCGAGGCCAGCACGCCGCCGAGCCCGTACCGGGCCTGGGTGACGGCGAATCGGGCCGTCTGCTCGTCCAGGTGCGGGAAGACGAACCCGGAGGGCCTGCGGTAGTACAGCGACCGGATGCGGGCCAGGTCGGCGGTTCTGGTGGGCGTGGACAGGGTGCCTTCCACGCCGTTCGAGGTGAGGGTGGCCGCGACCGACAAGGTGGCCGGGAAGTCTCCGGAGTCGAACCGCACGACCGGGACGCCCCGGCCGTGCAGCTCGTTGATCACCAGGTCGGTCGTGGGGTCGTCGAGGTTGGTGACGACCAGCACCGGACCGAGCTCACTCATTGATCGCTGTCGTTGCCCGTGTCGGTGTCACCGCCGCCGCCCCCGCCGGGACCGGACCCGTCGGAGGGGTTACCGGTGCCGGTGGGCGGGTTGGTGCCGGTGCTGGTGCCGTGTCCCGGCATCTCGATGACCGCGCCGTGGGCGTCGTAGTAGCGCGCGGTCTGTGTGTCCGCGTCGAGCTCGGTGCGGGCGTAGGCCGGCGTGAACGTCGCGTATGGGGCCATGCGACGCAGGCCCCACGGAGTGGGGGTGGGTTGGCCTTGCGGTAACGGGCTCCCGGTGGGGAGCCGGTCGGAGTGGACGAACATCGGTCTTCCCTTCCTCTCGCGTTTCCCACGGACTTGATACGGTCCGCCTGCTTGGAGTGCGCGGACAAGACCGCGCCTGGCGGTGGTGCGGTGGGCCCGTCTCGGCGCTCAACCTGTCCGGGGTTCGCCGGCCGGGACGGGGGGCTTACAGGTGGGGCGGCGTAGCACCACGTGCCTTCGGCATCGAGGCCACCGGCCGGATCACCGCGGATCCGCAGTCGCAGACCCACGTCCTCGTCCTCACCACCTTCGACGACGACTACATCTACGGCGCGCTTCGCGCCGGAGCGAGCGGCTTCCTCGTCAAGGACATGCCGCTGGAGACCATCCTCGACGGGATCAGGGTCGTCGCTGCCGGAGACGCTCTCATAGCTCCGAGTGTCACGCGCCGTCTCATCGAGGAATTCGCCGCCCGGCCCGAACCCGCCGCCGCACGCCGGGTGGTGGTCGACGGCATCACCTCCCGGGAACGCGAGGTCCTGACCCTCGTCGGCCGCGGCCTGTCCAACACCGAGATCGCCGAGGAACTCTCCATCAGCGTGGCCACTGCCAAGGCGCACCTCGCACGACTGTTCACCAAACTCGACGCACGCGACCGGGTCCACCTCGTCATCCTCGCCTACGAGATCGGCCTGGTCTCGCCCTCACCATGAGGTTGGCAGTCGAGATCGTCTGGTCGCGAGACTGGAGAGAGTGCTTTCGCCTGTGTCACAAGCATGGTTGCGACACAAGCGGCCACGGGTGCCGCGGCGAGCACGTCCCCGCAGGCCGACCGGTGTCAAAAGCTGGTGTCCCAACCATATGTCAGAACATGTCTAGCAGCTCCGCCGCCAACGTCAACGACATCACCCAGCCCCTCAACCTCGTCGACGGCATCCCGCCCGTCGCCGGACGACCCGGCCGGCCCCGACGGCGGCCGGAGTGCCTCCTGGGCGACAAGGCGTACGACTCGAAGGCTGTGCGCGGTGAGCTGCGACGCCGCCGCATCCAGGCGGTGATCTCCCGCAAGGGCTCCCCGAACATCAAGGGCCTGGGCAAGCTCCGCTACGTCGTCGAGCAGAC
>CAYNNX010000767.1:0-2235 GCA_964398515.1 uncultured Streptantibioticus sp. | reverse complement strand
CCGTCCGCACCACTGCACGTCGCGGACCGGATGCCGGGCCCGCTTCGGCGAGGTCTACGGCGACGACAGGGCTTCGTTTGTATCCACTGGCTCTCGGCCGCTGAGGTCGCTCGCACGGGTGCTGACTGGGCGTCGTATCGCCGACTTCAGCACTGGCTCGCCGCCCGCCGCGGCCTGCACGCCCGCGACCAGTGCCGGATTTCCGCGTGAACGCGGCACTGCAGATCCTCCGTGTGGCGGCCTTTTACCGACCAGGTGGGCAAGGCGGCCTTTGACGCGGTCGGGCCGCTTGTCTGATCGGATGGGCACAGGTGGGCCCCGGTCTGTTGCGAGCCATCAGTGGCGTCCGCGCGGGGGAGCCGACTGCGCCCATGCCCCCTGCCATCGAGAAGCCGCCGCAAGGACCCCGACCGCATGACCCTGCGCACACCCCGGTCGTCGGCCGCCACACGCGCACCGTGGTGGGCGACGGCGCTTCCGCATCGCGAGGTGCAGCGGCATCGGGGCAGTCCGGTGTGCCCTGTGAGGCGCCCGGATGGAGCCGTATACAGTGTCCGCGTTGCAGCCGCAAGCGCTTTCGCGGACTTGGAGCGGGGCGCGCGTGGATGGGTGTGCGCGTCTGGCGGCGCCGTGCCGCCCGGCCCCATCCTGGGGTGACGCCCTGCGAGCCGCAGAAGGGACCCCGTTCACATGTGCGTATCGTCGGCGCTGCGGAGCCTGCGGGCTGCCGTGTTCGCCGCGATGTGCGTGACCTTGGCGGCAGCCGGGCACAGCCTGGCGGGACATCCGACCCCCGCCCTGTGGGCCGACGGTGTCGGCTTCGCGGTGGTCTTCGCGCTGGGCTGCCTGCTCGGCGGCCGGGAGCGGTCGCTGGTGGGCATCGGTAGCGCCATGGGTGTGGTGCAGGTGGGCCTTCACCTGCTCTTCGACGCCGCTCCCATGCAGGCGGGGACTGCCATGGCGGGCATGCCGGCGATGGGCATGCCAGGGGTGGACCATGCGGTCATGTCGATGGCGGCGCACGGCGAGGGCGGTCGGGCGATCGCGGCACACGCTGCGGCGGCGCTGGTCGCCTCCTGGTGGCTGCGGCGCGGCGAAGCGGCCGTGTGGTCGCTGTTGCGGCAGGTGGCCGCACTCGTGCCGGGGCTTGTGGCCTGGTGGTGTGCTGCCGGGGTGCCGTGGGAGCATCCCTCGGATGCGCCGGTGCGGCAGCGCGGTGCACAGGAGAGGTGGGCGCGGCAGCTTCTGCTGCGGCATGCGGTGATTCGCCGGGGGCCTCCGGCGGTGGGGCCGGTTCTGGCCCTGCCTGAGTGAGCCGTCCACAGTACGGCTCCGCCACATCGCCGCTGACATCGTGCGCGGCGGTGCCCCCTTCACCGCTTCACCGGCCGACTTCGGTGTCCGCCGGTCGCCCCTTACGGAGTCTTCGTATGTCTGCGACATCCACCCTGTCCTCTTACCGACGCGGCCTGCGGCGCATGGCCGTGGTCGGCGCGCTGGCCACCGCCGGTGTACTGGCCGGCGCCGGTGCGGCGTTCGCCCATGTCACCGTCCACCCCGACAGCTACCCGCAGGGCGCCTCGGACGGCACGCTGACTTTCCGGGTGCCCAACGAGGAGGACAACGCGGGCACCACCAAGGTCGACATCACCTTCCCCGCCGACCACCCGATCCCGTCCGTCCTGGTCACGCCGGTCGCGGGCTGGACGGCCCAGGTGAAGACCACTCAGCTCAAGACCCCGATCAAGACCGACGACGGCAACATCACCAGCGCCGTCTCCGAGATCGTCTGGACGGGCGGCAAGATCGACCCGGGCCAGTACCAGGACTTCAGCGTGGCCTTCGGTCAGCTGCCGACGGGCGCGAAGCAGCTGGTCTTCAAGACCCTGCAGACCTACTCCGACGGCAAGGTCGTCCGCTGGATCGAGGAACAGCAGCCCGGCCAGCCCCAGCCGGACAACCCGGCCCCGGTGCTCAAGCTGACCGCCGCGAACTCGGACGCGTCGAGCACGGCACCAGCAGCCTCGGCGGCAGCGTCAGCCAAGGCCAGTGACTCCACCGCCCGCAGCCTCGGCATCGCCGGACTCGTCGTCGGTGTACTCGGCCTGCTCGCTGGCGGCCTCGGCCTGGCCCGCGCCCGATCCGCACGGCAGTAACCGCACGTGGACGTGGGCCCCGGCCGGACCGGGGCCCACGCAGCCGGGGCTCACAGGGTGCGATCGCACGCTCCTCTAT
>CAYNNX010000766.1:0-2255 GCA_964398515.1 uncultured Streptantibioticus sp. | reverse complement strand
AAGGACGACCTGACCGCCTTCGCGGTCTTCCCGGAGCGGCAGGAGAGTCGGCACGGAGCGCGGTGCCGGGATTGCTCCCGGTCCGTTTCTCCGTGCCGCTCGCCGAACCCGCCGTGCGCCTCTCGACGCAACGGGCTCTCCACGGAGGCTGCCGTCACATGGGTGCGGACGCCCAGGGGTTGGGGATGCGGCTGCCGCGCCATCGGTAGCGGGTCACAGTGACCTTGCTGATGTCGAACAGCTCGATCCCGTCCGCCGCGATCGGCAGCCACCGCCCGGTGGGGGTGGTGAACCTGCGGCGGACGTCCTTCCACCTCCAGCGGTGCCGGGTGCGGAGCATCCTGATCAGTCGCCACCAGATGAAGCTGGCCAGCGTGCTGAACTGACTCTTCGCCACCGCGTGCCGGAAGTAGGCGGACCATCCGCGCGTGATCTGGTTGATCCGGATCAGCACGGCCTGGAGGTCCTGCTGTGACGACCTGTGCGTAAGCGCACGGATCTTCGCCTTCAGCTGCCGAACGGGCCGTTTGGCGATGAAGGTGTAGACGTGCCACTTGTCCGTGCCCCTCTTGTGGCGCCACTGGATGTGGAACCCGAGGAAGTCGACGCCGTCGGCCAGGTGCACCACCTGGGTCTTCTCCGCCGACAGGCGGAGCCCCATCGGTGCCAGCACCCGGGCAACGTCCTCGCGCACCTGCTCGGTGTCCTCACGGCTGCCGTGGACCAGGACTAGGAAGTCGTCCGCGTAGCGGACCAGTCTCCAGTTCGGCAGCTGCTTGGACCGGCGGGCGGCCCTGCGCCTCTGATCGGACATGCTCCCGCCCGGTTCCCACGGCCCCATCAGGTGCTCATCGAGCACGGACAGGGCGATGTTCGCCAGCAGCGGGGACAAGATCCCGCCCTGGGGCGTCCCGGTCACGGTGTCCTTGTCCTCGCCGAGCTCCGTCAGGATCCCGGCCTTCAAGAACGCCTTGACCAAGGCAAGGACGCGCTTGTCCTTCACCCGGACGCGCACGCGGTCCATCAGGGCCACGTGATCGATCCGGTCGAAGCACGCCTCGATGTCCGCGTCCAGCACCCACCGATAGCCGTGGCTGCCGAAGTGGTGGATCTCGGCGATCGCGTCCTGGGCCCGCCTGCCCGGCCGGAACCCGTAGGAGACTGTCGTGAAGTCGGCCTCGAAAATTGGTTCCAGCACCAGCTTCAGCGCGGCCTGCACCACCCGGTCCGCCACCGTGGGAATCCCCAGTGAGCGGACCTTCCCGGACCCGCCCGGCTTGGGAATCTTGCGCTCCCGCACCGGCAGCGGCCGGAACGAGCCGTCCTTCACTCTGGCCCGCAGGTCGTGCAGGAAGCCGGGGACGCCAGTGCGCTCCTCGACGTCGGCGACGGTCAGGCCGTCAACGCCGGCAGTGCGCGCCCCCTGGTTGCTCGCGACCCGGTCGAACGCCACGATCAGCGTCGCCGGGTCGTGCACGAGGTTGAACAGGTCGTCGAACCGGCGGCCGGGATCGGCCGCCGCCCAACGGTGCAGTTTAGTCTGCATCTCCAGTACCCGGGTCCGAGGACCCGGTGCCGTGCCGTTCGGCGCGGCGTCTTCTGGCATTGCAGCATCCTTTCTTGCTCGTCTCCGCTGCCGCCCTTCCCCATGTGACCGGCTCTCCCGGCCTCGGAGTACTACGGCGGCTCCGCCCCGCCCGGCCCGTTCGGCCGTCGGTGTGCCTATCCGCCCTGCCCGGCTGGAGGCCGAGTCGGACGGAGCGTGACCGGGCGGTTCCCGTGTTCACTGTGGTTCGCTCGTCGAAGGAGAAGCCCGACTTTGTCCCAGCGGCATCGCCACGAGTACGCCGCAGACATTCCTCGTGGCCTCCCTCACCCGCTTCCAAAGACGTGTAAGGGAGTTCCCACCACCATGTTCGGCAGCAGGACGCACCGCGCCCGGCCCAGATCCGCCAGGTTCGAGCCGGTGTATCTGATGAAGGACGTAACAACGCCGGTTCCTCGCGTACTCCTCTCCAACTCGCTCGCCGGACCCGCACCATCTGGCAGTACTGGCACGTCCCGGCTTTGTCGGGGCCGCTCCCGCCCTCCCCGGCACCACCCGGATCAGGCTGCCCCCAGCTACAACCGGCCTGCTGCGACAGGCCGCAGGCGAAGGCCTTTTGCACCTCCACTCGAACCACAGCGCCTCACGGCGCACCTGGAAGAAGATCCAGTCGACCAACCCGCTGGAGCGGCTCAACCGCGAGGTCAAA
>CAYNNX010000765.1:0-2255 GCA_964398515.1 uncultured Streptantibioticus sp. | reverse complement strand
CTTGGCGAAGCGCAGGCGCCGGGTCTCGCCGCCGAGGATGCCGATGAGCTCCTCGTTGACGATCTTGATGACCTGCTGGGCTGGGTTGAGCGCCTGGGAGACCTCCGCGCCGAGCGCCCGCTCCTTGACGTGCTTGATGAAGGCCCGCACCGCGGGAAGCGCGACGTCCGCCTCGAGCAGGGCGATGCGGATCTCCCGGGCCGTGGCGTCGATGTCCTCCTCGGACAGGCGGCCCTTGCCCCGGAGGTTCTTGAACGTCGCTGCGAGGCGGTCGGAAAGAGTGTCGAACACGGCGGTCGCGGATCCTCGTGACGTGGGCGGGCGGATGCAATGCGTCCTCCAGGGTATCGGGCCGCCCCCGGTTCGGTCTCCACCGCCGTAGCACGAGGCCGTGGCGGGGTGCCGAGCGGTGCTGCTGCACTCGTGGCAGTCGCCGGGGCTGGAGGTGCCGGCGGTGGGCCTGCGGCTGCGCGGTCTGGGGCCGGACGAGGAGGCCGCCGGCCACGAGGCCGGTCGCCGGGGCCTTCGGCCGCCGGGATCCCCTGATCGGCGCGCTCCGCGAGCATGTGCCGGGGGCGCGGCGGCCCGGCCGCGGCGGGGGCTGCGCGGCTGACGATCAGGCCAGCGCCCGTTCCACCTCCAGGGCCACCTCCTTGGCGCGGGACTCGCCCAGCGGGGCGCCGTCGTCGCTGCCGACGAGGTAGAACGCGTCGACGGCGTCCGCGCCGAGGGTGCTGATGTGCGCGGAGCGGACGGTGACGCCGTCGGCGGCCTCCAAGGCGCGGCCGATGCGGTGCAGCAGACCGGGGGCGTCGTGGGCGCGGACCTCTATCACGGTGGCCCGTACCGAGGTGCCGGCGGCCACCGTGACCCGGGGCGGCGGTGCGGGGGCGCCGCGGCGGCGCGGATAGGCGGCCTCGCGTTCCGCCAGCCGGGAGGCGATGTCCAGCGATCCGTCGAAGGCGCGGACGAAGTCGGCGCGCAGCCGGGCGGTCTCGGGCAGGTTGCCGAACTCGGCGGCGACCCGCCAGCTGAGCACGGTGACCGGGCCCGCGCCGATGGGGTCCACGGTGGCCAGGTCGGCGGCGCGCACGGTGAGGCGGTGCAGGGCGAGCACCCCGGCCGAGGCGGGCAGCAGCCCGGGCCGGTCGGGCACCGCGAGCAGCAGGGCGGCGCCGACGGGTTCGGTGGCGTCCTGCTGCGCAGGCCCCTCCCCCGGGGTCTCCGGCTCGGTACGCAGGGCGAGGACCGGCCCGCCGGTGCGGGCGGCCTCGATGGCGAGGCGCTCCTGTTCGGCGGTGGCCCGCCGGGTGGCGGCGGGCTGCTCCGCGGCGCCGGCGAGGAGGGCCGCGACCCGCCGGACCAGATCGGTGACGAGCGCGGACCGCCAGGAGCTCCAGGCGGCCGGGCCGGTGGCGAGCGCGTCGGCCTCGGTGAGGGCGTGCAGCAGTTCCAGCGCCTCGGCGGTCCGTACCGTCTTGGCGACGGACTCCACGGTCGCCGGGTCGTCCAGGTCGCGCCGGGTGGCGGTCTCGACGAGCAGCAGGTGGTGGCGGACGAGCAGGGCGAGAGTGGCCGTGTCCGCGCGGCCGAAGCCGAGGCGGGCGGCCATGTCGCGGGCGATCACCTCGCCTGCCTCGCTGTGGTCGCCGGGCCAGCCCTTGCCGATGTCGTGCAGCAGGGCGGCGGTGAGCAGCAGGTCGGGACGGCCGACGCGGCGGGTCAACTCCGCGGCGCGGACGCAGGTTTCGATCAGGTGGCGGTCGACGGTCCAGCGGTGGACGGCGTTGCGCTGGGGGCGGCAGCGTACGCGCTCCCAGTCCGGCAGCAGCCGGGTGATCAGCCCTTCGGCCTCCAGCGCCTCCCACACCGGCACCGCCGAGGGCCCGGCGCCCAGGAGGGTGATCAGCTGCTCGCGGGCCTCGGCGGGCCAGGGCACCGGCAGCGGCGGGGTGGCGGCGAGTGCGTGCACGGCGTGCGGGGAGACCGGCAGGTCGGCCTGGGCGGCGGCCGCGGCGGCCCGCAGCAGCAGCACAGGGTCGCGTTCGGGCCGGGCGGTACGGGCGAGCACGGCCTCCCCCTCGTGCTCGACGACGCCGTCGGCCAGCGGTGTGCGGTCGGCGGCCGGCTCTGTGCGGCCCCGGCCGAGCAGGCCGCGCCGCCGGGGCCGGGTGCCGCGGGCCCGCCGCCCCCGGCCCACCCCGCGCCCGGTGACGTCGCAGGCGGAGGCGAAGGTGCGGGCCGCCGCCTACACC
>CAYNNX010000764.1:1160-2277 GCA_964398515.1 uncultured Streptantibioticus sp. | reverse complement strand
CAAACAGCTCCTGGACCAGGTCGCGCGCGGCACCGCGTCGGCCAGCCAGTCCGACGGTCATCCGTCCGCTACGCAGGTGACGGGTGCGGGGCCTGAGCGGGTCCGCAGGGCCATCGCCGCCCGCCATGTGCAGCCTGCGACGGCAGCCTAGTGCTGTGACCGGGAAGGTTCGCCGGGGTGGTGGCTTGCCTCGATAGTCTGCACGGCGTGATCCACTCATACGCGAGCTCCGACGATGCTGCGGTCGCGATAGCCGGTGCGCAGGCTGGCGCGGACGTGGTCCGCAACATGTACGGCCAGCGGCTCAACCGCATCGACAAGGGTGCCGGGGACTTTGCCACTGCCGCCGATGTGGAGGCCGAGAAGACGATCCTCGGCGTCATCCGTGCCGCACGGCCCGATGATGCGGTGCTCGGAGAGGAAGGCGGGCAACAGGGCGGCGCCGATGCTGTGCGCCAGTGGCTGGTGGACCCCCTGTGCGGCACGCTGAACTACGCGGTCGGCAACATGCTGGTGGCCGTCAACGTGGCGTTGCGCGATGGGGCAGCAGCGGTGGCCGACCCGTTCAGCGGCGAGGTCTTTTTCACCGACGGGGAGACTGCTTGGGTGCGGTGTGACGGGGCCGACGACGCACTACTGACTCCCACGCCTGCAACCCGATTGGTGGACGTCAACCTGGATCCGCCGTTCCCGAGTGCGCCCGGATTCCGGGCCGTGGATCTGCTGGCCCACCCTGAGTTCGTCGGTCGTTTCCGGCCGCGCGTCGTATCCACGACCCTGGCACTGGCCTGGGTCGCTGCCGGCAAGCGTGCCGCGTATGTCACCGATGGCGGCGACCTCTCCAGGAGCGTGCACTTCGCGGCGGGCATCGCTTTGTGCCGGGCCGCTGGCTGCACTGTCACCGGGATCGACGGCGCCCCGATTAGTGAAGCAGGCCGCGGGCTTGTGGTCGCCGCCGACGAAGAGACCCACGGGCTGCTGATGTCGATGTTGCGTAGCCAAAGCTAGTGCTATGACCGCATGGGTTTCGCCGAGCTGGGTCACGCTGCGACTTGGAGGGGCCTGCCGCCCCAGCGGATGCCCTTCTCGCTGCGGATCCGGGCACGTTCACGGCGCT
>CAYNNX010000764.1:0-1150 GCA_964398515.1 uncultured Streptantibioticus sp. | reverse complement strand
GATCCGTCGGACGTCCAGACGCAGACCACGCTCTCGGGCGGAGCGGCTTCGATGTCGTTGCGCAGCAGACAGGTCTAAGGCGTGTGCACCTGGCCCGGGTCGGCGTAAAGGCTGACGGCACCGTCGGGCGGAGGACAGACCAGCCGCTCACGGCGCTGGGCGGCCAG
This sequence comes from uncultured Streptantibioticus sp., assembly GCA_964398515.1. Taxonomy (GTDB): domain Bacteria; phylum Actinomycetota; class Actinomycetes; order Streptomycetales; family Streptomycetaceae; genus CAYNNX01. The sequence goes on along the minus strand of CAYNNX010000764.1, from coordinate 983 downwards.
CACGTCGGGGTGGCGGGCATTGGCGTTCCGCCACCGCAGATATGCGTGCAGGGCCCGGGTCTGCGCGGTGTGGTTGGGATGGTGGGAGTTGGCGATGGTGAACTGTCGCAGCGGTCCGAAGTGGGCCTCAATCGGGTTGGCCCAGGACGCGTAGGTCGGGGTGAAGCACAGGTTGACCTTGTTCTTCTTCGTCCAGCGACGGATGCCGGCGCCTTTGTGGGCGGACAGGTTGTCCAGGATGACGTAGATCGGGGCGCCGTCCGGGCAGCCCGCCCGAATCGACTTCAGCGCGGCCAGGGTGTTCGCGGCGCCCTTCCTGGCCCGGTTGACGCCCCACAGGGTGTCGTCGCCGACCGAGTAGCAGCCGTGGAAGTACCGCACCCCGTGGGTGCGGTGGTAGGTCGCGGGATGGCGCTCGGGGCGACCGGCGGGAGCCCAGCCGGCTCCGGCTGTGGGGCGGATGCCGAGCGGGCCGAACTCGTCGAACGCGAACACGCGGTCCGGGAAGCGTTCCAGCACCTCCTCGATACGGTCGAGCTTGGCATCGCGCTCAGGGTCGGGCGACTCCTTCCACGTCTTGGTGCGCTGGAAGGTGACGCCACGACGGGCGAGCAGGCACCGTAACGCCTCGCGACCTATGCGGATCAGGCGGCCATGCACTTTCCGCAGGTAGGCGGCGAGTTTACGGACGGACCAGCGGGTGAACGGCTGGCCCAGCTTGGCCGGGCGAGTGGTGGCCGTCTGGACGACGAAGTCCTCGTCGTCAGGACTGAGCAGACGGGGACGGCCTCCCGCCCACCGAGGGTCCAGACAGGCCAGGCCGATCTCGTTGAACCGGTGGATCACGTGCCGGACGGTGTCCTCGTCGGCCTGCACCAGCTTCGCTATCACCGGGACCCGGTTCCCGCCGGCCGAAGCCAGCAGCATCATCGCGCGCCGGTACCGCACTGAGCTGGTGCTGCCCCGGCGCACGATCTGCTGCA
>CAYNNX010000763.1:0-2280 GCA_964398515.1 uncultured Streptantibioticus sp. | reverse complement strand
GGCATGTCCTTCACCGCCTACCGGTTCCGAGCGGGCCGGCTCGTTGCCGCGGAGTCGGTCAGCCGCCCGAAGGACCACATGGCGGCGCGGCGGCTGCTCGCTTCCGGCGTCGCCGTGTCCCCGGAGCACGTGCGGGACGAGGCACTCGAGCTCACGTCCCTCCTCCCACCGCAAGCGGCCGCCCGGGCAGGTTCGGCAGCTGCCTCCGCCGGAGCGAGAACAGCCGGCCAGGGCTGAGCCGGCCGGTCACCAACACTCGGTCATCGATGACACTTCTAGGCACCAGAGCGTGGATCGTGTAGAACGAGATGCCCGATCCGGAGGAGAAACCATGGGCCCCATCACCAACCGCTACACACGACTGGTCGGCATCGACCACCCCATCGTTCAGGAGGGGCTGGGGCCGTTCCGCACCCCGAAGCTCGCCGCCGCGGTGTCGAGCGCGGGCGGCCTGGGAACGGTGAGCATGCCCGGCATGCCCGTCGACCTCGAGGAAGGTGCCCGCACGTTCCGTGCGCACATCGAGGAGTGTGCCTCGCTGACCGACCGTCCTTTCGCCGTCAACATCCCGGTCGGCGTCGACGCGCACGGGGAGGTGCTCCCCTTCACCAACGTCTACATCCGCACCGTGCTCGCCGCGCGGGAGAACGACGCGGGCCTCGCCGGGCAGCTGCGGGTCCTGACCACCTCGGCCGGTTTCCCGGGCAAGTACGTCCAGCTGATCAAGGATGCCGGCATGGTGCACCAGCACAAGGTCGGCTCGACCCGGCAGGCGGTCAAGTCCGCCGAGGCGGGCACCGACGTCATCATCGCGGCGGGCTTCGAGATGGGCGGCCACGCGCCCAGTAAGGCGATGCACACCTTCGTCCTCGTGCCGAGCATCACCGAGGCGGTCGACGTGCCTGTGCTGCTCACCGGAGGAGCTCGCGACGCACGCGGCCTGGTGGCCGCGCTCGCGATGGGGGCCGACGGAGTCGCGATGGGAACTCGCTTCATCACGACGTACGAGAATTCGGACTGGCATCCCGCATACCTGCAAGCGCTGTTGGACGCGCAAGAGGGGGACGACGTCGCGTTCGACGGCGTGTACGGGCCCTGCCGAGGCTTGCGTAACGCGGCGTCCCTGGAGCTGCTGGGGCGTCAGCACGGCCAGCCCCAGGACGTGGACACCGTCGAGCTGACAAGGGTCAAGATCGAGGCGATGCAGCGGGCGCAGACCGCCGGCGACGTCGACAACGGGCTCGTGCTCACCGGGCAGGTCGCCTCGGCGATCACCGAGCTGGTCCGCGTGGCGGAGTTCGTGCCGGCGATGGCCGTCGAGGCGGCCGCCATCATCGGGCGCCTCGGCGCCGCGCTGAGCTGATGGCCTGCGTGGACGATGACCTCGCGACCGACCACGCTCTGCTCGAGGCGACCGTCGGGCTAGGTGCCGCCCTACGTGCTGCACTCGCGGCTTCGGTCTCCACGTCGGCACCGGTAGCCGCGCTGCGGGAGGCTGCCGACGACATCAGGAAAGCCACGGCGTTGCTCCAGGCGCAGCTGCGCCCGGCCTCGCAGTTGTCCCCCCTGGACGATGTGGAACGCGGCATCCGGGTCTTCAACCCGGTGCTCGGGCACGGCAACGGCATGGCCGTCCCGCTGCACTTCGAGCATGATGGCGAGAGGGTCGTGGCCCGGGCCACGCTCGGCCGGGTCTTCGAGGGCCCTCCGACGTTCCTGCACGGCGGCATGTCCGCGATGCTCATGGACCAGGTTCTCGGGGAGGCCGCCATCCAGGCCGGGCGTTGGGGCCTGACCGTTCGTCTGGACCTGCAGTATCGCGGCCCGGTTCCTCTGCACACCCCGCTGAGACTGACGAGCTGGATAGCCGAGACCTCGAATCGCCGGACCACCGTCACGGGCACGATCGCGACCGACTCAGAGCCTGACGTGCCCCTGGTCGAGGCCACCGGGATCTTCGTGACGCCCTCGGGGCAGACCCTCGCGAGCTACTTCAGGACCGTCCGGACCGCCTCGGGGCGGGAAACGGACTTCCGACTGCGGAGCGCCTCGTACGGCGGCCGTCCGACCGGGACGGACGCGTGACCTCCACGTCGGCGATGCCGGAACGGCAACTCGACGACGAGCTGGTCGTCGTCAGCGGAGGCGGGAGCGGGCTGGGCCGGGCGATCGCCCTCTCCCAGTCCGCCGCCGGGCGCCGAGTTCTCGTCGTCGGCCGGCGATCCGTACCCCTGGCCGAGACGGTGGCCCTGGCGGAGCGTCCCGTCGAGGCCGTCACTG
>CAYNNX010000762.1:0-2285 GCA_964398515.1 uncultured Streptantibioticus sp. | reverse complement strand
ACGTGGGCGGCTACCGCCGGGCCCGTGGCCGTCGGCTGGTCGGGTTCTTCGCCGGCATGTACTACGCGGGCTTGCGCCCGGAGGAGGCGGTCGCGGTGGCGCTGCCGGACTGCCGCCTGCCCCGAACCGGTTGGGGGCGCTTGATTGTGCACCGCACGCTGCCTCAGGCGGGCAAACGGTGGACCGACACCGGCGAGTACCACGATGACCGCGGGCTGAAGAACCGCCCGCCGGGAGAAACACGGGTGGTCCCGCTGCCGCCGCACCTGGTGACCCTGTGGCGCGAGCACGTCGCCACGTTCGGCACGGCCGACGACGGCCGGCTGTTCTTCACCGAACAGGGCCGGATCATCAGCTACACCACCTACCACCGGGTCTGGCACGAGACCCGCGACCTCGCCCTGCCACCCGCACTCACCAGCACCCCGCTCGCGAAACGCCCTTACGACCTGCGGCACTCGGCGCTGTCCACGTGGCTGTGCGCGGGTGCGGACCCGGCCGAGGTCGCCCAGCGGGCGGGGAACAGCGTCGAGGTCCTGCTGAGCCGGTACGCAAAGTGTCTCTATGACCGGCAGTCCATCAACAACCAGCGCATCGAAGGGCTGTTGAGTGCCTACGACCGGCCACCCGACCTGGATCAGTAGCGGCTGGGCCGAGAGGCGCCGCCCGATTGAGGATGGGCCGGGTCAGACTTTGATCATCGTGGCGTGTCCGCTGCACAGCGCGGTCAGGTCTTCGGGGTCCGAGGTGAGGATGGTGACCGGGCCGGGGGCGGCTAGGGCGGTGGCGCTGAGCATGGCGTCGATGGCGTACTTGTGGCCGTGCAGGCCGGCGTCGGCGAGGAGAGCGGCGGCGTCGCGGGCGATCGGCTCGGTGACCGGTTCGACGACCAGGCGGGACAGCGTCCACTCCAGCGCCGGGCGGTTGATCCGAGGGTGGACCACCTCCACCAGGGTGGCCGCAGACGTGATCACCCGGAGGTCGTCGGCGCGGGCCAGGGCGAGCCAGCCGGTGACCGTACGGTCGCGCAGCACGGCCTTGGCCAGCCCCTCGCTGTCCAGGACCAGGGTGCCGCCGGGAACAGTGCGGGAGCGGGTCACGCGGCGCTCGCCCCACCCGTCTGCTGCTGTCGGGCCTGGTGGAGCTGGTCGCGCAGCGCCTGGATCTCCTCGTCGGTGACGGGACCGTGCTCGGCCTCGGCGACCTGGATGAGTTCGTTGAGATTGTCGCGCTCGATCTGCCGGGCCACGGCGGCGGCGACGTAGGCGGACAGGCCGGAAGGGCCGCTGCGGGCCTTGGCGGCCTCGGCGATGTCGCGCGGCATGGTGATCGAGTACTTGCCGGTAGGCTCGCTCATGCTACCTATCCTACCTCTGATCCTCCCATCCGAGGCAGGGATGTAGAGATCGTCGCGCTGCTTGCCCCGCTGTGCGCTCGGGCGTCGCCCGAGTTGGCCAACGGGGCAGGTGATCCGGACGCCATCGACTCGGGCTCGTTCAGCCCGGAGCGGTATGAGGAATACGAGCAGCACACACCTGGAAGATGATCTTCTTGAACGTGCCCGTCAGGAAGATGCGCGCACTGGGAGATGTATCAACGGCCCATCTCGGCCGAGACCTTGCGCAAGCGATTTCGTATCGGAGCGGCCAGGTCCAGGACGCTGGTGGAAATGGTCCGGAAGGACGGTTCGCCGTGGGCAACGTAGGCGGGGCTCGGAACGGCCAGCCCTCCACCCCGCTCGTTCGCGCCTCGGCGATGAAGGGGAGTAGGCCCTACACGGATTCCCCTGCTCCGGGCGGTGCGGGGCCGGGGCCGGCTTTGGTGATGTCGGCGGGCTTTTGCGGGGATGCGGCTGCGGCCGTTTCCTGGGCGAGGAAGGATCCGAGTTCGCCGATGGTGCTCATGAGGGGGGCCGGGAAGACGACTGTGGTGTTCTTGTCCACGCCGATCTCCACCAGGCTCTGAAGATTGCGGAGCTGCAGTGCGAGTGGGTGGGCCATCATCGTGTCCGAGGCGGCGCCGAGGGCTGCGGCGGCGAGCGATTCCCCTTCGGCATTGATGATCTTGGCGCTCTTCTCCCGCTCCGCCTCTGCCTGGCGGGCCATCGCGCGCTTCATACTGTCGGGTAGCTGGATGTCCTTCAGTTCGACCAAGGTGACCTCGACGCCCCATTCGGCGGTCGTACCATCGAGAATCTCGCGGATGCCCAGGTTGATACGGTCCGTCTCCGACAGCGTCTCGTCCAGCGTGTGCGGGCCGACGACCTTGCGCAGCGTGGTCTGTGC
>CAYNNX010000761.1:0-2286 GCA_964398515.1 uncultured Streptantibioticus sp. | reverse complement strand
GGGAGGACGTGTGGATGGCGCACTGCGTCCACATGAACGACTCCGACATCGCCAAGTTCGCCGAGACCGGCACCGGCGTCGCCCACTGCCCCTCCTCCAACGCCCGCCTCGCCGCCGGCATCGCCCGGGTCCCCGACATGCTCGCCGCCGGCGTCCCGGTGGGCCTCGGTGTGGACGGCACCGCCTCCAACGAGTCCGGCGAACTCGGTACCGAACTGCGCAACGCGCTGCTCATCAACCGCCTCGGCAGCCACCGCGAGAAGGCCCTCAACGCCCGCCAGGCGCTGCGCCTGGGCACGATGGGCGGCGCCCGGGTCCTCGGCCGGGCCCAGCAGATCGGCTCGATCGAGGCCGGCAAGCTCGCCGACCTCGCACTGTGGAAGCTCGACGGCGTCCTGCACTCCTCGATCGCGGATCCGGTCGCCGCCCTCGTCCTCGGCGCCGCCGCTCCGCTGACCCTGCTGCTCGTGGGCGGCGAGCCGGTCGTGGAGAACGGCCACCTCGTCACCGTGGACGAGGACTCCATCGCCCGCAGCACGCGCGCCGAGGCCCAACGGCTCGCGAAGATCGCCGGATCGGCAAACTGACGCTACGTCAAAAATCAGATCCCGCGCAGCGGGGTCCCTCGCCGCCGGCAGGGGAGGACGGTCCCCGGCCGGTCGCGCCGCACTCGTACCGGATGGTCACGGTACGAGGGCGGCGCATCTCCACCCCCCACTCTTCACCAGCGGCCTGCAGCACGTCGCCGCGATGTACGCGGGGGTCGTGGCGCCACCGCTCATCGCCGGCAAGGCCGTGGGCCTGTCCCCCGCCGAGCTGACCTTCCTGGTGGGCGCCAGCCTGTTCACCGCGGGCCTGGCCACCTTGCTGCAGACCATCGGCCTGTGGAAGGCCGGCGCGCGAGGGGCCCACCCGGCGCCGGAGCGGTCGCCGGCGGCCTCACGATAGCTCTGGGTGACCGCTCCGATGGTCGATTGGCAACGCCCCCGCCCGGTGTTCTGCTGTGACCGAGTCGCAGCAGAAAGGACCGCCATGCGCATCGCATCGTCGCGGCGCGGCGCGAGAACGGCTCTCGTCGCCGCTTTCGCCCTGGCAACCGCCCTCGCCGGGGACGGCGCGGCCGCAGTCTCGCCGCAGACCTCCAGCGTCGACGTGGCGATCGGCCCCTCCGGGATCTCCGCCTCCGCCCCCGCCGGCCGGACCTGCGGAAGCGTCACCTTCCGGGTTCGCACCGCCGACCGCGAGGGGCGGCGGCTGCAGGTGCTGCGGCCCAAGGAGGGGGTGCGGCCGGACCGGTTGCGCCGGGACCTGGTCGAGGCGGTCAGCCGGGAGCCGGCCACCAGGGCCGCGGGCATCCGCGCGGTCCGTGAGGACGCCGACGCGCTCGGCGGAGCCCTCGTGACGCGCGCGGTACCGGTGGAGTTCACCGAGACCCTCGCGGCCGGCCGGATCTATCTGATGGACTTCGGCGCCTTCCTGCGCAACCCCCGTGGCCGCGTGGCGTTCACGCCGCTCGACCTGCGCGGCCCGTGCCGCGACGAGTTCTACCACCCGGCGGCCGACGGCCGGGTGCTCACCGTGGAGACCAGCGCCGGACCGCGCTTCCGCACCCGGGACGTCGACGACGCGTCCGGCACCTTCCTGGTGCGCAACACCTCGCCGGAGCTGCACGAGATGGAGATCCAGCCGGTCCGGCGCGGCACCACCGACGAGGACCTGGCGCGCTACTTCGACGCGACGGCCCACGGCAGGAAGGCCCGCACGCCCTTCACCGGGGCCCCCTCGGGCCTCGGCGCCATCTCGCCGAGCCGTACCGTCACCGTCCACCCGCTCCTGCTGCCCCGGGGCACCTACGCGCTGCTGTGCTACCTGCCCGACGAGGAGAACGGGCTGCCGCACACCGCTCTCGGCATGCACAAGGTCGTCGAGCTCCAGTGACGTCGAGGCGGTGACGCGGCGCCGGAGCGCGGGCCCGCCTCCCGGATCGAGGCGGGCCCGCCGGTGAACTCAGCCGCTCAGCCCAGCAGTTCGTAGGCGGGCAGCGTCAGGAAGTCGACGTAGGTCTCGTCCAGCGCGACCCGCAGCAGCAGGTCGTGCGCCTGCTGCCACGTGCCCGCGGCGAAGGCCTCCTCGCCGATCTCCGTGCGGACGGCGGCGAGTTCGGCGGCGGCCACCTCGCGCACCAGCTCCGCCGTCGCCTTCTCACCGCCCTCGAAGACCACGCCCGCGTCGATCCACTGCCAGACCTGGGAGCGGGAGATCTCCGCGGTGGCCGCGTCCTCCATC
>CAYNNX010000760.1:0-2293 GCA_964398515.1 uncultured Streptantibioticus sp. | reverse complement strand
AGGTCGGTCTCCTCGTCGCGGGCGGTCAGCATCAGCACCGGCACCGGCCGCTGCGCCTGCACCCGGCGGCACACCTCGAGGCCGTCGAAGCCGGGGAGCATCACGTCCAGCACCAGCAGGTCGGGCTGCCAGCTGTTCGCGGCCTCGACCGCGGCGGGGCCGTCGCCGGCGGTGTGCACCTGGAATCCCTCGGCGCGCAACCGGGCCGCGATGGCGTCCGCGATCGTCGGGTCGTCCTCGACGACGAGTACGCGTCGCTGCGTGCCGGGCAGCGGCGCACCGGATCCGCCGTGTGCCGCACTCGTCTGTGTGTTGTCCATCGGGCCCGCCCCCAGTTGGTCGCGCTGCTTGGCATGCAGCGTAAGGGGCGGGCCCGGCCTGCTGCTACGCGGGCCTCGCGGCGAGGTGGACGACGTCGGGCACACCACGTGTCACAGCGACCTCAATGGTCCGGACCTGCGCGAACCCCGCGCGGCGCAGTGCGTCCTCGAACCGCGCCGAGGGCTGGGCGGACCAGACGGCCAGGATCCCGCCGGGGGCAAGGCGGTTGAGGCACGCGCCGAGGCCCGCCGGGGAGTAGAGCGTGCCGTTGGAGTCGGTGACGGTCCAGTCGGGGCCGTTGTCGATATCGAGGCAGAGCGCGTCGTACGTGACATCGGACTCACTCAGGTGGGTGATGAGGTCGCCCTCGACGACGGTGACCCGCGGATCGGCCGGAGCGTGCCCGGAGAAGGCGCCCAGCGGCCCCGACCGGTGCCAGTCGATCACGGCCCGCTCCCGCTCGACGACGGTGACGCGGCCGCAGCGGGCTTCGGCGGCCGCCTCCGCCAGGGAGAAGCCCACGCCGAGCCCGCCGATGAGCACCGACAGCCGCGAGCCGGGCAGCGCGTCGAGGGCGGCGCGCACCAGAAGGCGTTCGGAGCGCCCGTCGGAGGTGTCCATCAGGAAGCAGCCGTTCTCGATGATCTCGAACCGCTCCCCGCGCCTGCGCAGCACCACCTCCCCGTACGGTCCCTCGCGCCGCTCGACCACCGTCACCGCATCGGTCGCGTCAACCATGGCGTCAGGCTAACGCGGAGCGCCGGGGCTGATCGCCGAGAGCGAACACGATTGGGGGAACATGCTCGGCCTCAGGAGCATTGAGTCTGCAAAGCTCAAGTTCATTGCCTAGGGAGAGATCATGGCCACAGAGTCGTCGACGCCGTCCGAGCCGCTCACCCTGCCCGTGCTGCCGCTGGACGACGCGGTGGTGCTGCCCGGCATGGTCGTGCCGCTCGACCTGTCCGACAGCGAGGTGCGGGCCGCCGTCGAAGCGGCCGAGGCGGTGGAGCGGGACCGCGGCGAGGGCACCCACGTGCCGGGCATCAGCTCACGCCCGGTCGCCCGCAAGCCGCTGGTGCTGCTCGTGCCGCGCGTTGACGGCAAGTACGCGGCCGTGGGCACCCTCGGCGCCGTCGAGCAGGTCGGCCGCCTGGCGGACGGCGACCCCGGCGCCGTGATCCGGGGGCTCGCCCGGGTGCGCATCGGCGCCGGCACCACCGGACCCGGCGCGGCGCTGTGGGTCGAGGGCACCGGGGTGACCGAGCCCGAGCCGACCGAGCCGCCGGGCGCGATCGCCGAGCTCGTCAGGGAGTACAAGGCCCTCGCCACCGGCTGGCTGCGCAGGCGCGGCGCCTGGCAGGTCGTCGACCGCGTCCAGCAGATCGACGACGTCTCCCAGCTCGCCGACAACTCCGGATACTCCCCGTTCCTCACCGGCGAGCAGCGCGTCCGGCTGCTGGAGACCGTCGACCCCGTCGAGCGGCTCCGGCTCGCCATCGCCTGGCTCAAGGAGCACCTCGCCGAACAGGACGTCGCCGAGACCATCCGCAAGGACGTCCAGGAGGGCATGGACAAGCAGCAGCGCGAGTTCCTGCTGCGCCGCCAGCTGGAGGCCGTGCGAAAGGAGCTCGCCGAGCTGAGCGGCGACCCGGCGAGCGAGCCGGAGGACTACCGCGCCCGGGTGGAGGCCGCCGGCCTGCCCGAGAAGGTCCACGAGGCGGCCCTGAAGGAGGTCGACAAGCTGGAGCGATCCGCCGGTCCGGGGGCGGCCGCCTCCCCGGAGAGCAGCTGGATCCGCACCTGGCTCGACACCGTCCTCGAGCTGCCGTGGAACACCACCACCGAGGACGCCTACGACATCCCCGGCGCCCGCGCGGTGCTCGACGCCGACCACTTCGACCTCGACAAGGTCAAGGAGCGCATCGTCGAGTACCTCGCGGTGCGCAAGCGGCGCGCCGACCGCGGCCTCGGC
>CAYNNX010000759.1:0-2299 GCA_964398515.1 uncultured Streptantibioticus sp. | reverse complement strand
GCGCAGCGGCGCCGGCGATCCTGGGCGGGGACCGCATGGCGGGAGAACGACCTCGTGTTCTGCCGGCCGGACGGGGAGAGCAGTCCAGCGTTCCAGACCCCGACCAGGGCTGCGTGCGGCACCCACCGCGGAGGGTCCCGGGCACCGCTACTGCCGCGGGGGCGGATACGCCGACCTGGCCCCGGAAGCACGGCCTACGCCGACGCGCCCGCGCGGCGGACGGCCCATGGATCCAGTCGGCGGCGCGGCTCCCGCCGCTACGGCGACCGCCCCTGCCACTGAAAAAGCCCAGATCCCCGACGACAACGTCGTTGACCTGGGCTTTACTCGGAGCCGCCTAAGGGAATCGAACCCTTGACCTACGCATTACGAGTGCGTCGCTCTGGCCGACTGAGCTAAGGCGGCGTGCTGCGGGCGCCCCTGGGGGCGGTGCAACGGCGCTAAGTCTACACAGTGTGCGGGCGTGCTTCGCACGGTGGCCGGAGGGGCGGGGCTAGGAGCAGCGGAGACCGTTCTGCGGGGGGCGGGATTCGAGGAGGTAGGCGTTGACCGCGGTGTCGACGCAGTCGCTGCCGGCGTTCACGTAGGCCGTGTGGCCGTCGCCTTCGTAGGTGACCAGGCGGGCGGAGGAGAGCTGGCCCGCCAGGGAGCGGGCCCAGGCGTAGGGGGTGGCGGGGTCGCGGGTGGTGCCGACGACGACGATGGGGGCGGCGCCCTTGGCCTCGATGCGCTGGGGGCGGCCGGTGGGCTGGACGGGCCAGGGGCCGCAGCTCAGGCTCAGCCAGGCGAAGTCGGCGCCGAAGTGCGGCGACGCCTTGCGGAAGGCGGGGAGGGCGGACTGCACTTCGGCCGGGTTCTTGGCGGCGGGGGGCAGGTCGAGGCAGTTCACGGCCGCGTTGGCGTACATCAGGTTGGAGTACTTACCGGTGCGGTCGCGGTCGTAGTACTGGTCGGACAGGGCGAGCAGGGTCGTGCCGTCGCCCGCGTTCGCCGCCTTCAGTGCCTCGCGCAGCAGCGGCCACATCTGGCGCGAGTACATCGCGGCGACGAGCCCGGTGGTGCCGAGCGCCTCGCCGAGGTGGCGGCTCTGGCCGGTGGGCAGCGGATGGGTGCGCAGGCCCTTGAGGAAGTTGTCGATGTAGGCGCCGGCGGCCTGCGTGTTCCGGCCCAGCGGGCAGTCGGTGTGCGCCACGCAGTCCCGCGTGAAGGACTCGAACGCGGTCTCGAAACCGGCCGCCTGCCCCCGGCTCATGTCGAGCGAGGAGATCGAGGGGTCCATGGCGCCGTCGAGAACGAGGCGCCCCACTCGGGACGGGAAGAGGCCGGCGTAGGTGGCGCCGAGGAAGGTGCCGTAGGACTTGCCGACGTAGGTGAGCTTGGAGTCACCGAGCAGCGCCCGCAGGACGTCCATGTCTCGGGCGGACTCGACGGTGCTGACGTGCGGCAGCAGCTTCGGCGAGTACTGCTCGCAGCCGTCGGCGAACTCCTTGTCGGCGGTGGCGACGGCGTCGATCTCCGCCTGGTTCTCCGGGTCCGTGTCCACCTGTGTGAACGCGTCCATCTGGGCGTCGGTGAGGCAGCGGACCGGTTCGCTGCGGGCGACACCGCGCGGGTCCACGGCGACCATGTCGTACCGCGCCCGCACCGGCGCCGGGAAGTGGAGTGCGGCGTCGTGCAGGTAGTCGATGGCCGAGCCGCCCGGCCCGCCCGGGTTGACCAGCATCGATCCCAGGCGGTCGCCCGGGCCGGTGGCCCTCTTCCGGGAGACGGAGAGCTTCAGGTCGTCGGCGGCGGACGGGTGCCCGTAGTCCAGCGGCACCCGCATCGTGGCGCACTCGAACCCTTGCGGTGCACAGCCGTGCCAGGACAGCTTCTGCCCGTAGTACGGGCGGAGCGCGGCCGGGATCGCCTCCGGGAGCGGTGCGAGCGCGACGGCGTCGGACCCCTGCGCCGCGGGGAGCACCCCGGCGGACGAGGCGGCCGTACTGTGCCCGTTACCGCCCGACGAGCAGCCGGCGAGCACCATGCCCGCGATGGCGAGCACGGTGCCGGACGTACGGAGCAGGCGCGAGGTGTGCTTGGGTGCCACTGAGATCCTCCCGTCAGGTCTCGCGAGCGTATCCGTACGACAACGTGGTGTGGCCACTCCTGCGGCCCCTTATGAGTGAGTGTGCGCGACTGCGGGCAGGTGGGCGAGCCGCCCGGCGTACGCCTTACTCCGCCGGTCCGCTCTGCTCCCCCGGCTCCTCGGCGCGTCCGGGGTGCGGGGGTGCGCCGGACGGCGGCTGTGCCGGGCGAC
>CAYNNX010000758.1:0-2304 GCA_964398515.1 uncultured Streptantibioticus sp. | reverse complement strand
CGTGCTCTCCGATGTCCGGGTGCAGGATGGGCGCATGCCGGACGTTCTGCCGCGACCCGAGTCCCTGACTCGGCGTGCTCAGCGTTTTCCGGACGAGCATGCCGGCGTGGTGGGGTGGATCTTGGACCGGACGACGCAGGGGTAGGCGGCCCCGGGCTGTCGCGCAGATCGATCTCAGGGCGCCGGTGAGGACCCGGTCCGCCGGGACGCGGAGAATTCCCGGAATGAACGATGCTTTCACGCTCCTTCGGCAGGCGACCGATCTGCTCCTGGAGGAAGCGCGGGCTGGGAACGGCGTGACGGTCAAAGACGTGCGCGACTATCAGCGGCACCAGGAGTGGGAACTCGTGCTCGCTCTTCTGATGGAGATCGGGGACGAGTATCCCGTTCCTTTGGGCTGCTGGTTGCTCCCGCCGCGGCCTGCCGGCGGGGTGAGATCGGTACCGGCCCGGTCAGCTCGTACACGTTGCCGCTGTGACCGGCCTTCCGGAGCGCGATGGCGGTCATCTCGGCGATGTCGGCCGGGTCGATGGTCGGCAGTGCGATGTCGCCGAACGGGGCCGCGACCACCCGCTGCGCGCGGACCGTTTCGGCCCACTGGAGCGAGTTGGAGTGGAACGCCGCATCGTCACGATCACGCCCAAGGTGCTGCCCCAGCGGCTGCGGCAGCTGGAACGTGATGGTCTCGTCGTGCGCACCTACCACCCAGAGGTTCCGCCGCGAGTGGAGTACGAGATCAGCGGCCTGGGACGCAGCCCGGCACCGTTGTTCGCGGCACTCGCCCAATGGCGATCTGGGACTCGGCTCGGTCGGGTGCCGGGCTGCGCGGGCTTTTCGGCTCAGACGATGCCTTCAACGTCGGTGGTCGCCGGGAGAACGCGCTCGCTCGGCATCATCAGTCGCGCCCAGGTCGGCACGGCACGGTGGGAGTAGCAGCGCCGGAGCCAGCGGTCGCGGCCGTCGTAGCGCGGGGTGAAGGCCGACCTGCCATGGGCGGCGATGTGGTTGTCCACGAGCAGCAGGTCACCCGGTTCCAGCACAACCTCGACGCACACGGCTTCCAGGGCCTCGGCCATCGCCCGCAGGGCTCGCTCGCCCTCGGTGTCGAGTGCACTGGTGTTGAACGAATCGAAGCGTATGAACTCGCGCCCCGGGTTTCCGAAGATCACCTTATGCGGGCCCGCCTCGGGGCGCACACCGGTCTTGCCCCGTGTGAACGAGGTCGGGTACAGGCTCCGGAAGCGCGACTGGCGCAGCGCGGCGACATGGTCCACGGTGAGGTGGGCCACGGCTTCGCGGACTGAGGCGACCCTGGTCGCGGTCATCGGGTCGTGTCCCTGACGCAGGCTCAACAGCGCCAGAGCGTCGGGCCGAAGCGGGTGGTGAGCATTCTCGGTGTGGAAGGCGAAAGCGACCGAGCCGCTGTTCTCCATGCGATCCTCCTCACCTCGCACGGGGTGAACGTCATGGAACAGGTCGCCGTTCTTCTCGTCCGCGTACCCGATCAGGCTCCCCAGCGCGTCGGCCACCAGAGCGAGCGTTCCATTGGTCGCATGACCGTCGAGGGCGTTCGTGCCATACCCTTGCGGGGTGTCCGGCAATTGGCCCGTCGGGACTCCCTTGACGAGCAGGAATCCGCTGGTCGAGGTCCCCTCGGCGAAGTCCGCGAGGGCATTGCGCAATTCGACGGGGACCGCTGGCAAGAGCTCCGACAGGTCGAAGGCACGCTTGTCGGACATGAGGGAAACAGCCTTCTCCGACAGGCTCCACAGAATGTTGCTGTCGGTCTCCGAGAGCTGAATGACGCGTTGCTCCGCAGCACGTTCCTGAATTGAAATAGACATATCTACTCCTCTGCTCACAACTGGACTTAGTGGTTTATGTCTTCAGGAACGAGCGGGCAGGCCACGTCCCAGGACGAAGCACTGTCGGCCCGCGGCGGTCGTGCTGCGTCGGGAGGCGTTCCCAACCGAGGCGTCTACAGCGCCCGCTCCCCTAACCCGAGCCGCCTGGCGGTCTCCGCGTCCTGTGCTAGAAGAGGCGGATAACGCGGCTTAGCACACGACGCGGGTGCGCCGGCCACACGTGGTGAACCGTGTGGCAGCCGTCACCGTGCGGGTGGAAGAGAAGGCGTTGAAGCCTCCCGGTGTTCGACACCGTCGCGCCGAACACAGTGGTCGAGTTGCTCCTCGGCAGGCCGGTCCAGACGGAAAAGAAGGTCCCCGATGAGTTCTTGTGGACGGTCCGCGAGGTAGAAGTGGCCGCCTTCGAAGCAGCGCACGTCGAAGGGGCCGCGGGTGATCG
>CAYNNX010000757.1:0-2309 GCA_964398515.1 uncultured Streptantibioticus sp. | reverse complement strand
GCGCGTCGAGCACCGCCCGGTCCAGCCGGTCCAGGCCGCGCAGGTCCACCTCGTAGACGTCGAGCGCCTGGGCTGCGACCTCCCGGGTGATCACGCCGTCCGCCTTGACCTGGGCGTAGTCCCGGACCCGGCGCAGCAGCCGGTTGGCGATGCGCGGGGTGCCCCGGGAGCGGCCGGCGATCTCCGCGGCCCCTTCGGGCGCTATCTCCACGTCCAGCAGCCCGGCCGAGCGGTGCAGCACCCGTTCCAGCTCGGCGGGTGTGTAGAACTCCATGTGGCCGGTGAAGCCGAAGCGGTCGCGCAGCGGGGGCGGCAGCAGACCGGCCCGGGTCGTCGCGCCGACGAGGGTGAAGGGGGGCAGCTCCAGCGGGATGGCGGTGGCGCCCGGGCCCTTGCCGACGACCACGTCGACCCGGAAGTCCTCCATCGCCATGTAGAGCATCTCCTCGGCGGGCCGCGACATCCGGTGGATCTCGTCGAGGAAGAGGACCTCGCCCTCGCTGAGGGAGGACAGGATCGCCGCGAGATCGCCCGCGTGCTGGATGGCGGGGCCGGAGGTGATGCGGATCGGGGCGCCCATCTCGGCGGCGATGATCATGGACAGGGTGGTCTTGCCGAGGCCTGGGGCGCCGGAGAGCAGCACGTGGTCGGCGGTGCCGCCGCGCTGCCGGGCCGCCTTGAGCACGAGGTCCAGCTGCTCGCGGACCCGCTGCTGGCCGACGAACTCGGCCAGGTCCTTCGGGCGCAGCGCCGCCTCGACCGCACGGTCCTCGCCGTCTGCGGAGGCCGCCACCAGGCGGTCGGCGGTGGCGGGCTCGGTCTCGTCCCAGGTCATCGGTGGGGGTGTCCTTCGTCGGGCGGTTCGGGCGGTTCGGGTGCTCGGGCGGTGGAGTGCGGCGGCCGCGCCGGCCGGTGCGGCCCGGTCAGCGGGTGCGGTTGAGGGTCTTCAGGGCGGAGCGCAGCAGGACCGAGATGTTGGGCGCGGCGCCGTCGGCGAGCACGGACTCGGCCTCGGGGGTGACGGCCGCGACCGCGTCGTCGGCCTCCTTCGGCTGGTATCCCAACCCGACGAGGGCCGCCTGGAGTTGCTCGCTCCAGGCGGGCGGCGCCGTGGCGGCGGAGACGGACGCGGCCGCGGTGCCCACGGGGGCGCCGAGGCGGTCCTTCAGCTCCAGCAGCAGCCGCTGGGCCCCCTTCTTGCCGATGCCGGGGACCGCCGTGAGCGCCCTCTCGTCACCCCGGGCCACCGCCAGCCGCAGGGCGTCCGGCGAGTGCACCGCCAGCATCGCCTGGGCGAGCCGGGGGCCGACTCCGCTGGCGGTCTGCAGGAGTTCGAAGACCTGCCGCTCGTCGTCGTCGGCGAACCCGTACAGGGTCAGGGAGTCCTCCCGCACCACCAGCGAGGTGGCGAGCCGGGTGCGCTCCCCCACGCGCAGTCCGGCCAGGGTGCCGGGGGTGCACTGGACGGCCATGCCGACACCGCCGACCTCGACCACCGCGGCGTCGGGGGCGAGGGCGGCGACCGGTCCGGTGACGAAGGCGATCATGCGGTGCCTTTCAGATCGTTCGCGGTGCGGGGACGGTGGGTCCGGGTGTCACGCCGGAGTTGGGCGGCGACGGCCTGCTGGAGGCGGTCGGCGGCGGGCGCGCGCCAGATGTGGCAGATGGCGAGCGCGAGGGCGTCGGCCGCGTCGGCGGGTTTGGGCGGCGCGCCCAGCCGCAGGAGCCGGGTGACCATCGAGGTGACCTGCGCCTTGTCGGCCCGGCCGGAGCCGGTGACGGCGGCCTTGACCTCGCTGGGGGTGTGCAGGGCGACGGGCAGGCCGCGGCGGGAGGCGCACAGGATGGCGACGGCGCTGGCCTGGGCGGTGCCCATGACGGTGCGGACGTTGTGCTGGCTGAACACCCGCTCCACGGCCACGAATTGGGGGCGGTGCTCGTCGAGCCAGCGCTCGATGCCCTGCTCGATGCCGACGAGGCGTTCACCGATGTCCGCCTCGGCGGGGGTGCGGATGACGCCGACGCCGAGCATGCGCAGCGGGCGGCCGGCGACGCCCTCGACCACGCCGATGCCGCACCGGGTCAGCCCCGGGTCCACTCCGAGCACACGCACCGCGCCCCTCCCCTCGTGTTGCGGATCGCTTCGGTCACCTGTTCCGGCAGGTTAGCGGCTGGCACCGACAACGACGCGGACGGGCCGGCGGGGTGTGTCCCGTCGGCCCGTCCGTGGGCGGGTGTTCTGACGAAGCGGCAGGCCTCGACCTTCTCCATGATCTCGTCCGGGGCGGCGAAGGTGGCGGAGTCGTTCT
>CAYNNX010000756.1:0-2317 GCA_964398515.1 uncultured Streptantibioticus sp. | reverse complement strand
ACCCCACGCGCTACGAGCGCCCTGCCGCCCCGCCGCCGGGCAGCCGCCGACCGCCCGGGGAGCGCCCGCCGCGCCCGGTGCCGCCGGTCGAGGCCGTCAGGGGCGGACTCGGCAGCCGGGGCACCTCGAACTGACCGGAGAGGCCCGCGGGGGCGGTACGCACATCTGCCCCGCGGGCCCGTGCGCGGCCCGGCTCAGCCGTGCCAGCCGCGGGTGACCACGCCGTTGTCGACGGTCAGGTTGAGCCGGCCCGCCACGTACTCCAGCGTGACCACCGCGTCGGGCGGCAGCGTGCGCACCGTGTGCCAGCCCCGCTCGGCGGCGCGCTCCCGCGCCTGCTCGGCGGTGAGCCCGACATACGCCTCGACGTCGTCCTCGGGTACGGGTGCGGGGACCGGTTCGGGTGCCATACGGGCCACCGTAGGCCCCCGCGAACCGCACCGAAAGTCGGCCAAGCGGTATGGTTCCCGCCCGCGCGTCACGCTTTTGTCACAGTGCACTCGGCGGGGTTTGTCGACGTCATTCACTCGTACGAGTTTCCCTGAAGCCGCCCAAAGCTTTTTTCCGCGGGCCGCCGGATATTCTTCGTCAGGCTCCCGGCACAGCCGGCCCGGAATGCCGTTCACCGTGCAATACCGTGTTCCGGGAACACGCGTCCGACATTGCGGCACAAGCATTCACGGCCTGCGGGAAAGGGGATGCCGGACGCCGCGACCGGAAAACACAACTCCTCCACATCACCTCCGTTTTGTGTCGAGTGCGGCGAGCTCCTCGTCGGTCAGCAGCCGCGAGCGGATCAGGAAACGCCGCCCGGTCGGGGCCTCCAGCGAGAAGCCGCTGCCCCGTCCCGTGACCACGTCGATCGTCAGATGCGTATGGCTCCAGTACGCGAACTGGTCCCGGGCCATCCAGACCGGCACCGGCTCCGTTCCCGGCACCCGCAGATCCCCGAGGTGGACGTCGGCGTCCCCCACGATGAACTCCCCCGCCGGATAGCACATGGGCGCGCTGCCGTCGCAGCAGCCGCCGGACTGGTGGAACATCAGCGGGCCGTGCTCGGCCGCGAGGCGGCGCAGCAACTGCGCCGCCTCCTCGGTCAGCGAGACCCTCGAAGGGGCCGCGGCGCCCATCAGAACAGCCCGAGCCCCTGCTGCGAGTAGGAGACCAGCAGGTTCTTGGTCCTCTGTCGGTTCATCTCCGATCCCTCCCTTGACCTGCGCGGTTGTGGCGCGGAGGCCGTGCGGCGGCACAGCCGGTCCGCGTCTGGTCCGGATCATGCCCCGGGGAACGGGGTCCCGAGGCCTGGCCGGGCCGGTGCGATCCTCGTCAGAAAGCCTGCGCGCATACGGCCGGCTTCGCCAGAGGGCTTAGAAGGCTGGGCACAGGTGCTCAGTCCCTTTCGGGTCGCCCGAGCCAGTACAGGGGGATGTCCAGATCACGGGCGGTCCAGTGGCTGAGGTCAGGCGGAGCCGAGTCCAGGATGATGGCGATCTCTGAAATCGGCTCTGACCGCGGCTTCCTGAAACGGCCGGTAGCGAGACCGCGGCAGTTGGGACGTTTGAGCCTTACTGGCTGTGGCCTGGGCGAGCCCGCCTTGCAGGACACGGGCGTCCGCCAAGGTCGGTCCAGCGTGACGCAGTAACGCGGTTACCCCTTCATGACCTGCTGCGAACGCGCGAGCTTGGATGCACTTCGCGCTCGATGCGCGGCATGATCTCCGGGACGTAGATCTTCCGGATGGCGTCACCGGCGTCGTGCGCCTCCCAGTGGGCGCGGCTGACCCAGCGCTCAACCAGGACGAAGCGGCTGGGTTCCTCGTGCGACTGGTAGGCCTCCCAGCTGACGCAGCCGTCCTCTGCCAGGCACAAGGGACGCATCCGCGCCAAGGCGTCGGCAACCAGGGCGATATCGGTGCCTTCGGGGACCCGGATGATGACGATGAGGTCGAACAACGTGCTCCTCAAGGGTTGGCTGAGCCTCCGTCGGTAGCGCGGAGGCTCGGGCGGCCAGTCAGAATAAACGATCTTTCATCGCCCATGCTGACCTGCAGTTTCGTGAAGCTCATGGATGGGTGAGGATCCTGGTCCGGAGGAGCTCGGATGATGCCCGGCCGTACATCGCTCGCGTGAGCGTTTTCACCCGGTTCACGTTTCCTTCGACGATGCCGGAACTCCAGAGGAGGGTGAGGCCGGCGGTGACGGCGTCGAGGTCCTGGCGGAGGAAGCCGGCGAAGCCTTGCATCGGCTTGGGCGCGTCCTGCTCGGCCTGGCGGATCCACTCCGGCAGCGGGTATCCGCGCCGGTGACGGACGAGATCC
>CAYNNX010000755.1:0-2327 GCA_964398515.1 uncultured Streptantibioticus sp. | reverse complement strand
CAGCGAACTCCGCCATCTGCTGGAAGAGTTGGAGAAGGATCTGCCGTCGAGCTGATTGCTGAGAAGCCTCGGGGGAGTAGCTACCCGTTGATCCCCGAGGCTTCGGTCAGGTCGGCCACCCGGGGAGCCACCACGGTGGTCGGGCAGCCAGCCAGGCGTTTGGGAACCTAGCGCGCCGTCCGGCAGACCATCCTGTGGGGCGAGGGCACCACCGCGGTAGCCTCGGACTCCACCCACTTCTCCGCGTTCAGCGAGAACATCTTCACCGAGTGGCACTCCGCTATCGGCGGGCCAAGCGCGGCGAGCCAGAGTGACCTCCCTGCGGCCAGAGCAAGAGCACGGCATCGTCATGTGGTCGCGCTACACAGCAGGCCGCAGGGCACGAAGGTCCCCTCGGACAAGGCTAGGGTCACGTTCGACAAGCTCGGCGATGACAGAGGTGGATGCTCCCAGTCGCTGAAGTTCCTGAACCTGTCGGCGCCGCTTGATGATCTCGGACTTCTTCGTACGCCGAGCGAATCGCTCGGCCGAGGTCATGCCGGCGAGAAAGGTGTGGTCCTCGTGGCTGTCGTCGGCGTACCTGCGGCACGCCTCCAGGAGTGGGCAGGCCATGCACATTGCCCGGGCGGCCGGGTAGTCGCGCTCCGGATCGAGGGCCTCGCCGTCGAAGGCCAACTGCTGCCGCTGCCGCGTTTCGAACAAGGCTGGGTCATGGGTGGCGCAGGCACCAGTACCATCCGGCGGCGTGATCGGTTCGAGCGCCAGGTAGAGGATCTGGGGCGCCGTCCTCGTGCAGAACTCGTGGGTGTCCACTGTCGCTCCTGAACCCGCGTTATGCGGTGCCACGAGCGAGGAGGTCACGCCCACGCTGGTCGTCTGTGATCTGGCCGGTTTCCGGGTCTCTGGCCGTACGAAACGGTCGGTCGGGGACATTGCCCTTTCCGCCGCGTGGCTGCGCCGTCGGCGCTCGCACAACCCTGGGAGTGACCCCCAAGAAGCCGTCCACCACGATAGCTCCCTCCGGCGCCGTATCGGGAAAAGCCGCCTTGACCGGAACGGATCCCACCCGGTCACGTTACGGCGCTCGGTTTTTCCCGGATCCGGGGTGGCCTCGTGCTCGAATGGCGGTACGCAGCCGAGACCACGACCTACCGACGCCGACTGCTGGCGGCGGGCACACGGCAACGGGCCACGGCCCGGTGACCGGAGTCCTTACGGTTCGGTTTCACCGCTCGGCTCGTCACAGCGCACGCCTGTCGTTGGCGGGACGCGTTGCGGCGTGGTGCATGGCGCGTGGGCCTTGGCCACATCCCCTTCGGGCGACCGCCCGGGGGGAGGGTGAGCGGCTCCGCGCCGCTCGTGATCGCTCGGAGGCGACACGATGAACGGTAACGACACACCGGACAGCACCGCGGCTGCTTCAGGTACCGCTGGGGCGGAGGATGTGGCAGAGCTCGTCTCGGCCGACGAGACAGGTGGAACCGAGTCCAGCGAAGCCGAGTCCAGCGAGACGGCTGTTTGGTCCCGGTTCGGTGACGGACCGCTTCCCGCGCTGCCCAAGATGGCGGCAGTCGGGCGGGCCTACAAGGCGGCTTCGGACTTCGGGTTGCCCGAGGGGTTCGCCTCCGCCCTGTCGCACAGCGTCGTCGACCCGGCGGCGCTGAGGATCGCGCTGAACAACCCGACCAGGATCAATGTCGCGGGCGGGACGATCGAGGTTATCGACGTCGATGTGTACACCGCTGGCCTGGTCCCGCTGCCGACCAACAACCGCACCATGGACATGCGGGTGTATCCGGCGAGCGGCGTGCCGGGTCACCTCGGCCCGCTGACTGGTCCCCGCTCAGAACCCGGCACGACCACCGGCCTGTGGATCGAGGCGCAGAGCGTCCAGCACGTGCTGGATGAGGCCAAGCGGGCCCAGGACTACGTCCTGGTGAAGAACCCGCTCAAGGACTCAGTGGCCGCGCGAGGGATCGTGATGCCGGTGACCGTGGTCTACTTCGAGTTGCGCCACCGCGACGGGCAGCCGACGATGCCGCTGCTCGGCACGGCCGACGGGTCGAGCCGTATCACCGGGGCCCACGCAGTGCTCAACCTGGTCGACCCGCGCACGACCCACTACGACCTGCCCGCCAACCGCGACTCCTACCGCCGATTCGTAGACGAGATCTCCTCCAAGGACATCTCCTCGCTCGGGGTGGCCGCCGCGCGCAGGCTACGGTGGCAGCGCAACGCACTGATCACTCCAGCCCGGATCTTCCTGCGTTTCATCCCCCAGCCCGGGGCTGCGGGGCAGGCCGGTCATCCGCACCTCGCGGACGTGT
>CAYNNX010000754.1:0-2332 GCA_964398515.1 uncultured Streptantibioticus sp. | reverse complement strand
AGCGGCGAGTACACCGCGCACGTCGCCGGCGTTCTGCGGCAGGCCGGGCCGCGTGTGGTGGTGGTCTCCGCCGAACTGGCCGCGGTCGCCGCCGAGGCGATGCGGACCTGCGGGCGCACCGACTCGCCGTGGGTGTACCGCGAGGCGCCCGAGCCCGTGGAGCCGGTGGCACCGGGCGACGCGGCCGTGCTCCAGTTCACCTCCGGCTCGACCGGATCGCCTCGGGGGGTGCGGATCACCTGGCGGAACCTGGCCGCCAACCTCGCCGCCACCCGCCGCCTGACGGGATGGCGGGACGGTGAGGGGGCCGGTTCGTGGCTGCCGCTCTACCACGACATGGGCCTGGTCGGCGCCCTCCTCACCACCGTCGCCATGCAGGGCGACCTGTGGCTGATGCGGCCCGAGGAGTTCGTCCGGGACCCCGTGCGCTGGCTGCGGACGATGGCGCGGGCCGAGCACGCCGCGTGCCCGTCGTTCGCGCTCGCCTACACCGCCCGCCGCGTCGGCGCGGGCGACCTCGATGGCCTCGACCTGTCCGGCTGGCGTTCGCTCGTCGTGGGCGCCGAGCCCGTGGACGCCGGGGCGCTGGAGGCGTTCGTGCGTACCGTGCGGCCGGCCGGGTTCTCCCCGGCGGCGCTCGTGCCCGCCTTCGGGCTGGCCGAGGCCACTCTCGCGGTCACCGGAGCGGCCGAGCCGCGCCCGCCGCGCGCCATCCGGGTCGATCCGGCGGGCACGCGGTTCGGGGAGCCTATGCGCATCCTGGCCGAACGCCGCATCGGCGACGGACCGTTGGACGACGCCTCGGGATGGCTGGTCGGATGCGGCCGGCCGGAAGGCGGCACCCGGGTGTCCGTCGTGGGCGACGACGGGCGGGCCCTGCCGGACGGCAGCCTGGGCGAGATCGTGGTCACCGGCCCCTCGGTCGCGGAGGGCTACCACGCCGCCTCGGGCGACGCGACCCGGTTCGTCGACGGCGCGCTGCACACGGGGGACGCCGGACTGCTGCACGACGGCGAGCTGTTCGTGCTCGGCCGCATGGGCACCAGCCTCAAGGTGCGCGGACGATCGGTGTACGTCGAGGACCTGGAGACCGCCGTAAGCGCGGCGACCGGCCTGGCCAAGGGGCGGTTCGCCGTGGTCGGCGCACCCGGCCCGGGCACCGGCGAGGTCGTGGTGTTCGCCGAGGCGGCGCCGGGCGACTGGCTGGGCACCGCCCGCCAGGCGCTGCGCGGCCTGCTCGGACCCGATGCCGACGTCGTCGTCGTGACCGCGGACCGCGGCCTGATCCCGCGGACCTCCAGCGGCAAGCCGCAGCGGCGGCGGCTGTGGGAGGCGTTCCGGACGGGCGACCTGACCGGTGCGACCGTCCACCCGGCACGCGCGGTCCCCGGGGGGCGCCGCGCGAACACCACCGAACACCCCGTGCCCATCCTGGACGACGGCCTCCTGCGCGGCCTGCTCGACAAGACCCGGCGCAAGGTCGAGTTGCCGCAGGGCGCGGCCGTGGTCCTGGAGGGGTCCATCGCCGAGGGGTTCGGCAACGCGTCGTCGGACATCGACTTCCTCGCCGTCGCCCCCGGGGAGGCGTCGCTGCCCACCATGCCGTCCGTGCTGTTCGTGGACGGGCGGCGGGTGGAGATCCGCACGAGGTCCGTCGCGCAGCTCATGGCCCAGCTGGAGCGGGCCGCGGCCGCGCTCGACCGGGGCCGCGGCGTGCTGCGCGCCGCCGACGAGGACCTGCTCAACCGGTGCCAGCGCTTCCTGCGGGCCCGGGTGCTGGAGGGCGGCGACCTGATCGACAGGGTGCGCACTCTGCTGCCGTACCCGCGCTTCGCCGAGCTGATGACCCGCTGGTGGACCGAGCACGCCCGGCAGTCGCTGCGGCAGGCGGTCGCCCTGCGCACGCTCGGGCAGCACGACGAGGCCGCCGGATGGGCGCGCGGCGGACTGCTCCAGGCGGCGAAGGCCTGGGCGGCGAGCCGGGGCGAGACCTATGTGGAGACCAAGTGGCTGTCCATGCAGCTCGACCGCATCGGGGATGGCGAGGTGGCGGACGGCTACCACGCGCTGGAGCGGCTCACCCGCTCCGGTGCGGACGTCGCCGCCCACGTGCCCGACGTGCTCGCGCTGGCGCGGACGCTCGGCGTGACCGAAGCCGGGGACGAACCCGGGCGGCTGGTCGTGCAACGGGTGCGCGGCGTCACGAGCTGGACCATGGGCGAGCGCGTGCACATCGTCCGCGGCGACACCGACGTGTTCGTGCTCTCGCCGGACGCCGGGGCGGTGTGGCGGTCGGTGGTCTTCGGCCGCGCCCTGCCCGACATCGTGGACG
>CAYNNX010000753.1:0-2337 GCA_964398515.1 uncultured Streptantibioticus sp. | reverse complement strand
AGCGCGGCACCCACTTCCACCCCGGCAACGGCGTGGGCCGCGGCAGCGACGACACGCTGTTCGCCCTGGCCGCCGGCGCGGTGCAGTTCGGCACCAGCCGTGGCCGCAAGGTCGTGAACATCGTTACGGTCGCGGAGTAACACGACCCACCACCGAGGGCGGACCACCCTTCCCCGCACGTGATCGGCGACCGATCACCGGGAAGAGGGTCCGCCCTCGGCGCGTTCACCGACCACACACCCGCCACCTTTCGCACTTTCGGAGGCACACCCCATGACCACCTTCGTGGACCGCGTCGAGCTCCATGTCGCCGCGGGTAACGGAGGCCACGGCTGCGCCTCCGTGCACCGTGAGAAGTTCAAGCCGCTCGGCGGCCCGGACGGCGGCAACGGCGGCCGTGGCGGCGATGTCGTCCTCACCGTCGACCAGTCCGTGACGACGCTGCTGGACTACCACCACTCGCCGCACCGCAAGGCCACCAACGGCAAGCCCGGCGAGGGCGGCAACCGTTCCGGCGCCGACGGCAAGGACCTGATCCTGCCCGTGCCCGACGGCACCGTCGTCCTCGACAAGCGCGGCAACGTCCTCGCCGACCTCGTCGGCCACGGCACCAGCTACGTCGCCGCCCAGGGCGGCCGCGGCGGGCTCGGCAACGCCGCGCTGGCCTCCGCGCGCCGCAAGGCACCCGGGTTCGCCCTGCTCGGCGAGCCGGGGCGCAGCGGGGACATCGTGCTGGAGCTGAAGACCGTCGCCGACGTGGCCCTGGTCGGCTACCCCAGCGCGGGCAAGTCCTCGCTGATCTCGGTCCTCTCGGCCGCCAAGCCGAAGATCGCCGACTACCCGTTCACCACGCTGGTGCCGAACCTGGGCGTGGTCACCGCGGGCGAGACCGTCTACACCATCGCCGACGTCCCCGGCCTGATCCCCGGCGCCAGCGAGGGCAGGGGCCTGGGCCTGGAGTTCCTGCGGCACGTCGAGCGCTGCTCGGTGCTGGTCCACGTGCTGGACTGCGCGACGCTGGAGTCGCACCGGGACCCGGTGACCGATCTCGACGTCATCGAGGAGGAGCTCCGGGCGTACGGCGCGGGGCTGGAGGACCGGCCGCGGATCGTCGCGCTCAACAAGGTCGACATCCCCGACGGCCAGGACCTCGCCGAGATGATCCGGCCCGACCTGGAGGCCCGCGGCTACCACGTCTTCGAGGTGTCGGCCGTCGCCCACAAGGGCCTCAAGGAGCTCTCCTACGCGCTGGCCGAGATCGTCGCCGCCGCCCGGGCCGCCAAGCCGGTGCAGGAGGCGACCCGGATCGTCATCCGGCCGAAGGCCGTGGACGACGCGGGCTTCACGGTGACCGCCGAGGACGGCTCCTACCGCGTGCGCGGAGAGAAGCCGGAACGCTGGGTGCGGCAGACCGACTTCTCCAACGACGAGGCCGTCGGCTACCTCGCCGACCGGCTCAACCGCCTCGGCGTGGAAGAGGAGTTGATGAAGGCGGGCGCCCGGGCCGGTGACGAGGTGGTCATCGGCGCCGAGGACGACGCGGTCGTCTTCGACTGGGAGCCGTCCATGGCCGCCGGCGCCGAGATGCTGGGCCGCCGCGGCGAGGACCACCGCTTCGAGGCCCCCCGCCCGGCCGCGCAGCGCCGCAAGGAGCGCCAGGCCGAACGGGACGAGGCGCAGCAGGAGTACGAGGGGTTCGAGCCCTTCTGAGGCCGGGCCCTTCCGGGACACCGGCCGCGTACCAGGGCCCGGGTGAGGGTCCACGTGGCGAAATCGGAGGGCGGTCCGTGCGCGGCCTCGCGTACATTGCGCACGGCACGGACCGACCGGAGAGTTGTGGGGTACACGCGGTGGCAGCGGCAGGAGAGCAGCACCAGGAGTCGGACCTCAGGCACGACGTGACGGCCGCGCGCAGAATCGTCGTCAAGGTCGGCTCGTCCTCGCTGACCACGGCCGCGGGCGGGCTCGACGCCGACCGGGTGGACGCCCTCGTCGACGTCCTGGCCAGGGACCGGGAGGGGGCCAAGGAGATCGTGCTGGTCTCCTCCGGGGCCATCGCCGCCGGGCTCGCCCCCCTCGGCCTCGACCGGCGCCCCCGCGACCTGGCCCGTCAGCAGGCCGCCGCCAGCGTCGGCCAGGGCCTGCTCGTCGCCCGGTACACCGCGTCCTTCGCGCGCTACGGCATCCGGGTCGGCCAGGTGCTGCTCACCACCGACGACGTCAGCCGCCGCGCCCACTACCGCAACGCCTACCGGACCCTTGAGCAGTTGCTGGCCATGGGCGCCCTGCCGGTCGTCAACGAGAACGACACGGTGGCCACCGACGAGATCCGCTTCG
>CAYNNX010000752.1:0-2354 GCA_964398515.1 uncultured Streptantibioticus sp. | reverse complement strand
TGGTCTCGTACTGGACCGCGTACCTGAAGGCCAACTACCCGGCCGAGTACATGGCGGCGCTGCTCACCTCGGTCCGCGACGACAAGGACAAGTCGGCGGTCTACCTCAACGAGTGCCGCCGCATGGGCATCAAGGTGCTCCCGCCGAACGTCAACGAGTCCGACGCGAACTTCACCGCCCAGGGCGACGACGTGATCCTCTTCGGCCTGACCGCGGTCCGCAACGTCGGCCAGAACGTGGTGGATTCGATCATCCGGTGCCGCAAGTCGAAGGGGAAGTACAGCTCGTTCCCCGACTTCCTGGACAAGGTCGAGGCGGTGGTCTGCAACAAGCGGACCGTCGAATCGCTGATCAAGGCGGGCGCCTTCGACGAGATGGGCCACACCCGCAAGGGGCTCATCGAGCACTACGAGTCGATGATCGACAACGTGGTGCAGGTCAAGCGCAAGGAGGCCGAGGGCCAGTTCGACCTGTTCGGCGGCATGGGCGACGACGCCAAGGACGAGCCCTCCTTCGGCCTGGACGTCGCCTTCTCCGACGTGGAGTGGGAGAAGGCGTACCTGCTGGCGCAGGAGCGCGAGATGCTCGGCCTCTACGTCTCCGACCATCCGCTCTTCGGCATCGAGCACGTGCTGAACGACAAGGCGGACGCCGCCATCGCCGCGCTCACCGGAGGCGACTACGCCGACGGGGCGATCGTGACGATCGGCGGGATCATCTCCGGCCTGCAGCGCAAGATGACCAAGCAGGGCAACGCCTGGGCGATCGCCACCGTCGAGGACCTGGCGGGCTCCATCGACTGCATGTTCTTCCCCGCCACCTACCAACTGGTCTCCACGCAGCTCGTCGAGGACGCCGTGGTCTTCGTCAAGGGCAGGCTCGACAAGCGCGAGGACATCCCGCGGCTGGTCGCGATGGAGCTGATGGTCCCCGACCTGTCGGAGGCCTCCGCCAACGCCCCGGTGACGATCTCGATCCCCACGGTCAAGGTCACCCCGCCGCTGGTGGCCCGGCTCGGCGAGGTGCTGGAGAGCCACAAGGGCGGCACCGAAGTCCGGGTGCGCCTCCAGGGCGCCCGCAAGACCACGGTGCTCCGCCTCGACCGGCACCGGGTGACGCCCGATCCGGCGCTCTTCGGCGACCTGAAGGCCCTGCTGGGTCCGGCCTGCCTCCAGCACACGCAGGCGGGCTGAGCGACGCGCGTGAGGGGCGCGCCCGGTTGCGGGCGTGCCCCTCGACTGGCGTTGCGAGGCCGGTCAGTTGTGGCGACAGACCTCAGCCGCGGCGTGGGCCGCGCCTCAGTTGTGGCCGAGCTTCTTCTGCCGCTTGCGGGAGGTGGGTTCGGATCCACCCGCCATCGCCATCTCCGGCTGCGGTTCGATCATGTCGGCCTTGTCCTGGCCCTGCACGGCACTCCGGTCCTGCGACTGCCGGGGCTCCTTCTTCTGGTTCTTGCCTCGCTTGCCCACGATCGTTCCTCCTGTTGGACGGTTACCCCCGCGGGGCTGGGGGGAGCGAACTCAGAGTGGCATGCCGGAACTAAAGTCGCATTTCGGATGTTGAGTGATGTAGCGGCCTCCTGATCCCCAATCCGCCACGCCGATGATCGAGTTCCCGCTCATATCCTCGCCGCGGTCGGGCAGACTCTGGGGAACACCGTGCCGGGGGGCGACCGGACGCGAAAAGAGGTGGAACGTGGACCGCTGCGTCGTCCTCGTGGACGCCGGTTATCTGCTCGGCGCCGCCGCGAGCCTGCTCGCCGGAGAGCCGGCCCGGTCCCGCATCACCGTGGACCACGCCGCCATCGTCCAGGGGCTGCGGGACCGCGCCGAACGCGAGACCGGCCGCCCGCTGCTGAGGATCTACTGGTTCGACGGCGCCCCCGACCGCGTCCCCCAGCCGGAGCACCGCCGCCTACGCGTCATGCCCCGGGTGACCGTGCGGCTCGGCGCGCTCACCCGCACCGACGGCCGCTGGGCACAAAAGGGCGTCGACGCCGCCATGCACGCCGAACTCTCCGAGCTCGCCCGCAACCGCGCCTGCTCCGACGTGGTGCTCGTCACCGGCGACGGCGATCTGCTGCCCGGCATGATGTCCGCCAAGGAACACGGCGTCGCCGTCCACCTGTGGGCGGTCCAGGCGGCCGACGGCGACTACAACCAGTCGGAGGACCTGGTCGCCGAGGCCGACGAGCGCCGCGTGCTCGACCGCGAATGGATCACCAAGGCGGTCAAGGCGCGCGACATCGCGGGCCCCTGCGCCCCGCCCGCACCGCCCCGCCCGGAGATCGCCGCGATCCTGTCGGCACCGCTGCCCGAGTCCGCGATGCCCGCGGCCCCCGGCAAGCCCGCGGA
>CAYNNX010000751.1:0-2356 GCA_964398515.1 uncultured Streptantibioticus sp. | reverse complement strand
CCTTCGGGGGTTGACTCCGGAGTCTGTCGCGTGCGCAGTGCCGGGTCAGAACATTGGGGTCGGTGGGGTAGAGGCCGCAGGCGCAGCAAAACAGGTGCCGCAGACTGCACGTCGGCGTAATGTGTGATCCCGGCTGCTGCCTATTACCTGGCCGTTGGTACGGCCACAGCTTCGGGAGGGGCTTGATGGTTGCGGACATAGTCAGGACTTGGGTGGCGGGCTGGGCCGTGTCCCGGCGGACGCCCCCGCCTGTCGAGAAGCCCTGGGGGGTCTACATCGAGGTGGCCGGAAACGCCGACGAAGTGGGACGCCATGTCCTGCCCGAGGCCGAGGAGTCGTTGGTCCGCAGCGCCGCGGCCTCGGTGTCCGTGCCGCGGACTTGGATGAAGATGCCCGCAGAGCCGGAGGAGATCGAGTCCTGGCTGTCCCAGGGGTGGGTCTGGGAGGAGAGCGGCCATCTGATGGCCGTTGACCTGATGGCCACGGACCCGGTCGCGCCTGAGGGGTATACCGCGACCGTGGAGACCATGGGAGCCGTCACCTACGCTCGGGTGCTGGATGCGGCTGGCGAGCAGGCGGCCCAGGGGCAGATGGCATCCCTCGGGGAAGCCGTGGTCGTGGACCGGGTGATGACCGAGGAGGCCCATCGGCGGCGCGGGCTGGGTAACTTCGTGATGCGTACGCTTGCCGACCACGCCCTGGAGACAGGCGCGGTCCTCGGCGTTCTCGGCGCGACCGACGCTGGGCGCGCGCTGTACGAAACGCTGGGCTGGAAGAAGCACGCGACGCTGGCGGAGTGTGTCTACCGGCCCTGAAGCAGGAGCATTGGCCGAACGCTGGGGCCGGAATCCCAAGAGCGCCAACAGGCCCCGGACAGCCGCCGCTCTGGCCTTCACACAACTGCGGTCAGGGCCATCATCTTGTCCCCACCCGGTGCTCATGGCACGGGATGCGGCGCCCAGCCACGACGTCTGGGCGCCGCCCCGGCGGTGGGCGGGGCAGGCTGTGGCTTGCCAGTGATCCACTTCAGCCGATCGGTTCGCCCGCCATGCCCGTCCGCACTGCCTGTCCGATAGCCCTGCGAGCCGCCGAACGCGTGCGGTTGAAGAAGATGGCCTACGGCCACAAGACCGAGCACCGGCTGCGGGTGCGTGCGCAGGTCGTCCTGCACGCCGCGCGCGGACGTTCCAACGCGCGCATCGCCCGGGAGACGGGGCTGCACCTGGACACCGTGCGCCGCTGGCGTGGCCGGTTCGCCCAGGCGGGCCTGCTCGGGCTCAAAGACCGTCAACGCTGCGGCCATCCCGCTTGGTTCACGCCGCTGCAGGCCACCGAGGTCAAGGCGTTGGCCTGCCGACTGCCCGCCGACCGGAGTGCCGATCTCACGTTGGTCGTGTCCGGAGCTGGCCCGCGAGGCCGTCGCCCGCCGGATCGCCCCGGCTCTGTCGGTGTCCACCGTGCGCCGCTGGCTCACCGAAGATGCGATCAAGCCCTGGCAACACCGCTCCTGGCTCTTCATCACCGACCCGTACTTCCGCCCCCGGGCTCAGTGCGTGCTGGATCTGTACGCCCGCACCTGGCAGGGCGAGCCGCTCGGCCGGGGCGAGTACGTGATCAGCGCCGACGAGAAGACCTCCATCCAAGCTCGCTGCCGCTGCCACCCCAGCCTCGCACCCGGCAAGGCCAGAGCGATGCGCGTCAACCACACCTACGGGCGGGGCGGGGCGCTGGCCTACCTGGCCGCCTACGACGTCCACCACGCTCGCGTGTTCGGCCGCACCGAACCGCGCACCGGCATCGGCCCGTTCATGGCCCTGGTCACCCAGGTCATGAGCCAGGAGCCCTACGTCAGCGCGAAACGCGTGTTCTGGATTGTGGACAACGGCTCTTCCCACCGCGGACAGACGGCCGCCGACCGCCTCACTGCGGCGTTCCCGAACGCCGTGATGGTCCATACCCCTGTGCACGCCTCCTGGCTAAACCAGGTGGAGATCTACTTCTCCGTCGTCCAGCGCAAGTGGTCACGCCCAACGAGTTCACCGACCTCACGGAGGTCGGGGACCGGCTCCGAGCGTTCGAAGTCCGCTACAACGCCACGGCACAGCCGTTCCAGTGGAAGTTCACCACCTCCGACCTGGACGATCTGCTGGCCAGGCTCGACCGGCACACCACCGGTCACCAGGAAGAATCCTCCGTCGCGCTGACAGCATGATCAACCCCCGAAGGACTTACGACGCAGACCTCTTAGACACTTACCCGGAAAGAGCCAGGCCCCTGACGATCCCGTGATCGATAGGCAGATGGCGTCTCAGCTTGATACTTAACCCTTCAATCGCACGTGCTCTCCGAAGGTGTC
>CAYNNX010000750.1:0-2361 GCA_964398515.1 uncultured Streptantibioticus sp. | reverse complement strand
GGACTGGGCTCCTACACCGAGCTGCCCTCCAGCAACCCGGCGGTCCTCGCCTTCCTGCGCGAGTACAAGGACGACCTGGTGCTGTGCGTGCACAACTTCTCGCGCTTCCCGCAGCCGACCGAGCTGGACCTGCACACCTGGGAGGGGCGCCATCCGGTGGAGCTCATCGGCGGGGTGCGCTTCCCGGCCATCGGCGAACTGCCCTATCTGCTGACGCTGGGCGGCCACGGCTTCTACTGGTTCCGGCTGCGCCGCGACGCGCTGTAGACCGGGCCGCGGGCCGCCGAGGGGGTGCCCGCCGGCCGACCTGAGGCGGGCGGCACCGGTTTCGCCGGCGGGCCGCGGGGCAGGCTCAACCGTGCCGGATCCGGAAGCGGATGCGGCACGGCGGCCCCCCTTACGGGTGCCGCGTACGCCACTTGCACCACCTGCTCGGATGGACCTTCGCCCGACACGGGCCCGGGGCGGGACACCCGCCGCCGCGCACCTTCACTGTGAATCGCGCAAGAACCCGCCACCCACCGATGCACCGGCGCGCGACCACCGAGGAAAGGACGCCATGTCGGACACCTCGCGGCTTCGCCCCACAACCACCGCCACCGACTCGGCGGCACCGGCCGCCGCGGTGCTCCAGGCGCTCACCCCGCACCTGCGCGAATGGCTGCCGCGGCAACGGTGGTTCGCCGGGAAGGGGCGGCCGATCAGCGGCTTGGGTCTGGTCAGCGCGGTCGAACTGCTCCCGGTCGACGGCCGGCTGGGCACGCCGGGCCTGCTGCATCTGCTGCTCGACGTCGCCCAGCCGCAAACCGCCCCCGAGTGCTACCAGTTGCTGGTCGGCACCCGG
Organism: uncultured Streptantibioticus sp.; assembly: GCA_964398515.1. GTDB lineage: Bacteria > Actinomycetota > Actinomycetes > Streptomycetales > Streptomycetaceae > CAYNNX01. Next base: position 1,517 of record CAYNNX010000750.1, on the reverse strand, counting down.
GAGCTGCTGCCGCCCGCCCTGGCCCCGGCCCTGATCGGCCGCACCAGCGGCGGCCCGCTGGAGGGGCTGACGGCCTATGAGGCCCTGCACGACCCGAAACTGGCGGCGCTGCTGCTGGAGCGGCTGGGGACCGGCGGGCGCACCGGCTCGCTGCGGTTCACCACCGAGCCGGGCGCGGCGATCCCGTCCGGGCTCCCCTCGCGGCTGTCCACCGCCGAGCAGTCCAACTCCTCGGTGGTGTACGGAGATACGTTCATCCTCAAGTTCTTCCGCCGCGTCTCCCCCGGGCTCAACCCCGACCTGGAGCTCTCCCTGGCGCTGGCCCGCGACGGCTCCCGCCGCATCGCCCCGCCCGTGGCCTGGTTCGAGGCGCTCGGGCTGCACGACGAACCCGCCACGCTGGCGGTGCTCCAGCGCTATCTGCCCGGCAGCCGCGACGGCTGGGAGCTGGCGCTGGACGCGGCCGGGAGCAGCGCCCGCGGCGCCGACGGGGACATCCGCGCCGAGGCCGCCGAGCTGGGCCGGGCCACCGCCGAGGTGCACGCGGCCCTGGCCCGCACCCTGCCGACGACCACGCTGCGCGGCCCCGAGGTGCGGCTGCTGGCCACCGCGATGACCGACCGCCTGGACCGCGCGACCCACGCCGTCCCCGCGCTCACCGCCTACGCCCCCGCGCTGCGCCAGGCCTACGCCGACCTCGCCGCGCTGGCCGAGCGCGGAGCGCCGCCGGCCGCCCAGCGCATCCATGGCGACCTGCACCTGGGCCAGGCGCTGCACGCCGAGGGGCGCGGCTGGGTGCTGATCGACTTCGAGGGTGAGCCGTCCCGCCCGCTGTCGGAACGCCGCCGCCCGCAGAGCAGGTTGCAGGACGTGGCCGGGATGCTCCGCTCGTTCGACTACGCGGCCCGCCACCGCGACCCCGCCTGGCCGGGCGCTGCGCAGTGGGCCGGCCGCCACCGTGCCGCGTTCTGCTCCGGCTACGCCGCGGTCCTCGGCCACGACCCGCGGGATCTGCCGGTCCTGCTGCGCGCGTACGAGACCGACAAGGCCGTCTACGAGGTGGTGTACGAGGCCCGGCACCGCCCGGACTGGCTGCCCATCCCGATGGCCGCGATCCGACGGCTCAGCGGAGCCGACCCCGGTGAACCCGTATGACCCCGGCCCCGCGCACGCCGCCCCCCGACCGTTCGCAACGACGCCTCCCGAGGAGGACTTGACCCGTGACTCCGCGCGAACCCTCGCACCCCGCGTCCGGGGAGCCGGCCCGGGGGCTGCCCGACACCTTCCTGCCGCCGTCCGCGTCCGCGGCGCACGGGCCGCAGGGACCCTCCGCCGTGCCCGGTACGCAGCCCGAGGCCGCCGCCCGCGGCTACTCCCCCGGCACCCGTCCGCCCGCCTCCGGTACGGCACCGCGCCGCACCCCGCCCCCGGCCGCGACGACGACGCCGGCGACCACTGGACCCGCGGAGGCCTCCCGCCCGGTGCGTGCGGCGCGTACGGGGACCAACGCCCCCGCC
>CAYNNX010000749.1:0-2363 GCA_964398515.1 uncultured Streptantibioticus sp. | reverse complement strand
GGGCCACGATCAGGATCGCCACGGGGATCAGGACCTTGAGCCAGTCGATCCGGCGTCCGGTCCGATATGCCCAGGTCAGCAGGACCGCCCCGAAGAACGCGAGCAGGCCCACGAGCGCCGTCATCGATAGGTCCCCACCCGGGAATACACTGTCGCGCAAATCAACGGCCCCACGCGGGCTCTGACCTCCGCGCGGGGCCGTGATTCGGGGCTGATGCCCCTTACTGTGCAGCGCGGTCAGAGCGCGCCTCTATCGAACAATATGCCGGCCTCACCGGCGCGTCAAGTCGGCCCCTCCCCTCCCTCATCCTCTGGCCAGATCAGCGCCACCAGCCCCGCCGGCAGCGGTCCCCCGGCCCACACCCACGCCCCCAGCGCCGCCAGGCTGAGCAAAAGCACCCCGCCCCACAGGTCGGCGAGCATCGATCCGATCTCCCGTTACTCGTTTGACACGACCACCCGGACGACATAGTGTACATCTAGTGTACAAGAGGAGCCGCCCCATCGACCGAGGCTGCATGATGCCGACTCTCCCAGCGCCGCAGACAGTAATCCGGGCACGACTCCCACTCCATGCCCGGCACGCCTGGGTCCTCGATCTCGGTAGTGGGCAACTCGCCACGCTGACGCTCCTGTGGGTCACTCGATCGCGGTGGCGGCGACTCCCTGAATCGAGACAGGACCAGTGGCGACCCTGGAGGGTGGGGTTCGTCGTCATCGCGTGGCGGCTCGAACTCTAAGGGTTCAGGTCGGCTTCGTCGTTTTGGGTTTCCGCGCCTTCTTGCGCACGGCCTCACGTTCCTTCGCCGCACGCTCGCGCTCGAGCCGCAGGTGATGCTCCGTCTCGTCCCGCTCGGCGAGGACGCGCGGGTGCCGGATGCTGCGCGGCAGCTCGGGCTCCGGCAGCTCCCCCACCCCCGAATCCCCCTCGGCCACGGCCACGCCGCCTCCGCGCCCCGGCGAGGCATGGGCTCCCGCGTAGACCGGGGCAACCGCCGCGCGGGCCGGTGCGCTGACGACCCGCACACCCTCGTTGGCCAGTCTCGCGAGCACCTTCAGCACGACCGTGGCACTCCCCTCGTGCTCGCGCGCCGAGCGATAGAGGTCAAGCGCGAGCTCTTCGTCCTGACTGAGAGGCTTGGGGATCTCGTCCTGATTGTCGTCCGCCAGGTAATCGAGGGGGACGCCGAGAACCCGGGCAACAACAAGAGCCGTGTCCATATCAGGACGTGAAGCTCCGTTCCACCAGTTACTCACCGTCGTTTTGCTCACTCGCCCCACGGCACGCCATAGCGCAGCCTGATCCCATCCCCTGCTGTCGCAAATAGTTATGAGCTTTTTGTCGTACGTCATGTCAGCCATCTTGACCATCCTATCGGATTACCGTCTACAGCCGATCACCGAGTTGCCGAAAAATCCAGAGTACCGTATTGACGGTCAAGTTAACTTGACGTACAATCCAGTGAACTTGACGAACGACTACCTTTTCGGGAGAGCACTGGATGGCCTTGACTAAAGCCGAAGCCCAGGCAGCGGCGAAGCTCACGATCTCCATGACGCGCGACTTCCGCGGCCGAATCCACGCCACGGCTCAACTGCTGGGCATGACCACCGACGACTTCGTCTGCGACGTGCTTCGTCGCGAAATCGAGCGGCGGGCCTTTTTCAACGAAGAAGCACTCGCCACCGCCTGAGAGGAAGCCAGCCGTGCCACGCCCACGCCCGCAGCCCGAGTCCGCTCCCAAGCCCGCACGGCGGCTGACCGTCACGCTCCCGCACGACCTCTGGGAGCGCGTCCACCGAGCGGGGGCCGTCGGCAGTGACCACGGCAGCCCGTCGCGACTCCTGGAGCGGATCCTGCGAGAGCACTTAGAGCGCTACGAGCGCTCATAGAAGTCACACCGGTGCATTCGCTGGGAATGAGCCGGTATTGAGCCCGAATTCAATGGCGCGACCACGCCGGGCGTGGACCGTCCCCGGTGCGCGCCGAGAGACAGGAGAGCCGCAGTGTCCCTACAACGAATCCACCACCGCAGCACGGGTGCGGTCCTGTATGAGGCCGAGGCCGACTCGCTCGCCGAGGCTGTTACGGCAGCCTGCCGTGCCGGGGCCAACCTCGGCGAGGCCAACCTCGGCGGGGCCAACCTCTACGGGGCCAACCTCTACGGGGCCAACCTCCGCGGGGCCAACCTCGGCGGGGCCGACCTCGGCATGGCCAACCTCGGCGAGGCCGACCTCGGCGGGGCCAACCTCGGCGAGGCCAACCTCCGCATGGCCAACCTCGGCGAGGCCGACCTCGGCGGGGCCAACCTCCGCGGGGCCAACCTCGGCGGGGCCAACCTCCGCGGGGTCGACCTCGGGGG
>CAYNNX010000748.1:0-2373 GCA_964398515.1 uncultured Streptantibioticus sp. | reverse complement strand
GCGGGGCGGGCAGTACGTGCGGGCGCGCGGGCATGGCGGGATTGGTCCCTTCCTGGAGGTGGTGGTGGGGGTGTCGGCCGGTGGCCGCAGCAACTGGGCGGAGCGGGCCGGGGTGGGTGTCAGAGTTGGCGGCCCAGGGCGAGCGCGGTGACGGGGCGGCCGATGGCCTTGGTGACGATCTCGGCGACGGTGTCGCGGTCTTCCAGGGGGGCGATTCCGACCAGGTTGGCGAAGGCGGCCTCGGTGCCGAGCACATCGGCGATCTTCTGGAAGGCGATCAGCTCCCGTAGCTGGGGTGCCCATCCGACGTCGCCTGCCTGCTGGTGCATGGCGAGGTTGCGGGCGATCCGCACCGCCGTGCGGTTGATCTTCAAGGCGGCGGCGAGGTCGTAGTCGGAGCCGACTTGGATCTGCACGCTGAACCGGCTCGCCAGCGCTTCGGTGAGGACCGCGCCGTGGACGCCGGGGTTGTGACCGGCGATCACGTAGAACCCGTCGGCGGCGGTGACGGTCTCGCCTTTGTGCGCCTTGACCTGGATCTGCCTGCGCCCGTCCATCGCCGGATACAGCGCCGCCAGCACCTTCGGGGAGATCAAGGTGGCGTCGTCGAGCAGCAGGGCCCGCCCCTCGCGCATCGCGGTGACCAGGGGCCCGTAGATGAACTCGTAGCCGCCGGACGCGTCCTGGGTGTACTCGCCGACCAGGTCCCCGACCGTGGTGTCGCCGTCGCCTGCGACCGTGATCAGGTCCGGAAAGGCCGCCTCGATCAGCGAGGTCTTCCCCGTGCCCGGCGGCCCGTACAGCAGTACCGGCACCTGCGCCTCGCGCAGCTTGCGCAGCGCCTCCACATCGGGCAGGTTCGCCAAGGCCCTGGGGTGGTACTGCTGCCCGTTGGGGCGGGTGACCGGTCCGGGCCGCCCGCCCTGCGGCCCAGCAGGCGCCTGCGGGGCGGGCGGTTGCGGCGCCTGGGGCCCCGGTCCCGGGCCGGGGGTGGGCGGTTTGGCGTGCTGCGCTGCGGTGGTCGTGGCCGGTGTCGCCCGGTACGTGCGCGGTTTGGTTCCCACTCGGTCCGCTTCACCCCGGATCACCAGCGTCTCGCAGGCGTTGCCGACCGCGCCGCCTGAGTGACCGAGCCGGTTGGCCAGTTCGGTGACGGTGAACGACGCGCTGGGATGGGCGGCGAGGATTGCGGCGACCCGGGCGCGCAGCTCACCGGGGCGCGCCTTCGAACTCGCAAGGGCAGCTTGGGTAGTTCCGGCCTGGGCGGGTGCGGGTAGTGCGGGTGCGGGCTGGGGCGGCGTGGTCATCGCATGGCTCCGATCGTCGGCATCGCGGGGTGTCGGTGTCGGCTACTTCTCGCCGGGTGGGGCCTGGGGCGGCACGATGGGCCGTCCCGGCGGGCGGGTCATGGGCTCCAGCGGCTTGCGCGGGCGCGGGATTCGGGGGATGACCGGGGCGTCGTCGTCCGGGCACATGGCACTGCTCCGTCCAAGAACGTGGGGTGTGGGGGTGGGCGCCGCCCGCACCGGGTCGGGATGCGGGCGGCGACTGCGGTCTTTCGGACCGCCGCGGCGAGCGGGGCGCGCAGCAGGGCGCGGTCCAGCGCCCGCAGTCGGGCGTCGGGCTCCGTACGGCTCACGCCTCGGGCGGGGCGGACATCGGGTAGGTGGCGCCACGGAACCGGATGCCGTACCGGCCCGAGGCGGATCCCTCCCGCGTGGCGCGGTACACCCCCGGTGGGAAGGTCAACCCGCCACTCTGAACCGCTGCTTCGGTCAGGATCACGGGCGTGCCCCGGCGGAATCCGTCCTCGCCCGTGAAGGTCACGGTGCGATGGGAACCGAGGACGGATACGACCCGGATCCGGCGGGCGGTGGTGCCGCGAATCACCTCGGCCATGACGGCCACCTTCGACCAGGCCCGGCCGTAAGTGTCGCCGTTGGCCACCGTGACGAGCTCGCCGTGGATGGTCACCCGGCTCCCGAGGACTCCGAGCCCTGCGTCCCGCATTTCGGGTGTGGCTACGGTCTCGAATTCGACTACATGACCGACGTGTTCCGGCCGCAGCTCAACCGCGTTGACTTCTCGTTCCGCTTTCACGCAACCTCCCTGATTTTGGCCGCACTTCACCCATGGCGGTAATTACCCGCAGGGATTTCGGCGGAATTCTCTTTCCCGTTTCCCGGGAACAATTCAAATATAGCTCTGGCCGCACAGGTCGGGAAGCAGTATTCCGGCTGGGAAATGCTGGAATTCTCGTGAATTCACGACGCTTTGCGTCGTGAATTAATTGAGGGTGCGGTCGGAACGGTCGCCGACGGGGGTGTCGACGACCGGATCACAGGCGCGGCCCGGCGGCGCGGCCCGGCGGCG
>CAYNNX010000747.1:0-2389 GCA_964398515.1 uncultured Streptantibioticus sp. | reverse complement strand
GCCGTGGCGCCCTTCCACTTCTGGGTGCCCGACACATACGCGGGAGCACCGCTGCCGGTGGCCGCGTACCTGTCCGTCGTGGGCAAGGCCGCCGGCTTCGCCGGCCTGATCCTGGTGACGGTCGTGGCCTTCAAGCCGTACGCCGACGTGTGGGGCCCGGCGCTGGCCGTGCTGGCCGCCCTGACGATGACCGTCGGCAACGTCGCCGCCCTGCGCCAGCGCCCGGAGCATCCGCGCAGCGCGGTACGGCTGTTGGCCTGGTCCTCGGTCGGCCAGGCGGGCTACCTGCTGGTCCCGATCGCCGCCGCCGGATACGTGGCCGACCCGGGCCGCCAGATCGGCGCGACGGTCGCGTACGCCCTGATGTACGCGGTGGTGAACCTCGGCGCGTTCGGCGTGGCCGCGCTCGTGGCGCGTGCGCGGCCGCTGGGCCGGATCACCGACCACCGCGGCCTGTACGCCGAGCGTCCCGCGGCGGCGCTGGCGATGGCGTTCTTCCTGCTCTGCCTGGCCGGGCTGCCGCCGGGCGTGATCGGGCTCTTCGCCAAGGTGGTGGTCTTCTCCTCGGCGGTGGACGCGGGACTGGGGTGGCTGGCGGTCGTGATGGCCGTCAACGTCGTCGTCGCCCTCTACTACTACCTGCGGTGGACCGCGGTGCTGTTCACCCGCACGGAGGAGGTTGGCGGCGCGGCGGCGCAGAAGGCGCGGGTTCCGGCGTCCCTGACGGCCGCGATCGCGGTGGCCGCCGTGGCGGGCGTCGCCCTGTCGGGGGCACCCCAACTGGTTCTGCGCTTCGCCTCCGGCACGCTGCTTTGAGCACGGTGCTTTGAGCACGGCCGGGGCACGGCCCGGGGAACCGGACGCTCCCGCGTGGCGTTGACCAGTACGGGAGGGTCCACTGGGGGTGGAAGGCACCCGCAGCGGGACCGACGAGTTCCCCACCGCACGTCTTGGAGGGCGTACCGTGCACCGCCGGCACAACGGGCTGAAGACCGCCGTACTCCTGGGGGGACTGTCCGCGCTCATCATCGTCATCGGCAGCCTCTTCGGCCGGACGGGCCTGATCGTGGCCGTGGTGGTGGCGCTGGGCACGAACGCGTACGCGTACTGGAACAGCGACAAGCTGGCGCTGCGCGCGATGCGTGCCCGCCCGGTCAGCGAGTTCGAGGCTCCCGCGCTCTACCGGATGGTCCGCGAGCTGTCGACCGCCGCGCGGCAGCCCATGCCCCGGCTCTACATCTCGCCGACGGAGGCGCCCAACGCGTTCGCCACCGGCCGCAATCCGCGCAACGCGGCCGTGTGCTGTACGGAGGGCATCCTGCGGCTGCTGAACGAACGCGAGCTGCGCGGCGTGATCGGCCACGAGCTGAGCCACGTCTACAACCGCGACATCCTCATCTCCTCGGTGGCGGCCGCGCTCGCCTCGGTGATCATGTTCCTGGTGAACTTCGCGTGGCTGATCCCGTTCGGCCGCTCCGAGGACGAGGAGGGCCCGGGCATCCTCGGCGTGCTGCTGACGCTGATCCTCGGCCCGCTGGCGGCCTCCTTGATCCAGCTGGCGGTGAGCCGCTCCCGCGAGTACGAGGCGGACGCCTCCGGTGCGCGCCTCACCGGCGATCCGCTCGCCCTGGCGTCGGCGCTGCACAAGCTCGAGGTGGGCACGCAGCAGCTCCCGCTGCCCCCGGAGCCGCGCCTGGAGACCACCAGCCACCTGATGATCGCCAACCCGTTCCGTGCGGGCGACATCTCAAAGCTCTTCTCCACCCACCCACCGATGGCGGACCGCATCGCCCGCCTGGAGGAAATGGCAGGCTACCGCCCATGAAGACGATCTTGAACGTCGTTTGGCTGGTGCTGTGCGGCCTCTGGATGGCCTTGGGCTACGCCGTGGCGGGCCTGGTCATGTGCGTACTGGTGGTCACCATCCCGTGGGGGATCGCCGCCTTCCGCATCGCGAACTACGCCCTGTGGCCCTTCGGCCGCACGACGGTGGAACGCCGCGACGCGGGCGTCGGCTCCGTCATAGGCAACGTGATCTGGCTCGTCCTCGCGGGCCTGTGGCTGGCGATCGGCCACGTGATCACCGGCATCGCGCTGTGCTGCACGATCATCGGCATCCCGCTGGGCATCGCCAACTTCAAGCTGATCCCCGTCTCGCTGCTCCCGCTGGGCCGCGAGATAGTCCCGGCGGACCGCCCGTTCGCGACGCGTTGAGCGGTGCGGGGGTGCGGTGGTGGTGCGTTGAGGGGCGCGCCGAGCGGCGGGTGGGGCTGACCGGGGCGCGTCAGCAGCCCGGTCGCGGCCTGCGGGGGACGCCGCGGTTGGGAGTGCCGTCGACGGCTGCCCGCGCCCGTCTCCGTGCGGGTCCGGGGCCGGGTCGGGCGCGGGG
>CAYNNX010000746.1:0-2393 GCA_964398515.1 uncultured Streptantibioticus sp. | reverse complement strand
CTTAGTTCGGAGAAGCCCCCCTCTGCCACTCCTGCAACACACTGGAACGCCCCGACCACCTGTACAGCAACGACATCCGCGTGGCGAACCGCTACACACGCCTCTTCCACACCGACACCCACGACTGGCTCCGCCACTGGCACCGCTGCCCCGGCTGCCGCGCACGCACCACCCTGCCCCTGCCGCACCTCGCCGCATGGACCGCCCACATAGCCTGCCGATCCCTGCGCCCGACCCACCGCGCTCCCCGCGGGCGCACGCCCTGCGGTGTCCTGCGCGTGTCCTGGACGGGCAGTCACAAGGCGCCCCGGTCCTGCCTGCTCACGGTCGCCGTCGACTTCTGCCCCTCCGGCGAGCACCGTGTCCTGGCGCGAGTCCCCTACCGCGAAGCCGCCGAGCGGTTTCGCATCTGGCTGGCCGAGACGGCCCCCGCCGTGGCCGCCGCGGCCGGTCCTGACCGCTTGGACGGCCTCCCCACCCAGTTCCGGCCAGTCATCGCGGACACCAGCGGCGAGGGCCTGGCACTGTTCTGAGCGAGCACCGGCAGACCCGACATGTACGGGCTCTCGGGCCGCCGCTCGCCGCCTTCGTCATCGCCGCTGTGATGGGCACCCTTTCCCCAGGCGCCGGCCTGGCTGCCTCCCCCAGCAGTCGCGCCCTGACCGACATCCCGCCCACCATGCTCGCCCTCTACCAACACGCCGCACCCGAGTGCCCCGGCCTTTCGTGGACGGTCCTTGCCGCGATCGGCAAGGTCGAGACCGACCACGGGCGAAACCCCACCATGGTCTCGTCAGCGGGCGCTGTCGGTCCCATGCAGTTCCTACCGTCCACCTTCGCCAAATACGCCTACCCGGTGCCGCTCGGAGGGAAGACGCCGCCCACCCCGTGGGACCCCATCGACGCGGTCTACGCCGCGGCCCGCCTGCTGTGCGCCAACGGTGCGAAAGGCGGCAGGAACCTGCGCTCGGCCATCTGGACCTACAACCACGACGACCAGTACGTCGACGAGGTCCTGCACATCGCCGCCGAGTACGCGGCAGCCGTACGCACCCACAAGCGCTGCCGCCACGGCGGTCGCCTTCGCCCGCGCCCAGCTCGGCACCCCCTACGTCTGGGGCGGCGACGGGCCCGCCGACGGCGGCTTCGACTGCTCCGGACTGACCCAAGCCGCCTACCACGCCGCCGGCATCGCCCTCCTCCGCGTCGTCCAGGACCAATACGACGCCGGCCCCCACCTGCCCAAGGGCACGCAACTGGCCCTGGGCGACCTCCTTTTCTACGGCACCAGCCCCAGCCACATCACCCACGTGGCGATCTACACCGGAGGCGGCCAGGCCATCGACGCACCGCCTCCGGAGCCGTCGTGCGCCAAGGCCCCGCCCGCACCGACACCCCGGCCTTCCAAGGCGCGACCAGGCCCGCCGCGCCAGGCGGCGGGGGTGCACGGTGAAGCAGATCGCCGCCCGCGAGGCCATCAGCCTGCTCAAAACCATGACCTATGTGCTGTGCGCCGTCGGGATCCTGGCGCTGGTCTTCACCACCGTCAACGTCACCCGCTTCGCCACCAGCCGAGGCGTCCCCTGGCCCATCGCCATCCTCCTCGACCCCATGGATCGGCACCGCCCTCGCCGGCGTTCTGTACGTCGACGCGCGCCTGGCCTCCTGGGGCATCACCCCGCCGGCCTGGTCGACCACGCTGCGCTGGGGCACAGGATGCACCGCCGCGCTGATGAACTCCTGGGAGAGTCTGTGGCCCGGCGGGCAGATCGGGTGGCCCCGGCGTGCCGATCCGGCAGCCGTGCTGCTGCACCTGACCCCGGCCCTGCTGCTGATCGCTCTGACGGAGACGATCGCCGCCTACCGACGCACCGTCACCGATCTGCTGGACCGGATCGGCCCCACCGATCCCACCGAGCGACCCACCCCACCCGCTGCCGTTCCCACCCGATCCGCCACCCGCGGCGCCGAACCGATCGTGACCGTCCCCGATCCGCCCGCTGATCCGCCCGCACACAGCAGATCCGGCCACACCCTGACAGCGACAGGCGGAACGCCGCCGCCCTCCCCAACCACACCGGGCCCACACGCCCGCCAGCCCGCCTCCGACACCCCTGTCTGCCCCCACACCCCCACCGTCCGACAACACGGCGGCACACCGCGACGTGTGGCCGCGCGCCATCGCGCTGGACGACGCCGCCCGCGCCGCCACCGGAAAGCCGGTGAGCATCTGGAAGCTGCGTACCGATCTACGCGTCGGCCCCCACCGCGCCCGCCAGATCCGCGACCAGCTCCTGTCCCGCCGCACCGACCCACCACCCGCGAGCAGTTGAACCGGTCCGACCCACCGCCTGGCCGATCTGGCGAGAAAGGACCTCCATGGTCACCGGGTT
>CAYNNX010000745.1:0-2436 GCA_964398515.1 uncultured Streptantibioticus sp. | reverse complement strand
ACCAACGCGGAGCGCATCGAGCACCTGCGGATGATCCGCGACGTGCAGGACCGCACCGGCGGCTTCCGCGCCTTCATCCCGTACACGTACCAGCCGGAGAACAACCACCTGAAGGGGCGGACGCAGGCCACCCTCTTCGAGTACCTGCGCATGATCGCCATCGCGCGCGTCTTCCTCGACAACGTCGCCCACATCCAGGGCTCCTGGCTCACCACGGGCAAGGAGGTCGGCCAGCTCTCCCTGCACTACGGCGCCGACGACCTCGGCTCGGTGATGCTGGAGGAGAACGTGGTCTCCTCGGCGGGCGCCAGGCACCGCTCCAACCGCATGGAGCTGCTCCACCTGATCCGCACCGCCGGCCGCGTCCCCGCGCAGCGCGCGACCACCTACGAGCACCTGGTCGTGCACGACGACCCGGCGAACGACCCGGTCGACGACCACGTCGTCTCGCACCTGTCGTCGACCGCGATCGAGGGGGGAACGGCCCACCCCGAGCTGAAGCTCATCGACGCCTCCTGAGGGCCGCCCGCGTGCTGACGATCCACGCGGCGCCGCTGGTCCTGCCGGTGGGCGCCGCCGCCGTGACCGGCGGGGCGGTGGCGGTCGACGGCGACCGGATCGCCGCCCTCGGCCGGTACGGGGAGCTGGCGCAGGCGTACCCGCAGGCCCGCGTGCGGCGCTGGCCGGGGGTGCTGACGCCCGGGCTGCGGCAGTGGCACGGCGAGTGGCTGCTGGAGCACACCTACCACCCGGATCCGCGCGAGGCGGCCGAGCTCGGCGAGGAGCCGCTGTCGGGCGACCGGCTGGCCGCCCTGGCGATGACCGACACCCGCTGGGGCGGCAGCGCCCGCCGGGGCCTGCAACGGATGCTCCGCTACGGCACGACGGCGGTGGCCGGTCGGTTCGCCCACCCCGCGGTGCGGGCCGCCGTGGCCCGCTCGGGGCTGACGGTCCTGCCCGCCCGGCCGGCGCCGGGTGTCGTCCCCGAGGTCTCGCTCGATCCGTTCGTGGACGCCCACGGTCTCGCCGACGCGGTGGCGGGGCCGCTGGCGGTCGGGGGACGCGCCGACCTCGCCGTGTTCGACGTGCCCGACGAGGCCGCGCTGGCGGCCGCGGGCGCCGGGAGCTGCGTCGCCACCGTCCTCGCCGGGCGGCTTGTGCACCGCCGCGCCTGAGCCCTGGCGGCGGCCGCGCGCGGGGCAGGGTGAACAATGGGTGCCGTGACCCGAGCCTCCCTGGACAAGCAGCCGTCCGAAGTCGCCCAGATGTTCGACGCTGTGGCGGCCAAGTACGACCTCACCAACGACGTCCTCTCGCTGGGCCAGGCGCGGCTGTGGCGCCGGGCCGTGGCGCGCGCGGTCGACGCCCGGCCCGGACAGCGGGTGCTCGACCTGGCCGCCGGCACCGGCACCTCCTCGCTGCCGTACCGGTCGGCCGGAGCCCAGGTCGTCCCCTGCGACTTCTCCCTCGGCATGCTGCGCGAGGGCAAGCGGCGCCACCCCGGGCTGCAGCTCACCGCGGGCGACGCCACCAGGCTGCCGTTCCGCGACGACACGTTCGACGCGGTCACCATCTCCTTCGGGCTGCGCAACGTCCAGGACACGGAGGCGGCGCTCACCGAGATGCTGCGCGTGACCCGGCCCGGCGGGCGCATCGTCGTCTGCGAGTTCAGCCACCCGACCTGGCGCCCGTTCCGCACCGTCTACACCGAGTACCTGATGCGCGCCCTGCCGCCGGTCGCCACCGCGGTAAGCAGCAACCCGGACGCGTACGTCTACCTCGCCGAGTCCATCAGGGCCTGGCCGGACCAGCCCGCCCTGGCCGCGCGCATGGCGAAGGCCGGCTGGACCCGGGTGGCGTGGCGCAACCTGACCGGCGGGGTGGCCGCCCTGCACCGGGCGGTCAAGCCGTAGGCGTCGGCGTTGTCGGCTGCTTCGGGCGTGTCCCGGCCCCGGGGACCCTCGGGGGCCGGTCGGGGCTGCCCGAATAGACTGGCCGCACTTGTCCAGTGCCCGGCGCGCCCGGCACGCAGCAACGAGTCATCGGGAGACCCGCTGTGAGCGAGACGACCGCACCGTCCGAGCGAGCCTCGCGAGCCTCTGAGCGCACCGCCGACGTGATCGTGGTCGGAGCCGGTCCGGCCGGTTCGACCGCCGCGTACCACCTGGCCAAGGCGGGCCTGGACGTCCTGCTGCTGGAGAAGACCGCCTTCCCCCGCGAGAAGGTGTGCGGCGACGGACTGACCCCGCGTGCCGTCAAGCAGCTCGTCCAGATGGGCATCGACGTCTCCGAGGAGGCGGGCTGGCTGCGCAACAAGGGCCTGCGCATCATCGCCGGCGGCGTGCGCCTCCAGCTCGACTGGCCCGAACTCGCCTCCTTCCCCGACTACGGGCTGGTCCGCAAGCGCGACGACTTCGACGAGCAACTGGCCCGCCA
>CAYNNX010000744.1:0-2440 GCA_964398515.1 uncultured Streptantibioticus sp. | reverse complement strand
CACTTCAACGATCAGCATCGGGCGATCAGTCCCGTGTGATCAGATGATCAATCTCCGCGGTCGCTCCCGTGATCAATTCGGTGGGTCCACTCACCCTCTCTCCCGTTCACCGAAATCGGTGATTTCTGGGGGGTGCTCGAATTGTGGGTGCGCCCGGCCCCGCAAGGCGAATTCTCGTTCCGGCGCTCTGTTTTGATGTCGCGTTGATCCCTACAATCCGTCCATCTTTGCTCGGTTCGCTCAGCTCGCCTGAGCGCTGCGGCTGTTGCCGTCGCAAGAGCCGCGCGCCCGCGTGCCAAACGTCAAGGAGGACGAATGGCGGGGCCTCTCACCCCTCAAGTGCAGGATCTTCCACAGCTTCACCCATCCCTCGCGGCGGCGCCCGTCCTGACCGGGGGGAACCGCGAACTCGTGCTCGTCATCGCGGCGGTCGCGGTGATCGCTCTGCTCGTCGCGGTGGTCCTGGTCCGCCAGGTCCTCGCCGCCGACGAGGGGACGGATCGCATGAAGCAGATCGCGGCCGCCGTGCAGGAGGGCGCGAACGCCTACCTCAAGCGGCAGTTGCGGACCCTCGGCGTCTTCGCCGCGGCGGTCTTCTTCCTGCTGATGCTGCTGCCCGCCGACAACTGGCCGCAGCGCGCCGGGCGTTCCGGCTTCTTCCTGGTGGGCGCGGCCTTCTCCGCGGCGACCGGCTACCTCGGGATGTGGCTGGCGGTCCGCAGCAACGTCCGGGTCGCCGCGGCCGCGCGCGCCGCGACCCCGGGGCCCGGTGAGCCTCCGGCCGATCTGGCGGCGGTCTCCCACCGCGGGATGAAGATCGCGTTTCGCACCGGCGGCGTGGTCGGGATGTGCACCGTCGGTCTCGGGCTGCTCGGCGCCTCCGTGGTCGTGCTGATCTACAAGGCCGACGCCCCCAAGGTGCTGGAGGGCTTCGGCTTCGGCGCCGCGTTGCTGGCCATGTTCATGAGGGTCGGCGGCGGCATCTTCACCAAGGCCGCGGATGTCGGCGCGGACCTCGTCGGCAAGGTCGAACAGGGCATTCCCGAGGACGACCCGCGCAATGCCGCCACGATCGCGGACAACGTCGGCGACAACGTCGGCGACTGCGCCGGTATGGCCGCCGACCTGTTCGAGAGTTACGCGGTGACACTGGTCGCCGCACTGATCTTGGGCAAGGCCGCCTTCGGTAATTCCGGGCTGGCGTTTCCGCTGCTCGTACCGGCCATCGGTGTGATCACTGCGATGATCGGAATCTTCGCGGTGGCGCCACGGCGGCGCGACCGCAGCGGAATGACGGCGATCAACCGCGGATTCTTCATCGCGGCGGCGATCTCCCTGATTCTGGTCGCCGGAGCGGCATTCACGTATCTGCCCGCTCGCTTCGCCGATCTGAGGGGCGTTCCGGCGTCGATCACCGGCCACGCCGGCAACCCGCGAGTCCTCGCCCTGGTCGCCGTCGCCATCGGCATCGTGCTCGCCGCGCTCATCCAGCAGTTGACCGGATACTTCACCGAGACCAACCGGCGCCCGGTGCGCGACGTGGGCAAGACCTCGCTCACCGGTCCCGCGACCGTCGTGCTCTCCGGCATCTCGCTGGGGCTGGAGTCCGCGGTGTACTCGGCGGTGCTGATCGGCCTCGCCGTCTACGGCGCGTTCCTGCTGGGCAGCGGCTCGTTGATGCTGTCGCTCTTCGCGGTGGCGCTCGCCGGGACCGGCCTGCTCACCACGGTCGGCGTGATCGTCGCCATGGACACCTTCGGCCCGGTCTCGGACAACGCCCAGGGGATCGCCGAGATGTCCGGCGACGTCGAGGGCGAGGGCGCCCAGGTGCTCACCAACCTCGACGCGGTCGGCAACACCACCAAGGCCATCACCAAGGGCATCGCCATCGCGACCGCAGTGCTCGCCGCGACCGCTCTGTTCGGCTCGTTCACCGACGCGATCAACAACGCCAGGAGCACCGTCGGCCCGGCCGCGCACGGGCTCAGCCTCAGCCTCGACATCTCGCAGCCCAACAACCTCGTCGGGCTTCTGGTCGGCGCCGCGGTCGTCTTCCTCTTCTCAGGGCTCGCCATCAACGCGGTCTCGCGCTCGGCCGGTTCGGTCGTCTTCGAGGTGCGCCGCCAGTTCCGGGAGAAGCCCGGGATCATGGACTACACCGAGAAGCCGGATTACGGCCGGGTGGTCGACATCTGCACCAAGGACGCGCTGCGCGAGCTGGCCACCCCCGGTCTGCTCGCCGTGATGGCGCCGGTCGCCGTCGGCTTCGCGCTGGGCGTCGGCTCCCTCGGCTCGTACCTGGCGGGGGCGATCGGCACCGGCACGCTGATGGCGGTCTTCCTGGCCAACTCCGGTGGCGCCTGGGACAACGCCAAAAAGCTCATCGAGGACGGCCTCTACGGCGGCAAGGGCTCCGACGCCCACGCCGCGACCGTCATCG
>CAYNNX010000743.1:0-2457 GCA_964398515.1 uncultured Streptantibioticus sp. | reverse complement strand
CGTCACCGGCAAGAGCAAGGGCAAGGGTTTCGCCGGTGTCATGAAGCGCCACAACTTCGGTGGCCTCGGCGCCGGACACGGCACCCAGCGCAAGCACCGCTCGCCCGGTTCCATCGGCGGCTGCGCCACTCCGGGCCGCGTGTTCAAGGGCCTGCGCATGGCGGGCCGCATGGGCAACGAGCGGGTCACCACCCAGAACCTGACCGTCCACGCCGTTGACGCGGAGAAGGGCCTGCTGCTCATCAAGGGCGCGGTTCCTGGTCCGAACGGCGGCCTCGTCCTGGTCCGTACCGCGGCCAAGGGGGCCTGAGGTAACCGATGAGCACCATTGACATCCTTTCGCCGGCAGGCGACAAGGCCGGGACCGTCGAGCTCCCCGCGGAGATCTTCGACGCCAAGGTCAGCGTCCCGCTGATCCACCAGGTCGTCGTCGCGCAGCTGGCCGCTGCCCGTCAGGGCACGCACAAGACCAAGAACCGCGGCGAGGTCCGCGGCGGTGGCAAGAAGCCGTACCGCCAGAAGGGCACCGGCCGCGCCCGCCAGGGTTCGACGCGCGCTCCGCAGTTCGCCGGCGGTGGCACCGTGCACGGTCCCGTGCCGCGTGACTACGCGCAGCGGACGCCGAAGAAGATGATCAAGGCTGCCCTGCGTGGCGCCCTGACCGACCGCGCGCGTCACGACCGCATCCACGTCGTCTCCGGCGTCGTCGAGGGGGCCACCCCGTCGACCAAGGCCGCCAAGGCGCTGCTGGGCAAGATCAGCGACCGCAAGAACGTCCTGCTGGTCGTCGAGCGCGCCGACGAGGCCGCCTGGCTGTCCGCCCGCAACCTGCCCCAGGTCCACATCCTGGAGGCCGGCCAGCTGAACGCCTACGACGTCCTCGTCTCCGACGACGTGGTCTTCACCAAGGACGCCTTCGACCGCTTCACCGGCGCTGCACTTTCTGAGGGTGTCGCCAGTCCCGAAGGGAGCGCCGCCTGATGACCGAGGCGACCGTTGCCACCAGCAAGACCTTCACGGACCCCCGTGACATCCTGCTCAAGCCGGTGGTTTCCGAGAAGAGCTACGCGCTGCTCGACGAGAACAAGTACACCTTCCTCGTCGACACGCGTGCCAACAAGACCCAGATCAAGCAGGCCGTCGAGACGGTCTTCTCGGTCAAGGTCACCGGGGTGAACACGATCAACCGGCAGGGCAAGCGCAAGCGCACCCGCACCGGTTTCGGCAAGCGCAAGGACACCAAGCGCGCCATCGTGACCCTCGCCGAGGGCGACCGAATCGACATCTTCGGCGGCCCGGTCTCCTAACGGAGGTCGGAGCGCTTAGGAAGTCCGGAATTTCCGAGGACTGAGAAATGGGTATCCGCAAGTACAAGCCGACGACCCCGGGCCGTCGTGGCTCGTCCGTCGCCGACTTCGTCGAGATCACGCGGGACACGCCGGAGAAGTCGCTGGTCCGCCCGCTGCACAGCAAGGGCGGCCGTAACAACGCCGGTCGTGTGACCGTCCGACACCAGGGCGGTGGCCACAAGCGCGCCTACCGTCTGATCGACTTCCGTCGTCACGACAAGGACGGCGTGCCGGCCAAGGTCGCGCACATCGAGTACGACCCGAACCGCACCGCGCGCATCGCGCTGCTCCACTACGCGGACGGCGAGAAGCGCTACATCCTGGCCCCGGCCAAGCTGGCCCAGGGTGACCGGATCGAGAACGGCCCCGGCGCCGACATCAAGCCGGGCAACAACCTCCCGCTGCGGAACATCCCGGTGGGTACCGTGATCCACGCCATCGAGCTGCGGCCCGGCGGCGGCGCGAAGATCGCTCGCTCCGCGGGCTCTTCCGTCCAGCTGCTGGCCAAGGAGGGCGCCTACGCCCACCTGCGCATGCCCTCCGGTGAGGTCCGGCTGGTCGACATCCGCTGCCGCGCCACCGTCGGCGAGGTCGGCAACGCCGAGCAGTCGAACATCAACTGGGGCAAGGCCGGCCGTATGCGCTGGAAGGGCGTCCGCCCGACCGTTCGTGGTGTGGCCATGAACCCCGTCGACCACCCGCACGGTGGTGGTGAGGGCAAGACCTCCGGTGGTCGCCACCCGGTCAGCCCCTGGGGTCAGAAGGAAGGACGTACTCGCCGGCCGAAGAAGGCCAGCGACAAGCTCATCGTCCGCCGCCGCAAGACGAACAAGAAGCGCTAGGAGCGGGTTTAGATGCCGCGCAGTCTGAAGAAGGGGCCCTTCGTCGACGACCACCTGATCAAGAAGGTGGATGTCCAGAACGAAGCCGGCACCAAGAACGTCATCAAGACCTGGTCCCGTCGCTCGATGATCGTCCCGGCGATGCTGGGCCACACGATCGCGGTGCACGACGGCCGTAAGCACGTCCCGGTGTTCGTCACCGAGTCGATGGTCGGCCACAAGCTCGGCGAGTTCGCGCCGACCCGCACCTTCCGCGGCCACGAGAA
>CAYNNX010000742.1:0-2478 GCA_964398515.1 uncultured Streptantibioticus sp. | reverse complement strand
CGGGCGGCGCCTCGAGGATCTCCAGGGCGTACCGGCACAACCGCAGCAGCCCCCGCACGCGGTGCCAGGGCGCGTCCTGCAACTCCTCGACCGAGGTGTCGGACAACGCGGCCTGCGTCGCGTGCGCGTTGTACGGGTACCCGGCGACCGGCAGCGGCAACGCCTCGACCGCCTCGGTGAGCCGGCGCTGCGCCCGTTCGGCCAGCGGCGGCAGCGCCTGGCGGGCCGGGGCGGCCGCGGCCTGCGACAGGGGGAGCTCGGAGGCGAGCAGCGCCACGGCGTCGGCGACCGCGTGGAAGCGGGCGGAGCCGAAGGTCTGCAGCGTCGTGGAGTGGGCGCGGGTGCGGGCCAAGGTCAGCTGGCGCTCCAGCAGCGCCCCCGCCCGGGCCGCCCCCACCGACACCGGTCCGCGGGCCGCGGGCTCCTCGGCCTCCGGGCCGCCGTCCGACGCCAGCCGGACCAACGCGGCCCGCAGCCGGGCGAGTTGGGTGCCGTAGCGCTGCTCGCGGGCGAGGATCGAGCACAGCCAGCCCAGCTCGCCGCGCAGGTTCTCCGCCCACGCCGCGTCCACCAGCGGCTCGTAGGTGAGCAGGGCCGCGCTGATGCGGCGGGCCGAGGCGCGCAGCAGGCGGTTGGCCGCCGCTTCGGCTTCCTCCCGCCGTGGCTCTCCCCGCCGGAGCTCTCCGCGCTGGGGTTCTCCGCGCTGCGGTTCCCCGCGCAGGCGCAGCGCGCGCAGGAACTCGGCGGCGTGCTCGGCCAGGTGCCCGGCGAGCACGTCACCGGCCGTCAGCCCGACGGGCGCGGCGGGCAGCGGCGGACTGTCAGGGTGTCGCTGGGCCACGCCGGCGCCTCCGCGCATCGATGAGCATTTCCTGTAGCTGCCGCAGCGGGCGGCCTTCCGGGTCGGTGCTGTGCCGTGTCCAGTTGCCGTCCGGGCCGAGGTGCCAGGAGGCGGTCTCGCCCGACATCCCGCTCTCCAGCAGCCGGTTGAGCGTCGCACGGTGGGCCGGATCGGTGACCCGGACCATCGTCTCGATCCGGCGGTCGAGATTGCGGTGCATCATGTCGGCGCTGCCCAGCCACACCTCGGGTTCGCCGCCGTTGCCGAAGACGAAGACCCGGGAGTGTTCCAGGAAGCGGCCCAGGATGCTGCGGACCCGGACGTTCTCCGACAGCCCCGGGACGCCCGGCCGGATGGCGCAGATCCCGCGCACCCAGATGTCCACGGGCACGCCCGCCCGGGCCGCGCGGTACAGGGCGTCGATGACCGCCTCGTCCACGATGGAGTTGACCTTGATGCGCACGAACGCCGGCCGCCCGGCCCGGTGGTGCGCGATCTCCTTGTTGATCCGGGAGATCAGCCCGTCCCGCAGGTTGTGCGGCGCGACCAGCAGCCGGCGGTACGACTCGCGCCGCGAGTACCCGGACAGCCGGTTGAACAGGTCCGACAGGTCGGCGCCCACCTGCGGATCGGCGGTGAGCAGGCCGAGGTCCTCGTAGAGCCGGGCGGTCTTGGGGTGGTAGTTGCCGGTTCCGACGTGGCTGTAGCGGCGCAGCATGTCGCCCTCCTGGCGGACCACGAGCGACAGCTTGCAGTGCGTCTTGAGCCCCACGAGCCCCCAGACCACGTGGCAGCCGGCCTCCTCCAGCTTGCGCGCCCACTTGATGTTGGCCTGCTCGTCGAAGCGCGCCTTGATCTCCACCAGGACCAGCACCTGCTTGCCGGACTCGGCCGCGTCGACCAGCGCGTCGACGATCGGGGAGGTCTCCGAGGTGCGGTAGAGCGTCTGCTTGATCGCCAGCACGTCCGGGTCGGCGGCCGCCTGCTCCAGGAACGACTGCACGGAGGTGGAGAAGGAGTCGTACGGGTGGTGCAGCAGCACGTCGCGGCTGCGCAGCGCGGAGAAGATGTCCGGCGGCGAGGCGGATTCGACCTCGGCGAGGTCCCGGTGGGTCCCGGCGACGAACTTCGGGTACTTCAGCTCGGGCCGGTCCAGCGCCGCGATCCCGAACAGCCCGGTCAGGTCCAGCGGCCCGGGCAGCGGGTAGACCTCCGCGTCGGAGATCTTCAGCTCCCGTACCAGCAGGTCCAGGACGTACGGGTCGATGGACTCCTCGACCTCCAGCCGGACCGGCGGGCCGAAGCGGCGCCGCATGAGCTCCTTCTCCAGGGCCTGGAGCAGGTTCTCGGCGTCGTCCTCCTCGACTTCCAGGTCCTCGTTGCGGGTCACCCGGAAGGTGTGGTGGGCGAGCACCTCCATGCCGGGGAAGAGCTCCTCCAGATGCGCCGCGATCACGTCCTCCAGCGGCACGTACCGCTGCGGGCCGGCCTCCAGGAACCGCGGGAGCAGGGGCGGCACCTTCACCCGGGCGAAGTGCTGATGGCCGCTGACCGGATTGCGCACGACGACGGCCAGGTTCAGCGACAGCCCCGATATGTACGGGAAGGGGTGCGCGGGGTCGACCGCCAGGGGGGTC
>CAYNNX010000741.1:0-2498 GCA_964398515.1 uncultured Streptantibioticus sp. | reverse complement strand
GCAAGGTCGAGCTGACTCTGGACCTCATTGACGCCCTCCCCGAAGATCACGAGTTCGGCGGGTGGGGGCTCCCGATCGTTGAGCAACTCTGCACCTACTCAGGCGTGAAATGGACACCACCCGAGGGCAAGTGGGTATGGGGCCGATTCACTCCACCGAAGCAGGCCGGCGGTCGGCCGTGACCAGCCACGAGACCTGGCCCGTTGAGCATGACCGCGCCATCGAACTTGTCCGTGAAGCGTTCATCCAGGCCATGCGCGACGAGGGCATCTCACCCCGCACGCGTTTCACCATCAGCGCTCGAGCAGAGCTGAAGATCCACGAGGCTCTTGAATACGACGCAGAGGAACGCGACCACTCCTGAGGACGCGTCCGTGCTCCTGGCTGGCGGCATCGCCGAGACGCGTTAGCAGCCGTTCGAGCACCTGTCGAGTCACACGAGACGCTTGACGGATCAGTCCCGGGACAGGGCTGATGGGTCATCTTGAGGTGAGTTGGTCCGCTACGGCCGTATTGTGGATCATGGCATCATGGGCTTGATGTCGATCTTGACCATCTTGTGTGGCCGGTAGGCCCACGGGCCTGTCGGGTCCCACTGCTCGCCGGGGCGTATCTCGTGGAACCGGAAGATGACTCCGTCCGCTGACGCGGAGAGGATTGCACGGATCGACACCGGCGGGTCCAGGCTGCGAACGAATCTGGCGAACTCGAACGCGAACGCGAAGCCATGGCGGAGTAGGAGACGCTGATCGGCCTCGCTGACTATGGCGGAGCCGAACAGGGCTCTGGAATGCAAGCGGATAAAGCCTTCCAGGGGCATGAGGTTGTGTGCCGCTTCCCATTCGGTCAGGTTGGGGAAGCCGTGCGGTGCTTGCTCTGCGTCGGCATGGGACCCGGACCAGGTCCAGACGTCGCCGCGCCGCGTAATTCCCTTCCGCGCCATCGCGCGCAGGCCGGACATCAGCCTGGCCGGCTGCTCCGGAGTGGACAGCTCGTGCAGCGTGGCGAGCGCTTCTGCCGCCTCGTTGTTCATGGTCACTGAGAGCACGACATCGATGATCGCATCGGACACAGATCACACGCATCGGGCCAGTTAGACAGGCCGGCTGGCCACAGGTTCGCACCCACATCCGGCATAGCGGCAAGCGTCACAGCGATGCCGTAAGGCCCGTCCCGCTCCGGCGGTGTCAAGCATCAACCGAGGAAGGACACGCCGGACGATGGGACCGGTCCGCCAACCCAGCCAGCCCATGCTCGCGATACCGCCGCAGCCAGGCATGCACACTCTGACGGGACACCCCATACCGCTCGGCGACCTCGATCACCGGACATCCAGCCTCTACTTCCAGCACAGCCCGATACCGCTGTTCCATGACGCTCAGCTCCACCAGCGCCGTTAGCGTCCACGGGAGTGGTGTATGGGGCCTGTGTGACCTTCTGCCGGGTTTGTGCCTGTGTGGGTGTGTCGCCGTGACATGAGGGCGGCCACCTCGTGATCCTTCGAGTCGACCAAGACCTGAAGGTGAGAAACGAGATGGCCGTGAGTGACATTCTGCCGGTTACCAGCGAGGACTTCGACCAGACGTTGGCGGCGGCGTCGCCGGATCTGCTGCGGGAGATGATCCGTCAGTTCGCACAGCGGATGATGGACGCCGAGGTCGAGCAGGTGTGCGGGGCCGGCTACGGCGAGGTCAGCGCCGAGCGGGTGAACAGCCGCAACGGGTACCGGATGCGGGAGTGGGACACCCGCGCGGGGACGGTGGAGTTGGCGATTCCGCGGTTGCGGCAGGGGTCGTACTACCCCGAGTGGCTGCTGGAGCGGCGGCGCCGGGCCGAGCGGGCGCTGGCGACGGTGGTGGCGACGTCGTACCTGCTGGGGGTGTCGACGCGGCGGGTGGAGAAGCTGGCGGAGTCGCTTGGCGTGACGAAGCTGTCGAAGTCGCAGGTCTCGGTGATGGCCCGGGAGCTGGACGAGCTGGTGGCCGACTTCCGCAACCGGCCGCTGGATGGTGGGCCCTACACGTTCGTGTGGATCGACGCGCTCACGCAGAAGGTGAGAGAAGGCGGCCGGACGGTCATCGTGCACTGCCTGATCGCGACCGGCGTCAACGCTGGCGGGCAGCGGGAGATTCTCGGGATCGAGGTCGTGTCGTCCGAGGACGGCGCGGGCTGGCTGGCGTTCCTGCGCGGGCTGGTCGCGCGTGGGCTTTCCGGGGTGAAGCTGGTGACCTCCGACTGCCATGCGGGTCTGCGGGACGCGATCGCCTCCACGCTGCCGGGCGCCGCGTGGCAGAGGTGCCGCACCCACTACCACCGGGCGCTGCTCACCCACGTCCCCAAGACCGCCCAGCCCTGGGTGGCGACCATGGTCCGCACCATCTTCGAGCAACCCGACGCCGACGCGGTCTACGCCCAGCACGACCAGGTCGTCACCGCGCTGGAGGCCAAGTACCCCAAGGCCGCCACGCACCTCGACGAGGCCCGCGACGACATCCTGG
>CAYNNX010000740.1:0-2520 GCA_964398515.1 uncultured Streptantibioticus sp. | reverse complement strand
GTACTCCTCGTCCACGCCGATGGCGTGGAGCCCCGCCTTGGCCATCTCGTCCCACAGCCACTGCGGGAACTCGTGGCTCTGCTCGAGCTCGTTCGCCTTAGACTTGGGCACCGCGCGCTCCACGAAGTCGCGGACGGACTGCCGGAGCATCTCGTGCTCCTCGGTCATCCGGACGCTGACGATCGGTCCCGGAATTGTCGCGGTTGCCATGTGTCCTCCTATCTATCTATGCCCTGTGATGGCGTAACCGATGGATTGCTATCCCTCGAAATCTGGCGATTTCGCCCACCCCGCAAAACCTTCGGGTATTGCGGGGACCCCGGTCGCGGGGACCCCCGGAGGGCCGCCTGCAGCCGCTGCTCGGCCTCCACCCTGGAGGCCCGAAACTCGAGGTCGCGCAGTCGTAGCGGGTCGACCACCTCGATGGCGGCTGTCAGGGCGGGTGACGGGAGCTCAGTCGCCCCGGCCTCCGCAAGGCCGGGCAGGAGGTAGCCGGTCGCCGCCTGGACCGTCTCCTTCGTCTGCCCGGGATGGATAGAGCGCAGCCGTGGCCGGCCCCCTTCGAAGTCGATCACACAGCGGTCGGTGACCAGGGTCCTGACGTGCTCGCCGCGGCCGGTCACGAAGTCGACGTGCTCGGGGAGCGACCGCGGCCGGTGATCGGTGTGGTAGCAGACTACCCGGGGCAGCAGGGCCGGGGTGTCCGCAGTGCCAACGCCGCCCGGCAGCTGCCGGCCATCGGCGCGGCTGACGTTGAGCATTCCGCTCGCGTCGATCTGGGCCGGACGCAGGAACATCAGCGTGAAGGCCTGACGCTCCGCCATCTGCATGGTGTCGAGGTGGGAGACCCAGGCGCCCGTGCGCCCGGCCATGCCCTCGGGCCCGCGCATCGCCTGGACCAGGTCGACCTCCGGCGAAAGGGCACCGGCACACGTGAATTCCGACCCGGGCGCGTGCGTGCGCCGGGCAGCCAGGGCAGCGATCATACCCAGCACGGTGCCCAGGCCAACGCCCAGCACGTCCCCATCGCCGATCTCTCGCGCCAGTGCCGCCACCATGATTTCAGCGGTCCCGCTCACCGGCTGAGCGCTTCTTCATAAGCTGGCCGGCAGGCGGTCGGCCGGGCGCCGCCCGGGGCCAGAACCAGGGCGTCCACCTCTACCCGTGTCAGCCGGGTCAGGTGTGCGGTGTTCCGGATGTCCCCGCGGGAACCCATCTCTTCCACGCTCACGACCGTACGCCGCGCGGCTCGCGCGAGACAGACGTCCACGTCCCAGAGGTGGTCCGGAGGGAACGGCATCTGCACGTTTCCCTCGTCGTCGGCCCGCCAGGCGTGGATCAGGGCCAGGTCGGGCTTGATCGCGGGGTGGGCGGCCAGGACCTCGCCGGTGTAGGGGTCGGTCACCTCGCGCAGCTCGCGTGAGACGGCGAGGTCGCTGCCCCTGCCCGAGCGCCCGGGCAGGAAGGGGAGGCCCATCGCTGCAGCCCGAAAGCCGTCCAGCAGGAGCCACTCCGAGCTCTCGCGCCACCCGATCCGGCGTTCCTGCACCCCGCGCTCGAAAGCGACCGGGCGCCCCGCCCGCTCCAGCCCGCAGTAGGAGGCGGTGAGCTGCCGCAGCAGGCCTTTCTCGGCAAGCAGCTCTGCGTCGGTGGAAGCGAGAAACGTCACCAGGTCGACTGGCCTGCCGAGGTCGGTCAGCGCCCGCAGCAGAGCCATCGGCTTCCGGTTCAGGATCGCTCCGCCGGTGCCCACCAGTGCCCCCTCGGACAGCCCGGCCACCGCCTCGGCGGCGGTGAGAAGCGGCGGCCTCATCGCGTCTCCTGGACAACCTCAATCAGTGCCCCGGCCACCGCGGCAGGCTCCAGGAACCCGATCCGCGAACCGTGCACGCCCGGTCTGGGCTCGCTGTCGCGAGTGCCGACCCCGGCCGCCCGCAGCTGCTGGAGGGCCGCGGCCGCGTCGTTCACGGTCAGGGCGACGTGGTGGACTCCGCGCTGGCCGGCTGCGATCGCCCGCGCCGCCCGGCTGTCGGGATCCGTCGGCCTGATGAACTCGAGCCGCACCTCCCCGGCGCGGACCCAGAGCACCTCGATCCCCAGCTCGGGCTCCGACTCCGGCCCGTGCACCTCCAGGCCCATCAGGTCGCCCAGCACGCGGCGGACGGACTCGAGATCGTCGGTCAGGATGCCGACGTGGTTGAACCCCCGCGCCAGCGTCATCCGGCCCGTTCCAGGATGCTGACCGCCGCCACCGCGCCCGGACCGCCCAGGTTGTGGGCCAGCCCCCGGCGCGCGCCGTCCACCTGGACGCCATCGGCGCGGCCCTGCAGCTGCCGCGTGATCTCGTAGAGCATCCGGCAGCCCGTGGCGCCGATCGGATGGCCGAAGCTCTTCAAGCCTCCGCTGGGGTTTACCACCAGGGAGCCACCAGGCCTGGTGGCCCCGCTCCGCAGGAACTCGACTGCCGTGCCCGCGGGCGTGAAACCCAGATCCTGGTAGTTGAGCAGTTCCGTGATCGTG
>CAYNNX010000739.1:0-2528 GCA_964398515.1 uncultured Streptantibioticus sp. | reverse complement strand
CCCGGTGATCCGCTCGGCGAGCGCCAGCATCGTGGCGCGCGTCAGCGCGGCCGCCTGGTCCTCGGACACCTGGGCCCGCTGGGCAACGAACCGGATGACCTCGTCGTACTCCATGGGCGCCCCCTCCCGAAGCACCCCCGGGAGTACCCGCTGCGTTACCCCCAAACCGGGCCATTCAACTGGCACGCGACGCTTTGGGAGGTCCAGACAACGCAGAAGGCCCGGGTCTACGACCTGGGCCCTTCTTTTGGAACGGGTGACGGGAATCGAACCCGCGCTCCGAGCTTGGGAATCAACCAGTACTTGATCGCCAAAATGGCCTATGAACTGCGGAATCGTCATGCAGGAGTGCTGTTGGCCAGCGGTCGGATGGTGCCCGTGGTGACCGTTGTCTACCCCTGCGAATGGCACGTAGTGGCACGGGGACCCCGGCGCGAGGGTGAGATGTCCAGGCCGGGCTGACGGGTGCCGGCAAGACCAGTTGGACCGAGCAGCCACTGCCGCATCTTCCGCGGTACTTGAAAGTGCTGCTACTGTCCGGCCACTTGCATGGGGTTGGCTGGCTGCAGCTGCCGGGGGGCTACACACGACGAGCCGACAGGACGGCCATCGCAGGCGTCATCGGTCCTCGCCGTCCCCGTGCCTTCAGCGCCTTCAGGGGAGGAACGGGTGGCTCAACGCGCCCTCATACGCGGCGCCATCGCGGTCGCCGCGACTTTCGCCATGGCGTCGGGCTTCGCCTGCGTCACCACGCCGTCCGCGCTCGCGGACACCCCCACCGAGACGGTCATCCCGGCCGCCACAAATTACTATCCGCCTCAGGAGTTGATCGCGCTCGCGGGGCCCGGCGGCTTCCTGCACGAGCAGGTGGGCAAGTCCGGGTGGCTGTGGACGAATTACTCGGGGGGTCCTGACATCCCCATGCCGGGGCGTCACACTCTCAACCCGGGAAACTCAGGCTCGGGATCCGACGTCGTGGCAACGCAAACGGCTATTCACACCGTCCAGCTTCACGACATGGACTCCGGCACCACTGTGACCGTGACACTGCCGAGCGACCAGTCCTACCTGGGCACCTTCGGGTCGAAGATCCTCACCCTCGCCAGGGCCGCGGACGGGACCAGGTCCCTCCACGTCCTGACCATGTCGAGTGGGCAAGCGACCGATACAGAGGTAACCGGCTGGCCCGTCGGCGCGACCGCCGAAACCGGCCCGGTGACAGGCAACGCGACCTCCGTGGTGGTGGAATACACCGACAGCACCGGCAGGCGGCTTGCCCTCATAGACCTGGTGAGCGGGCAGGTGACCCCGATTTTCGGCACCATACCGGCCGCAGCCAACGTGGTTCTGTCGGACAAGTACGTCGGGTGGTACCTCAACGGAACGACCCTGCATCTACTGTCACGAGCGAATCTCACCGCGCCGGAGACCACACTCCAGGTGCCGGTACCGTACGGCGCATTTGACCTGCGCCAGGTCGCCATCGTCGGTAACTCGTTGCTGGTCAACTACGACTGGAAAACCTACGCTTCGACCCCCGCCGACGAAGAGCTTGGCCACGCGCTGTACGAGGTGCCGCTCAGCGGCGGAGTTCCGAGTCCGATCATCGCCCACGTCCAGCGGGACTGGGCCTTCAGCGCGACTTCCGACGGTGCCATGGTGCTGGGCGGCTCATCCCTGACCGACTGGGGCGACCGCCGGGTGACGCTGAACTCGGACGGAACCTCGACGGTCACCATGGAATCCGCCGATCCGGGAGGCAGCCCCGCACCCGTCAACGGCCTGTCATTGACCAACGACCAGCTCGTCACGCTGGAGTCCGGGAGCGCCCCGAACGCGGACACGTTCACCCGCGCGATCCAGCTCGGCGGAGCGCCGTCGTACGGCCCGCACACGGCCTTCGGAAAGGCTCTCGAACCGAGCGACTGCAGCTCGGCCGCCTATTGCGCACCACCTGTCACAACCGGTGACGGCCGGATATCGCAACGCGTTCCGAGGTCGCCGGGCGACTTGGTGTCGGTGCAGAGCCCCACCAGTTCCTGGCAGGTGACTGCGGGCGGGACGGACGGGACACTCGTCGACTCCAACGGCCGCTACGTCGTCTACGACAGCAGTGGCACGGGGAAGCAGTACATCGGCGACACCGATCTCAACACCGCTACGAACGTGCTGTTCTCGCGCCCGATCACCGGGGCGGCCCTGTGGGAGTCCACACTGTGGGTGGCGAATTCCACACCCGGGTCGCTCAGTGCGATCACTCTTCCCTCGCAGCGGATCACGAAGACCGTCAGCACCGGGGCGCCGTGTGTGCCGAGCGAGTTGCAGGCGGCTGCGGGCCGGTGGATCTACTGGTCGTGCGGGAGCTCGGGGCCGGCCGGGGTGTACGACCTGGCCACCGGCACCGACACCTCCGTCCCGTCCTCCGGGCTTGCCCAGCTCGGGGATGGCTATGTGGTCGAGCACGACATGGGCTCGGGGAAGCTGGAGCTGACCGATGTGCACACCGATAGCGCGGTGACCAGCGACCT
>CAYNNX010000738.1:0-2528 GCA_964398515.1 uncultured Streptantibioticus sp. | reverse complement strand
CCGATCATGCGGATGTAGCCGCCGAGCGGGATCGCCTTGATGCCGTACTCCGTCTCGCCCTTCCGGCGCGAGAAGACGGTGGGGCCGAAGCCGACCATGTACTGCGGCACGCGGATGCCGAAGAGCTTGGCCGTGGACAGGTGGCCGAGCTCGTGCCAGGCGATGGAGATCAGCAGGCCGACGGCGAAGACGACTATGCCGAGGACCGTCATCAAAGCCGTCATACGCGAGCCTCCGCTGTCTTCACTGCCCGTTGTGCCAGTTCGCGGGCGCGGGTCCGGGCCCACGTCTCCGCTTCGAGGACGTCCGAGAGGGTCAACCGGGTTCCCGCCACGGGCGCACGGTGATCCTCCACGACCTCCGCGACGGTGTCCACGATTCCGGTGAAGGGCAGCCGTCCGGCGAGGAAGGCGTCGACGCACTCCTCGTTGGCCGCGTTGAACACCGCCGGGGCCGTGCCGCCCAGCGCGCCCACCCGGCGGGCGAGCGAGACCGAGGGGAACGCCTCCTCGTCGAGCGGGAAGAACTCCCAGTTCATCGCCTTGGACCAGTCGAAGGGGGGCGCCGCGTCGGGCACCCGTTCCGGCCAGCCCAGGCCCAGCGCGATCGGCATCCGCATGTCCGGCGGGCTCGCCTGGGCGAGCGTGGAGCCGTCGGTGAACTCCACCATCGAGTGGATGTAGGACTGCGGGTGGACGACGACCTCGATGCGCTCGAAGGGGATGTCGTAGAGCAGGTGGGCCTCGATCACCTCCAGCCCCTTGTTGACCAGCGTCGCGGAGTTGACGGTGATCACCGGACCCATGTCCCATGTGGGATGGGCCAGCGCGTCCGCCGGGGTGACGTCGGCGAGCTCGGCCTTCGTCCGGCCGCGGAAGGGGCCGCCGGAGGCGGTGACGATCAGCTTGCGGACCTCGGCGCGCGCACCGCCCATCAGCGCCTGGAAGAGCGCCGAGTGCTCCGAGTCGACCGGCACGATCTGGCCGGGCCGGGCCAGCGCGGACACCAGCGGTCCGCCGACGATCAGCGACTCCTTGTTGGCGAGCACCAGCACCCGCCCGGCCTCCAGCGCCGCCAGGGTCGGGGCGAGCCCGATCGAGCCGGTGATCCCGTTGAGCACGCAGTCGCACTCGGCGCGCGCCAGCTCGGTGGCCGCCTCGGGGCCGGCGAGGATCTCCGGCAGCGGCTCACCGGGGCCGTACGCCTCGGCCAGCGCCTCCCGCAGCGCCGGCGCCTTGGCGGCCTGGGCGATCCCGACCGCCCGCACCCGCTGCGGGTGCGCCTGGTCGGCCAGCAGGGCGACCCGGCCGCCCGCCGCCGACAGGGCGACCACCTGGAAGCGGTCGGGGTTGCGCAGGACCACGTCGACGGCCTGGGTGCCGATCGATCCGGTCGAGCCGAGGACCACGATCTGCCGGGGACCGCCGGGGGTGACGGGATCCGGCCGGTAGAGCTGATGGGGATCGGCGAGGGGTGCGGGGCTCATGGTCATGCCCCCATTGTGGCCGCACCCGCCGACACCTCGGACAGCGGAGCCGAGCTGGGGGCGCCCTGCGTCGGGCGTGCGCCGTGCGGGCCCACCGCACGCCTGGGGCGTGCGGGACGT
Organism: uncultured Streptantibioticus sp.; assembly: GCA_964398515.1. Classification (GTDB taxonomy): domain Bacteria; phylum Actinomycetota; class Actinomycetes; order Streptomycetales; family Streptomycetaceae; genus CAYNNX01. Next base: position 922 of record CAYNNX010000738.1, on the reverse strand, counting down.
GCGGCGGACCGGCCCGGTGTAGCGGCAGGGCGCCCGCTCAGCGGATCGGCCTTCGCACGTTGTCCTTCGCGGACGGCCCTTCGGCGGCGTCGGCGATCCACGGACCCTCGCGCGAGGGGTCGATGACGCCGATTTCCAGCCAGGTGTAGTGGCCGCTGAGCACGCCCTTGACGACCTGGCGGTCGACGGCGTCGGTGTTGGTCCACAGCCGGCCGAAGAGCTCCTCGGTGCGCACCCGCGCCTGGCGGCAGAAGGCGTCGGCGAGCTCGTACGCCTCCTTGCCCTCGTGCCCCTGGGCCCGCAGCATCTCGGCGCGCACGCAGGCGGCGCTCATCGCGAACAGCTCGGCGCCGATGTCCACGATGCGGCCCAGGAAGCCCTGCTTGGTCTCCATGCGGCCCTGCCAGCGGGACATGGCGAGGAACGTGGACCGGGCAAGGCGCCGCGCCGCGCGTTCGACGTACCGCAGGTGGGTGGCGAGGTCGGCGTGGCCGGCGGGGTGGAACTGCCCGTAGGAGGTGGGCAGTTGACCGGCGCCCGTCATCAGCTTGGGCAGCCACCTGGCGTAGAAGCCGCCCGCCTTCGCGCCCGCCTTGGCCTTGTCGGTGAGGCTCTTGTCGGGGTCGATCAGATCGCCCGCGACCGACAGATGGGCGTCGACGGCCTCCCGGGCGATGAGCAGGTGCATGATCTCGGTAGAGCCCTCGAAGATGCGGTTGATACGCAGGTCGCGCAGCATCTGCTCGGTGGGGACCGCGCGTTCGCCGCGGGCGGCGAGGGAGTCGGCGGTCTCGAAGCCGCGGCCGCCGCGGATCTGCACCAGTTCGTCGGCCATCCGCCAGGCCATCTCGCTGCCGTAGAGCTTGGCGAGCGCGGCCTCGATGCGGATGTCGTTGCGGTCCTCGTCGGCCATCTGGCTCGA
>CAYNNX010000737.1:0-2532 GCA_964398515.1 uncultured Streptantibioticus sp. | reverse complement strand
ACTAGGTTCGCTGTCAAGGAAGCCGAAACGACGGGGTTCACTGTCAAAATGCCCCGATTGGATGACAGCGGACAGTTCGGGAGGCAGCCGTCGCCCGAGAGGGAATCGAAATGTTCACGGGTTTTGACAGCAGCACTGACACGGAGAGGTTGCTGCTGGGGGTGGGAAGGGCCGACGCCGTCGGGGTCTAGTGCTCCGACCGACGTACGCGCCCCCGACCGTCCGGACAAACGGATGGTCGGGGGCGAGCATGACGCGGCACGATGCTCCGCATGACATTGCCCACCCCCGAGCTGCACACCGCCCGCCTGCGACTGCGGCCGTTCACCGACGCCGACGCGGCGCCGCTCTACGCGCTGCACAGCAGCGCCCACGTGCTGCGTTACTGGGACTCCCCGCCGTGGACCGAACCGGCCCGCGGCCAGCGCTTCATCGCGACCTGCCGGACGATCGAGGAGGAAGGCACGGGAGCACGGATGGCCGTCGACCGCGTCTCCGACGGCGCGTTCATCGGCTGGTGCGGCCTGACCAGCTGGAACCCGGACTTCCGCAGCGCGTCCCTGGGCTACGTCTTCGACGCCGCCGTGTGGGGCCACGGCTACGCCACGGAGACCGCGCACGCCGTCCTGCGATGGGCGTTCGACACCCTGGACCTGAACCGCGTCCAGGCCGAGACCGACACCCGCAACATGGCGTCCGCCCGGGTCCTGGAGAAGCTCGGCTTCGTCCGCGAAGGCACCCTCCGCGAGGACTGCGTCGTCAACGGCGACGTCTCCGACTCCTGGGTCTTCGGACTCCTCCGCCGCGAGTGGCACCCGACGGCCACGCCGACGGCCGGCAGCTAGGACCGAGACCTGCCCGCCTTTCGGTCCGACGTCCTCTTCCTCCGTGCCGTCCAAGATCACGGTATTCGGTCGTGTAGCCGCACCTGGAAGGCGTGCCTTGACAGCGCAAGGGTGGGGAGCCACCATGTGGAAACTATGGAAACTAAAATTGTTTCTTCAGTTTCCAAGGGTGGCGGGCAGCGTGCCGACGTGATCGTGGAGGCGGCCGGCCGACTGTTCCTCGGGGCGGGTTTCGCACGGGTGAGCATGGACGATCTCGCGCGTGAGCTGGGGATGAGTAAGAAGACGGTCTACCGTCACTTCCCGGACAAGCGCAGCCTGCTGACCGCGGTGCTGGATCGGCAGTTCGCGGCAGTGGAGCGCACGCTGATGGCAGCGGCCGAGGACGCGCAAGGGCAGCCCTTTGGTGTGCGGGTGCAGCGGTTCCTGATCGCGGCAGGCAGTGAGCTCGGGCGGATCGGCGCGGCTCAGCTCGCGGCGGGGCGGGGCGATGCGATGCTGCGCCAGTACGTGGAGCAGCGTGTGGACGCGGTGGTCTACCGGCGGCTCGACGAACTGCTTCGGGACGGGCACCGCCGAGGACTGCTGTCGGCGCCGCCTGAGCTGCTGAGTGAGATCACTCGCGGCGCGTTGGAGCGGCTGCTCAACTCGCAATTGCCGCGCGAACTGGACTGGACCGCGGCCGATCTGCTGCGGGCGACCGTCGACACCGTGCTCTACGGGGCGATCCGCTCAGCAGACCCCGGCACCGACGGCGATGGACTCCGGGCGGTCATTCCGACGGCCCGCGATGATGATCAGGAGGTGGGCTCGTGACCGGGGCAGACGGCCGCGTGGCATTGGTGACAGGGGCCAGCAGCGGAATCGGTGCGGCCACCGCGGGTCTCCTTGCCGCGCGAGGGATGCGCGTGGTGGTCAACTACCTGCGTAACACCAAGGCAGCAGAGGAGGTCGTGGCCGACATCGAGGCCGCGGGCGGGCAGGCCATGGCCGTGCAGGCCGACGTGCGCGAGGCAGCGGCCGTCGAGAGCATGGTCGAGCAGGTCCAGGCGGTGTGGGGCGGCATCGACGTGCTCGTTCACAACGCGCTGATCCCGTATGCGGTCAAGTCGTTCCAGGACATGACGTGGGAGGAGCTGGGCGGCAAGGTTGACGCCGAGATGCATGCGGCGTTCGCGGTCACCAAAGCCGTCCTGCCCGCCATGATCGAACAGGGCTGGGGACGCATCATCTACATCAGCACCGGCCTCAGCCGCCGGCCGCGGGCGGGCATGATCGCGCTGGGCGCGGCCAAGGCCGCCCTGGAGCAGTTCGCCCGCTACCTCGCCCAGGAACTGGGCCCGCAGGGCATCACGGTCAACATCGTCGCAGCCGGCCCGGTGGAGGACACCCGCATGGGGTCCGCGCTCGACGAGAAGATCAAGGAGCGGCAGGTGGCCCTCACCCCCGTGGGCCGCCTGGCACGCCCGGCCGATGTCGCCCAAGCGGTCGCCTTCTACGCCAGCGAGGACAACGCCTTCATGACGGGCACCACGGCCGCGGTCAACGGCGGAATGTCGATGGGCTGACAGCCCGACCGGTATCCGCCGCACCGTCGCCTCAGCGCCACACGCCGCGCTGTACCGCGCCCCGCGCGGCGAGGGCAGGATGAAGGAATCTCAATGACGAAGTCAAGCCGCTTGCGTGA
>CAYNNX010000736.1:0-2565 GCA_964398515.1 uncultured Streptantibioticus sp. | reverse complement strand
GTGCGGGTGGCACGCGGGAGTGACAGCGACGCGGCGGCGGGTTACAGCAGCCCTCTCAGCGGCAAGACGCGCTCGGCGAGCTGTCCGCGCAGCCTGCCTCCAGCGGTATCGGCTTCGGCGAGCCAGTCAGCGGCGACCAGCAGTTCGGCGTGCCGCGTGTCGACGTCGCGCTGCCCAGGCGCGACGTCTTGGCTGAGGCTGCCTTGCCGTTGGCGCTGGCTCACGCAGCCGCGTCCTGCTTCTGACGCTGGTCGTCGTCTCCACGTATCGGTGCCTCTTCGGGCAGTGCTGATTGCGGTGGGACGGCCAGGGTGTGGGTCCATGTGGTGATCAGTTTGATGAGCATGCGGGTGCGGTGGGTCCCGGTGCGGGTGAAGGAGAGCACCAGGAGGGCCGGGATGTTGGCGGCGATGACGATGAAGAGCAGGACGGCGCTGGCGAAGGTGATGGCGCCGCGTGCGGTGGCGAGTACCGCGCGCAGTGCGGTGGTGAACGGCATGAGTGTCCCCGCTGGTTTGAAGGGCGGTGCCCTGGTGTGACTGGGTCTGCTGCGAGCCTTCGCCGTGGGACGGGGGTTGCGTAAGGGGAACGCCGGGGGTTCCCGCGGGAACTTCAGGCCAAGGCGTGTAGCTTCTGTGTCCTTCGAAGAGCCGGGCGTTGCCGGGCCCGGGTGACGGTATGAGGGGGGCGGCCATGGGCGGCGAGCACGGTGGGGCGGGCGGAAGCGCCGGCGGGGGCGAGGTCCAGAGCGCGGCGCAGGATCCGTGGGATGCGCTGCATGAGCACATCGATGCGTTATTGAAGCGGGCCGGGCTGGGGCGGACGCAGTTCGCGCAGGCGTACGGGTTCAACAAGAGTTCCGTGACGCGCTGGTGCACCGAGCGGCGGCTGCCACCCCGAACCTTCTTCGTGCGTCTGCTGACCGCGGTGGAATCCGCTGCTGGTGGGCCGTTGACCGAGGAGGTGCGGCAGGAGACGGTGCGGCGCTACAGCAGTGTGCTGGATCTGGGCCGCCACCCCCACATGCGGGAACTCTTCGCGCTCGACAGCCAGATCGAGCACCTGACCGCTGAGCTGTCCCGCGCGTACTTCGCCATCCACGGCCTCCAGGCCCACCTGGCCCGACTTGACGCGGCCGGCCAGCGGCAGGCGGCGGCCGCCGCCCAAGGGGACCTGCACCGGGCGCGGCTGGAGGTGACCCGGCTGCGCGCCGAGTGGGAGCTGCTGCACGCGGATCGCGCGGTGCACGAAGAGGCCCTGCCGGCCGCTGATCGCGCCTGGTACGACTCTGACGTGCGGGTTCCCGGTCGGGAACCCGCCCCGCCGTGGTGGCCGCCGGCCGACCCGACCCCCCCCCGGCCCCCCTGGGGGGCCGTTGATGGCGGCTTTACCGCCTGTGTGGGGGGTCTCCCCGCCCGCCCCCCCCCACCGCCGTGGTGGCCGCCGGCCGACCAGACCACCGCCCCGGTCCCGCCACCCTCCCTGCCGCCCTACTCGCCCGCGGCAGCACAGCAGCGTTCCGGCGGCGGAGCGTGGCGGGTGACCGCCATCGTGGCCATCACCCTGCTGGCCCTCGTCGCGCTGGCGATCACCGGTTGGGGGCTGCTCGGATTCCGCGTCCCCCACACATCGCCTGGCAACGGCCCGGCCTCAGCGCCTGCGGCTGCGGCCGGCTCCACACCGCCATCCGGACGCCCTACGCCCTCGGACAGCATCTCGCCGTCCCCGGAGGTGGCCAGCGATCCGTCCACGCCTCAGGGCGGGGCTTGGAAGGTTGTCTACCGGGATCAGCGGATCACGCTTCCGGAGCCGAGCATGCAGGAATGCGGCCTGGCTTCGGTCGACTTCGACACACCGCGGGGGTATGAGGACTCGAACCTTCTCGGCGGTGACGACCTGACCTTGCAGACCGCCTGCTCGTTCACTGCTGCGTCGCCCTACGACAACATCACCTTCAAAGACGAGCTGCGGGGCACGTCCTCGCCGACCGAACCCGGCGTGGACCGATGCGCGAGCGATGCGAACCAGCAAGGCGTCTCCCGGACGATCAGTCTCAACGACTTCGCGGTCGGCAAGGCCTACTGCCTGGTCACCCCGAAGCAGGCCGTCGTCTGGTTCAAAATCCTCGCCACAGCCGGCGACAACAACAAAGGACGCGTCTTCCAGGCCACCTTGTGGAGCCGCACCGGAGGCCATTGAACAGTCATCGGACCGGGGCCGCAGGCACGCTCTTTGTGCGACATCCCGGCGTTCCCCCCTGAACCTCGTTGATCGACATACGCAGACCAAGCCGGTGGCCAGGCACGTCCCCGGGAAGCCAGTTCGCTCGGACAGCCGCCACTGCCCCCTGCTCCGCCTGCCTGTGGGCGGCGCGCCCGGTGGCCGAACACTTTCGCCCGCGACGTGAAAGTGCTCGCGGCCCGCGAGGACCCTGCGTACGATCGCCGCGCTCGGTGCCGCACCAGCCGAAGGGCTTGGCCAGCGAATCGCGCCGGGTAAAGGGGGAAGAGCTAGTTGAATAGCAAACCCATACGCGCTGCCGCGGTCGTCGCGGCCCTCGCACTT
>CAYNNX010000735.1:0-2576 GCA_964398515.1 uncultured Streptantibioticus sp. | reverse complement strand
CCGGGCGGGCGTCGGCGGAGGAAGAGGCGCTCGCGGCGCTGCGCGGGCACGCGCTGCGGGACGCGGTGCGCCGCCTGCCCGGGCGATGCCCCGAACTGCTTTCCGCACTGTTGTCCCGTTCCGACCCCACTTACCGGGAAATCTCCCGGGAGTTGGGAATCTCACAGGGCAGCCTGGGCCCGCTGCGCTCACGTTGTCTGGGATGCCTGCGCGGGATGCTCCGATCGGAGGTTGAACCCCTGGAACGACGGGGTAGGGAGGGGTAAAGAGTCGGCGACGGCGGCGCGGGCGGGCGACGGATCCAGGCGGGCGACGGGCAGGCGGCAGCGCCCGCGGCCCCGGGGACTGTGCGATCATCGGCGCCACGGGGGCGGGGTGAAACCGCACCGCCTCCGGTCAAGGGCACACATCCCGGACGCGCACCCTCAAACCCTCATGCGTTCGGGAGAACACACAGCGGAGGCTGCGCACATGGGCATGAGCGTGACCATCACGACGGCGGCCGAGGACGACGCCGAGAAGATCCTCAAACTCCAGTACCTGTGCTACCAGCGCGAGGCCGAGATCTACCAGGACTACTCGATCGAACCGCTGACCCAGACGCTCGCGGAACTGCGTGCCGAACTCGGCGAGGGGTGCGTGCTCGTGGCCAAGCTCGGTGACGAGGTCGTCGGCTCGGTGCGCGGTGCCGTCGAGGCCGACGGCACCGCCCGCATAGCCAAGCTGATCGTCCACCCGCGCATGCAGCGGCACGGCCTCGGCGGCCGACTGCTGCGCGCCATCGAGGAGCGTCTGGCCGCCGAACGCGAGGCCAAGCGCTTCCGGCTGTTCACCGGCCACCGCAGCGAGGGCAACCTGCGGCTGTACCGCAGGCTCGGTTACGCGCAGACCGGCACCGAGCAGGTCAGCCGCCACCTCAGCCTGGTCACCATGGAGAAGCCGGTAACCACGGAGCAGGCCTCCCTCGCCGCCAGCGCCTGACCCGGCGCGCGGCCTCAGGCCCCCGGCTGCCCCGCGGTGCCCTCGCGCCGCGGGGCAGCCGCCTTGCGCAGCCACAGCAGCCCGGTCACCGGCAGCACCAGCGGGATGAACAGGTATCCCATGCCGTAGTACGACCACACCGTCTGGTCCGGGAAGGCCGACGGCAGCGCGATGGTCAGCGTGCCCACGACCAGCACGCCCGCCAACTCGGCGGCGCAGCACACCATCGCCAGCCGCCGTGCGGACTCGCCGCCGCGGACCAGCGTGACCGTGATGAAGGCGTACACCACCGCCGCGACCGCGGAGAGCACGTAGGCCAGCGGCGCCTCGTGGAACTTGGCGATGAGCTGGTACAGCGAGCGGGACGCCGCGGCGACCGTGAAGACGCCGTACAGCGAGACCAGCAGCCGTCCCGGGCCCTGGCCGATCCTGCGCTCCTGCGTGGCCGGCGCGTCAGCCATGGCCGCCTCCCCAGATGTCGAACAGCCGCACCTCCAGCACGGCGAGGACCACACCGCCCGCCGCCACCGTCGCCGAGCCCCAGCGGGTGCGCTCCAGCAGCGACATGAAGCCCGCGGCCGGGATCGCCAGCGCGGCGCCGGCCAGATAGGCGACGAAGATCACGGTGCCGCCGGCGGCCTTGTGACCGCCCGCCAGCTCCACGATCCCGACGACCAGCTGCGCGAGCGCCAGCACGAAGACCACGGCCATGCCGATGAAGTGCCAGTCCTTGGTCGACTGGTCGCGGGCGGCGGCCAGACCGCACCAGGCGGCCAGCAGCAGCGCGGCGACCGAGACCGCCGCGGTCAGCGCGCCGATCACCGGGCCTCCCGCGCGGCCGATGTGAGCCGTGAGGGGTGTACGAGCATGCGAGCGACTCTATTACGGGCCGGGAATCCGCCCGCCCGGCGGTCCGTGCTGTCCGCAATACGGACAGAGGGACCGGATTGCGGAACGACGGCCCGATGCATGGTTTACTGGGGCCATGACGACGACGAACTGCCGCAGCCGTGCGACCGAGGCGATGACGCCCGGTGTTCGTCGTATGTGTCGAATGTGCGAACTCTGAGGGCCCCCGCCTGAGCCTCGCGCCCCGAAGCGAGCCCCCTTTGTTTCCGTCTCGCACCACGGACACCCCATGAGAGCTTCCGCCTGCGCCGGCGCGTCCCGCGACGCCCGCCCCGGCCGCGCCCGCCGCTGTACGCGCTGTACCGCCTGACCCGGCGCCGGCCGCGCCGCTGACGGGCGCACCCGACGTTTCCCATTCCGATTCGCATTCCGAGATGAACGCCGTACGCGACGGAGACCGCCGCGTACTCGACAGTGACGGAAACCCAGTGATCACCACAACGGGCCTGAGGAAGGTCTACCACTCGCGAGGCCGCGAGAACGCCGCCCTCGACGGCGTCGACCTGCACGTACGCGAGGGCGAGGTGTACGGCGTCGTCGGACGCAGCGGCGCCGGCAAGTCCACCCTCATCCGCTGCGTCAACCTGCTGGAGCGCCCCACCTCCGGCACGGTCGAGGTCGCCGGAGTCGACCTGACCGCGCTCGCCGGGCGCTCGCGGCGGGCCTCGGCCGGGCAGCGGGCCGCC
>CAYNNX010000734.1:0-2578 GCA_964398515.1 uncultured Streptantibioticus sp. | reverse complement strand
AGTTCGCGTTGATGCGGCCCGGAGGGGGTGGTTGCGACCGTGACTCGTGGTGGGCGCAAGCCGTGGGAGGTTGACGATGGGCTGTGGGAGGGTATCGAGCCGCTGTTGCCGGTGATTGAGCGGCGCTTCCGGTAACTGGGGCGTCGTCGGCTCGATGACCGGCGGGTTCTGTGCGGCATCCTGTTCGTGCTCACACCGGCATCCCCTGGCGCTACCTCCCGCAGGATCTCGGCTTCGGCTCCGGGATGACCTGCTGGAGGCGACTGCGGGAGTGGAACGAGGCCGGGGTCTGTCAGCGGCTGCACGAGATGCTGCTGGCCGAACTGCGGGCGGCCGGCATACACCCCCGCCACCCCGCGCCCCTGAGCGAGGACGAGCGCGCCGCGCTGAAGGACGTCCTGGCCCGCTGTCCCGAACTGGATGCCGCTGCCGGACACGTCCGCGACTTCGGCGAGATCCTCACCCACCGACTCGGCTCCACGCTCCCCGCGTGGATCGACGCCGTCGACGCCAGCCAACTTCCCAGCCTCACCAACTTCGCACTCCACCTGCTCCGAGACCTCGATGCGGTGACCGCTGGCCTCACCCTGCACTGGAGCTCCGGCGGTACAGAAGGTGCCGTGAACCGCATCAAGAAGATCAAACGGCAGCTCTACGGACGCGCCGGATTCGAACTACTTCGCAAGATGATCCTGCTTCAGTGATTGATCGTGACGGTTCCTCGCGCTCAATGCCAGAATCCGCTGTTCGGGGACTTTCCAGGCTGTGGTCACGGCTCGATGCGAGTGCGTGAACGGTGCCTGCGGCAGCTGCGAGAGGAGCAGAGCAGTGTTGCCATTGCCTCCAAGGAAAGCTTTTGCGCATGCCGCCGTCCGGATGTTGAGGTGGCACGGTGACCAACCACGATGAGGTGGCGGCTGTCCGACCGTTGACACTGGCTTGGGTGAGCCGGCACCTGCAGGTCGGCGAACGGGTCGTCAGAACCGATGCGCTGCACGGCGGCATCACTGCCGAAATGCGGAGGCTGACCATCGGCACGCGGGATGGAGGTACCCGAGACCTGGTGCTGCGGACCTTCGTCGACCCGTTCTATGTGGAGCGCGCCGAGGACTGGCTGAGCAGGGAGGCTGGTGCCCTGACCCTGCTCGAGGGGACCGACGTGCTGGCTCCTGGACTGGTCGCAGTTGATCCGACCGCCGCGCATTGCGAGTATCCGTCGCTCCTGATGACACATCTGGCGGGTCGGACGGTCCTCGACGATGAGGGATTGGAGACGCGCGTTCCCCTGCTGGCCCGTCAACTCGTGGCGATCCACGCGTTGCGACCCGCCGAGCGGCCCCGGGAGTATGTGACGTTGACGACCGCCGACACAGTCGTCACTCCGAAGGGCGCCGACGCGGCGGCATGGGCCGCGGCGATCGACATGATCCGCAAGCCCGCGCCGCCCTATGAAGGGCGATTCCTGCACCGGGACTTCCAACCCGGCAACGTGCTGTTCGACGTGCTGTCCTCAAGGCCGGCAGGTGCCCGGATCACGGGGGTCGTCGACTGGGCAGCGACCTCCTGGGGCCCGGCGGATCTCGATGTGGCGCACTGCTCGACCAATCTCGCGCTGCTGCACGGTCCGGCGTGGGGTCTGCGGTTCCCTGAGGCGTATGAGGAGGCCGGCGGGGTGCTGGCCGCGGCCGCGAGCGAGCGGCTGTACTGGCGGGTGCGGGACGGGCTGGCGTGCTCGGAAGAAGCGCAGTTGGTGGCGCGGTCATGGCGGGCGGCGGGGAGGACAGAGCTGACGAGGCGAGTTGTGGAGGAGCGGCTGGATGCCTATGTAACCGCCCTGATGGACGCGCTGGGCTGAACCAGAGCGGCCTGGGGCGCGGGCACGGTGGCGAGCGCCGGGCCCGGCTGCCACGTCCGGGAGCGGAGCCGATCGCACACCCGCACCGGGGCATCCCCGAGTACGGGCTGGCTCCCAGCCGACAGCTCTGCGACGCCTCCGAATCGAAGGACAATATCACTCACCGTAATAGCTCCCCAAGATCTGTGCCAGAGCCGAGTTCCAGCAGCGGATGTTCAGCAGTTTCGACAGCACCTGGTGCTCAACGGATTCGAACGGATTGACCCGGACGCCCCCGAGGACACCGACGACGAAGGGGGCTTCGGATCAGCCCGAGAGGGCGTTATGTCATTTCGGGTAGCGGCCTCGGCCGGACCCGCGATGCCGACGATGGCCCGGGGGGAACCGGACGCCAACTCGCGTAGTGGCACGGCCAGTTCGGCGATGGTGAACGTCCGGGCCCGTGGCGAAGGTGTGCTCACTCCTCCCCCGGCGACCGCAGAAGCCCGGTCACGAGGCGGCGGGCGTAGGCGGCGTCCAGCCCGGCGGGGCGGAAGAGGATGCGGTACATCAGCGGGGCGATGACCCGGTCCATGACCGCCTCCACGCCCGGAGCGCTCTCCCCCCGGGCGCTCGCGCGGGCCAGGACGACCGCGACCTGGTCGGCCGCGTACGCCGAGCACTGCCCGGCGTTGCCCCCGTCCGGATCGCCCAGCAGGGCGTCGCGGATGTAGGCGCGGCCCG
>CAYNNX010000733.1:0-2588 GCA_964398515.1 uncultured Streptantibioticus sp. | reverse complement strand
CGCGAGGCGCGGCCATACCTCGACACCGGAGAACTCGTCCCCGACCACATCACCAGCGGCATGGTTCGCCAGCGGCTGTCGGACCCGGACGCCTGCCGTGGATTTCTCCTCGACGGCTTCCCCCGCAACCTCAGCCAGGCTCGCGAACTGTCGGCCATGCTCGCTGCAAGAGACGTTGCGCTGGACGCTGTCGTTGAGCTTTCCGTCCCTGAGGACGTCGTCACAGCGCGGCTCATGGACCGCGGCCGCCCAGACGACACCGAAGAGATCATCCGCCACCGCCATAAGGTTTACCAGAGGCAGACAGCACCGCTGCTGGACCATTACGCGGATGTACTCGTGTCGATTCACGCGGTTGGAGGCGTAGACGCAGTGTCAGCGAAGGTGATGAACTCCCTGAGAAAGTGACGGCATCCAAAGCCGCAGGTGTAAAAACTGTTGCAGCAGTGACTTGATGTGCCAGTCCAAAAGACGGTCCCGGATATACGTGCGAGCCGGTGTCGGGGCTCGCGGTACGGTCGCCGGATGGAGCCCCTGAAGTCGGTCGGTTGCCCGGGGCCGGATCGATGGGCGGCCGGTTCACAAGGAGCCGCCGTTCGCGCGCCACATCGGGCAGGCCGTACTCGCGGTCGGGGAAAGCTGGGAGCCGACGACCGGGCGCATGGGGCTGGAGATCCAGTTCGTTTCCGGAGCCGTCCCCTGCGACAGATGGTCCGGTGATCTGCGTCTGCGGGTCTGAGCGAGCGCGTCCCGGGGGTGTGTCCGCACTACTGAGCGGTGCCGTGACCACGGTCATCGCAAGATCACGCCGTGTCCGCCTGCCGGGGTCGCGCAGTGCGGCCCCGTGAGGTCTGACGACTGGGAGATGGCGGAGAGGTGCCGGCGAACCGCCCTTGGTCACGGGTGGGAGGGCGTCCGCGGCGAGCGTGTCCGGCCAGCAAGGCGTATATGTGAAGCCATCGGAAGTACAAGCATGGTGCGGTAAGCCGAACCGTGCGGTGGCTCCGTTCCTGTCCGGGCGCGAGCTCGGCACGGAAGCAGGAGACGTGCTGTGAAAGTCGTGCGACCCACGCTGGCGAAGGTGCCGTGGATGCTCGCGGCGCTGGCCCTCGTGGCCGGCGTCCTGCTGGATCTTTTCGCGCCGCAGCCGTACACGGGACTGCCGCTGCTGGCGGCCGCACCGCTCGTCGCGGGCGCCACGCTCTCCTTCCGCTCCGCGCTCGCCGTTGTGTGTGTCACGTGCGTGGTCTCGGTGGGTGTGGATGTCGAACGCGGACGTCCGGCGACGCCGTTGTTCGTCGATCTGGCCGTGGTCGGCTTGATCGGCGTGCTGGCTCTCGCGGTCAACCGACTGATCGTGCGGCAAGGGCGTGACCTGGCGCTGGCCAGGGATGTCGCGGAGGCGGTCCAGCGGGCGGTGCTGCCGGATCCGCCGAGCCGGGTCGGGCCGCTGGCCGTGGCTGCGGGGTACACGGCGGCGCAGGCCGAGGCGCGGATCGGCGGTGATTTCTTCGCGGTGCAGGAGACGCCGTTCGGGGTGCGGATGATCATCGGGGATGTGCGGGGGAAGGGTGTTGCGGCTGTCGCCGCCGTGTCGGTCGCGCTCGGAGCATTCCGTCAGGAGGCCGAGTACGCTCCCACCTTGGTCGCGCTGGGGCAGCGGATGGACGCGGCGCTGGCCAGGGAGGCGGCCCGGAGCGGCCCGTTGATCTCCGTGGAGGGCTTCACCACCGCCGTGCTGGCCGAGGTCTCCGCCGACGGCGAGGTGCTGAGCCTGGTGAACCGCGGGCATCCGCCTCCGTACCTGGTTCACGACGGACAGGTCGTACGGCTTGACCCGACCGCCCCGCAGTTGCCCCTCGGCATCGGGCTGGGCGATCTCACTTCCGGCGGCTCCGTGCCCGCCGATGTGGTGCGGCTGCCCCCGGGGGCCTCGCTGCTGCTGGTGACCGACGGTGTCACCGAGGCGCGGGACAGGCACGGGACTTTCTATGATCCGGTCTCCTCAGGGCGCATGCGTATGCGGTTCAGTCACCCTGGCGCACTGGTGGATGCCCTCACCAAGGACGTCGGCCGCTGGACCGAGGGCGAACGCGAGGACGACATGGCTATCCTGGCCGTCACCCGGCGTCGCTGCCCTCCCCACGCCGCCTGATCAGGAAGCGAGCTCCCACAGCGCCGCCTCGCCGACGGCTCCACCACCTTCTGACCACCCTGCTCCGGCTGCAGCACCCTTGCACCGAGAGCGGGCGCGGACTCGGCGGTGGACGGCGTTGTCGGCCTCGCAGCTTCGTCGAGTACCGGTTCCAGGACGTACCCGAGGAGCGAGGCTGTCCGCTACAGGTCATCGGGCCCGAGATCATCGGCCAAGCGCGTGAGGCGCGGGGGCGGCGCCGGACTCGTACGGTTCCTCACCGACCGGATGCACCATTGAGGTGTGGGATCGCGAGTGATCGATAGGCCGCAAGGGCTCGGCGCCGAGATGCAGGGCTATCGATTCGACGTTACGGATGCCGCGGTCGTGGTGGTTGGCACTCGATGTCACCAGCCATTACCGTGCGCGCAGGCGCCTCGCCCTGATCAACGAG
>CAYNNX010000732.1:0-2601 GCA_964398515.1 uncultured Streptantibioticus sp. | reverse complement strand
TACCAGGAGCTCATCCCTCAGGAGAGCAAGCGGCTGAGCTTCCGTAACGCTCTAGTCGGCATGATGCTGTCGCTGGACGACGGGCCCGCGCTGGCGCAGTTGCTGGGCGCCGCACAGCGGGCCGGGGTGTCCGACACGGATGGTTCGCGTCTGCTGGAGCCGGACTTCAGGACCGCGTCATCCGTGGACACCGACGCGTCCCAGCTGTACGGGCTGGTGCCGTTCCTGTTCGATCCCGCAGGTCTCGCGGGCGACGAGGCGCTCAAGAAGGCCGTGACACGCCTGCCGCACGAGATCCGGTACCACGAATGGGCGAAGGGCCTGCTCGACCCGGACATCACCGGCGGGATGACGCTCGACGGGCTTGCCGACCAGCTGACGGAGGGCATACCGTCGGCCGCCGCCTCCCGTGAGGGGACGGCCGCCTGGCGTGCTCGCCAGGACGCCTTCCGGCAGTGGGCGCTCATGAACCGCCGTACGTTCAAGAACGTCAAGAAGCTCCCGGACGGCCATCGGATAGCCCTCTTCCTCCTGGGCGGTCCGGATGCCCAGCTGATGGACATGCGGATCCTCGGAGGAGGAGAGCAGGGCCGTGAGCTGCTCAAGCAGCGGATTCTCGACGGGCTCAGGGGCCTCAACGACCGGGATCAGGGAACCGGACGGTCCTCCCTGCCGCTGGTGGTACTGCGAGATCCGGCGGTGCGCCAACTCGTCGACCATCCCGAGGCGCGGTCGGACGAGGCCCTGGAAGGGGTGGCCGCGTCTTTGGCGACCGACAACCTGGTGGCGGAACTGGGCGTGCACGCGCGGATGGCCGTCAAGGCGGCGACGCTGCTGACGGAGTCCTACGGCCCGGTGTACTGGGCCGAGTGGCACAAGCCGGACCCGCAGGACCACCACGCCCCTGTCGGGCTGACGTTCAGTCGCCCTGCGCTCTTCCAGGTGAAGTCGAGTATCGAGGCTGCTGTCAGGGACGCATCGTCGCGGGCGGGCAGGTACACCGTGGGTCACCAACTGGTCGTCTACGCGGTGCAGAAGCCCGGCGCGGCCTACGACTACGCGTCGTTCGCCCGCTTCCCGGACCACCAGATCGTGTTCCCCGCCGCGCAGCAGTACGTCGTCAAGAACCAGACCGTTGTCCGGAGCCTTGAGTCCGTTCCGGGAAGCACGACCACGGGTTTGGAGTACTCGCTCGTCGCTCTGGACCGGATCGATCAGCCGGCTGAGCTCTGGCATAGGTCGGTCATCACACGTGGCGTGCGCTCGCCCGAGGGGGCCCACTTCGGCCTGGTCAGCCACAGTGGCCCGGACTGGATAAGCAAGTCTGTCCGCTACCGCGGGCTGCTTGACATGGCTGAGGGAACTCTCAAGCGGCCGGACCAGTCGAGCGAGCCGTTGCCGGTCCCGGTGAAGACCGGTATGCAGGCGGACAACAAACCCGGGTTCATGATCTGGGGTTCGCACGGCGCACGCGGTGTTCTCTCGGTCCTGACGCCTGAGGGCAGGAGGCGAACTCTCGGATGGTGGGCCGGACGGCTTGGCGCGGAGTACATCCAGGCACATGGCCTTGGCCCCTTCACCAAGCAACTGCTGCACGACTGCTATGCCGGCTGGGACACCAAGGGCATGGCCTCGTCGGCCCAGTTGGCGGCCGACGAGCACGCTGACGGCATCGAGACCGTCGGGGCGACCGGCAGCGTCCTGGCGAAGCGATCCACCGATGCGTATCTGAAATCGTCCACTTGGGTGCGGGTCAAGCAGCGCGCTGGAGAACGCGAAGGCAGCTGGCTGACCTTCCGACGTCGGCCCCCGAAGGCGGCGGGGGAGCAGACCGCCGCCCTTCCTCTCGCCGGCCAGGGCGCGCTGTACCGCGGCATGTACCGGAAGCCGGAGTGGGAGGAGGTGGCCAAGGGCCACGAGAACGCCCTAGGACGGGCCCTCAATGCAACGCCCCAGGTCAGGCAATACGCCATGGACTTCGCCATCGCACTCAACGCGTCCGGGCAATACCAGGTCGACATCAAGGACACGGCGAAGTCGGCTGCGCCCATCATGAAGGCGATATACCGGGCGATCCGGCCGAAGCACCCGGACGAGCTGTTCACCCTCGCCGTGGACGACGAGGCGAGGGACGAACTGCGCACGGTGCGCGGTCTGCTCGTGCGCTCGGGTCCGTACGCGGGCATCGCGCCACTGTTCGCCGCGCATAAGGCCATCGCGTTCAAGGGCGGGCACGACGGTCTCCTGCGGGCCGTGCTCGCCTTGCACCTGTCGACGGGCACCCGTACTGCCGCGGAGATCCTGGGTGAGTACGGCACCATCGCCGAAGACGACAAGGGCGTGGATGTCGACCGGTTCAAGGACGTGTTGCTCGGTGACGCGGCGGACCTCTACGGATGGGTGCACTCCGATCTCTGGCGGTTCTCGCTTGGCGTCGAATCTCTGAACAAATTTTTCGGCATGGCATGGCAGCTTCCGCACCACCAGGTGTACATGGGCGCCTTCGGCTCGCTGGCCATGGGCTACGGAAGAATCGTCAAAGGCGCGCCGGCGCACTTGGCCGCCCTGTCCCTGGTGGCCCACGGCCCGGATCTGCGGCTG
>CAYNNX010000731.1:0-2603 GCA_964398515.1 uncultured Streptantibioticus sp. | reverse complement strand
GGTGCTGGAGGCGATGTACTCCGCCTCCCGGGACCGGCTGCACGCCCCCGCCCCGATCCTGGGCCACCTGGCGGCCGCGGGGCTGACCGGGCGCAAGGCGGGTCGCGGCTTCTACACGTACGAGGCCCCGGGCAGCCAGGTCGTGGTGGCCGACGCCGAGACCCCGGGCGCCGACGGCGAGAGCGAGCCGGGCCGTGAGGTGCGCACCGTCGGCGTGGCCGGTTCCGGGACCATGGCGACCGGGATCGCGGAGGTCTTCGCCAAGGCCGGGTACGAGGTCGTGCTGGCGGCCCGCGGCCAGGACAAGGCCGAGGCGGCGGTGGCCCGGATCGCGAAGTCCCTGGCGCGTTCGGTGGACAAGGGCCGGCTCACGGCCGACGAGCGGGACGCCACGCTGGCCAGGATCACGGCCGCCGGCGCCCTGGACGCCTTCGCGGAGGTCGACCTCGCCGTGGAGGCCGTCGCCGAGGAACTCGCCGTCAAGCAGCAGCTGTTCACCACCTTGGACAAGGTCTGCAAGCCCGGCGCGGTGCTGGCGACCACGACCTCCTCGCTGCCCGTGGTGGAGATCGCGACCGCCACGAGCCGCCCGCAGGACGTGATCGGCATGCACTTCTTCAACCCGGTGCCGGCGATGAAGCTGGTCGAGGTGGTGCGCACCGTGCTCACCGCCGACGACGTGCGGGCCACCGTCCACGAGGTCTGCGGCAGGATCCGCAAGCACGCGGTCGACTGCGGCGACCGGGCCGGCTTCATCGTCAACGCCCTGCTGTTCCCGTACCTGAACAACGCGATCAAGATGGTCCAGGAGCACTACGCGAGCGTGGACGACGTCGACACCGCGATGAAGCTGGGCGGCGGGTACCCCATGGGCCCGTTCGAACTCCTCGACGTGGTGGGGCTGGACGTCTCGCTCGCCATCGAGCAGGTGCTCCACCGCGAGTTCCGCGACCCGGGGCTCGCCCCGGCGCCCCTGCTGGAGAACCTGGTCTCCGCGGGCTGCCTCGGCCGTAAGACCGGCCGCGGCTTCCGCGAATATGCCAGGGCCTGAGCGGGATCAGGGCTGGGAGGGGGTCTTCCCGGGGCTGACGCGTGCGCGGGCCCCGGGGTCCGGCGGCGCCGGCGCAGCCGGTCCCGGATCCCGGGCGCTCGGGGCACCGGCCGGAAAAATGCAGTACGTTCCCACCATGTCCCAGCCGCGCAGCACCGTCCGTACCACCGCACAGCGGCACCGCGTGCGCCAGGAACTCGCGACCGCCGCGATGCGCCTGTTCTCCACCAAGGGGTACGAGGCGACGACGGTCGACGAGATCGCCGCTGCGGCCGGAGTGGCCAGACGGACCTTCTTCCGCCACTTCCGCTCCAAGGAAGAGGCCATCTTCCCGGACCACGACGACACGCTGGTACGGGTGCAGGCGGTGCTGGACTCCGCCGAGCCGGGAGAGCACCCGCTGGACACGGTGTGCCGGGGCATCACCGAGGTGCTGCGCATGTACGCGGAGTCCCCGGAGGTCTCGGTCGAGCGCTACCGGCTCACCCGTGAGGTACCGGCCCTGCGTGAGCACGAGATCGCGTCGGTGGCCCGCTACGACCGGCTGTTCACCCGCTATCTGCTGGGCCACTTCGACGAGGCCGCACACCGTGCGGGGGACGATGACCCGCTGCTGGCCGAGGTCGCCGCCTCCGCGGTGGTCGCCGCGCACAACCACGTGCTGCGGCGCTGGCTGCGGGCGGGCGGCCGGGGAGATGTGGAGGCCCAGCTGATGCACGCCTTCGACGTGATCCGGGAGACCTTCGGCACCGGCATGGGCATGGGCCGCGGCGGGGCCCCGGAGGCCGCCGCGCCCGCCGCCAGGGACTCCGAGGTGGTGGTGGCCGTGGCCCGCACGGACGCCTCGCCCACGGAGCTGATGCGGGCCATCGAGAAGGTCCTCAAGGAGAACTGAGCGAACCGAGCCGCGCCGCTCCAGGGACCGCGCGGATGCCACGGAATCCGCGCGCTTCACGTACGTCGCGAACATCGCGAACAGCCGCTCACACGGCCGTACCCGGCTCCGGGTGCGGCCGTGTCGCGTTCGTGTGACACTTGACGCAAATTGTTGGCACGGAGTGACTTTACGACTGGCACCGCGTGCCATAACCTGAGGGCACTTCCGGCGGGTGCCGGGAGGACCTGTCCGGGCGGGCGGCGTGCAGCGCACCGTCGTACGCCGTCTGTCCCCAAGGCCCGGGCACGCCTGCGTCACCAGGCTTCAGCGCCACCGCGCGTCTCGTACCACCCGTGTGACCGCCACGGGAAGCACCACCGCCGAACCGACGGCACCACCCAATGACCCCAGCGTTCCCTCAAGCGTTCCCGAAACGCTTCGCCGGAGGCCCCGATGAAGGACATTCTCGACGCGATCGTGGCGTCGACGGAAGCAGACGGTTCGGTCACCACCGCGGACTTCGCAGCTTTGCCGCTGCCGGAGTCGTATCGCGCGATCACCGTGCACAAGGACGAGACCGAGATGTTCGCGGGCCTGACGACGCGGGAGAAGGACCCCCGCAAGTCGCTCCACCTCGACCAGGTCCCGGTGCCCGAACTGGGCCCCGGCGAGGCC
>CAYNNX010000730.1:0-2604 GCA_964398515.1 uncultured Streptantibioticus sp. | reverse complement strand
CGAGGGCGTGGCACGCCCAGGCCGCCGCGCCCGACAGGCCGAACGCGTGGGGGACCCGCGGCAGGACGGCGCCGGGCACCATCAGGGCCGCACCGGCACAGCCTGCCGCGCCGCCGCCCGTTCGCCGCGCGGCGGGGTGCGGGGTGATCGCCGAGGCGTGCGATCCGCCCTGCGGGTGGCCGAGTTCGGCCGGTGGCGGGGGTGACAGGGCGACGAGGTACCCGGCCGGGCGGCGCGGATCGTCGTCCGCGACCGCGCCGGGCGCGCCCGCGTCGCCGGGCGGTGCGGTCACGGCCGTCGACTCCCCGTCGCGCGGGGCCGTTCCGGTGGCCGGCACGCACAGCCCGGCACCGGGCGGGAAATCGAAGACCGCGCGCACCGGATCGACGTGCGGTGGATTCTCCAGCCGGAGCTCGACCGGCCCGTGGTGCCGGTCGACGAGATGCCATCCTTTGACGATCCGATTGCCCCACGCCAATTCCGCCGCGACGGCGGGATCGAATGCGGCGTAGGCGTTATCGGGAGTGCCGCGCTGGGGAATACGAAAACGGCCCACCGCTCCCCCGCTCGCTCCTCACAGAATCCTCGAAACTTCACCACACCGGCACCATCGGCCCATCCGATGCTACGCGCCGCCGCGTACCGGCCGGGACCGTCCCGCATTCCGATCGTGTACCGAACAACCGCAAGGGTCCCCGGCCCCCGGGCACGGGGGCCGCGCGGCGCGATACGTTGAGCGCAACGGCGGGGCCCCGGCAGCGAACGGCGCCCCCTTCACGGGGGAACGGCACGTGGCGGGTGAGTTGTCCAGCCGGCAACGGGAGAGAAAAACGCAAGGCACGGGAGGGTCAGTGAACCGGACGCCGGGATGGGGCCGGAAGGACACGGGCGGCGCCGGAAGCATGGGCGGCAACGCCAGTCTCGGCGGAAGCGGAAGCCTGGGCGGCAACGCCGCCTTCGGCGGGGGCGGCAGCTTCGGGGGCAACGCGGGTTTCGGCCAGCACCCGGTCCCGGGCAACCCGAGTTACGGGGGCAACCCGAGCTTCGGCGGGGGCGGGGCCGAGCCAGGCGACCGCGTCTCGGGATCCACGACCGCCTCCGGCGGCGGCACTTACAGCCCGATCCCCACGGACACCGACACGCCGCACCACATCCAGACGCCGGAGGGGTACCAACTGCTGCGCCGGGCCGGGGCCGGGCGCCACAGCACCGTGCTGCTCTGCCGTGAGGAGGCGACCGGTCAGGAGGTCGCCGTCAAGATGCTGCACCTCACCGTCGCGGACGAGGGCGCGCGCCTGGCCACCCACTCCGAGCTGCTCTCCGCGGGCGCCGCGGCCAAGCACCCGTGCTCCGTACTCGTCGACGACGCCGGCTTCACCGCCGAGAACCGCCCGTACCTCATCGAGCAGGTCTGCCGCGGCGGCAACGCCCAGCTCAAGCTGGTCAATTCGGGGCCGTTCGCGGTGGACGAGGTCATCGTCATCGGCACCCGGCTGGCGCTCTCGCTCGCCTCCTCGCACCGGCGCGGCGTCCTCCACCTGGACGTGCGGCCGGCGAACGTGCTCTTCGACGACGCGGGCGACGCGCTGCTCGCCGACCACGGAGTGGCCCGCATCATCCAGCGGTCCGCGCCGCAACTGGGCGCCGTCTTCGACCCGATGTACTCCTCGCGCGAACTGTTCGGCTGGGAGAAGCCCGGCCCGGCCGCCGACATCTACAGCCTCGGCGCCACGCTGTACGCGCTGCTCAACGGCCTTCCCGCGTACGCCGAGGCGGGCAGCACCAGTTGGGCCGCGCTCTACAACGAGGTCCTGCGGGGCGAACTGCCGCGCCCCAACCGGGCGGACGTGCCCGAGCCGCTGGCCGACCTCGTCCGGCGCATGATGTCGGTCAACCCCGAAGGCCGCCCCCCGCTCAGCGAGGTACACCGGGCGCTGCGCATGATGCTCCCGCCGCAGTACTCCGCGCGGGTGCCCGCCCTGGACCCCGAGCCCGCCCCCGAGCCGATGCTGCCGGGCTGGGACCCCGCCGACGACATCACGCCGGAGGAGCAGGCCGAGGCCGAGCGGATAGGGGTGGAGGCCCAGGCGGAGCTCAAGCGCCGCAACCGGCGCAAGGTGATCGCCGCCGCCATCGCCGTGGTGGTCTTCGCGGGCGGCGCCACCGCCATGACGCTGCTGATGCACAAGGACAAGAAGAAGACGACGGCGAACGACAAGCCCTCCGCCTCGGCTTCCGCCTCCGCGCCGGGCCCGATCACCGCCTCGGCGCAGGAGGTACCGCCGGACAAGCTGCCCGCCCTGATGCCGCAGCACGTCTCGGAGGACTTCGTGAACGGCCAGGTGCGCGTGGCCTGGAAGGCGCCCAAGAACCCGGACACGGTGGCCGCCTACGTGGTGCAGGCCGCGGTGGGCCTCGACGGGTCCAAGCAGGTGGGGCTGCTTCAGGCGCCGCAGGGTCAGATGCAGGTCGTCTTCACCGCACCGCCCGCCGTCAAGCCCGGCATCTGCTACACCGTCGCCGCCGTGGTCACCGTCAACAACGGCCATGTGGAAGGATGCCGAGCTGGGCGCCCGCGTCGACGCGACGCTCGCGCTGTTGTTG
>CAYNNX010000729.1:0-2611 GCA_964398515.1 uncultured Streptantibioticus sp. | reverse complement strand
ATCAGCCCGCTGCCCGGGGTGACCGCCACCAAGCCCGGCTCCGCGCAGCGCCCGCTGCCCGGCATCGCGGCCACCGTCGTCGACGACGAAGGCCGCGAGGTCCCCGACGGCTCCGGCGGCTACCTGGTGCTCACCGAGCCGTGGCCCTCGATGCTGCGCACCATCTGGGGTGACGACCAGCGCTACCTGGACACCTACTGGTCCCGCTTCAAGGGCCGCTACTTCGCCGGTGACGGCGCCAAGAAGGACGACGACGGCGACATCTGGCTGCTGGGCCGCGTGGACGACGTGATGCTCGTCTCCGGGCACAACATCTCCACCACCGAGGTGGAATCCGCCCTCGTCTCCCACGGAAGCGTCGCCGAGGCCGCCGTCGTGGGCGCCGCCGACGCCACCACGGGACAGGCCATCGTCGCCTTCGTCATCCTGCGGGGCACCGCCACCGACGACGGCGAGGCCCTCACGGCCCGCCTGCGCGACCACGTCGGCCGGACCCTGGGTCCCATCGCCAAGCCCAAGCGGATCCTGACCGTCACCGAGCTGCCCAAGACGCGCTCGGGGAAGATCATGCGCCGCCTCCTGCGCGACGTCGCCGAGAACCGCGAGCTCGGCGACGTGACCACCCTCACCGACTCCACCGTCATGGACCTCATCCAGGCCAAGCTGCCCACCGCGCCGAGCGAGGACTGACCACGGCACCCACACCGCGCGAGGGGCGCCCGGCGACCTGCCGGGCGCCCCTCGCCGTGCCGAACGCAACCGCGCCCCGGACCCCGCCGATCCCGGCCGGAAGGCGGGACCGCGACCTCGCAGATCCGGCGGAAGTGGCCCGCAGTGGCGCGAACGGGGAGGATGGTCGGGCATGATCGAGACATACGCAACCGCACGCACCGAGCGGTGACCACGCGGCGGCGCCCAGCGGCGGCGGGCAGTGGTCACCCACCGAAGACGACGGAGGACGCGATGAGCGCAGCCGACCAGGCGGACGAGCAGAGCCTCGGCCAGTTGGTCGCCCATGCCACGGCCGAGATGTCCGCACTCGTACACGACGAGATCGCCCTCGCCAAGGCCGAGCTGCGGCTGGACGCCAAGCGCGCGGGGATCGGCGGCGGCGCGTTCGCGGCGGCCGGGTTCATCGCCCTGTTCGCGCTGCCCGTGCTGAGCTTCGCCGCCGCCTACGGCATCCACAACCTGGGCCTCGGCCTGGCCTGGTCGTTCCTGATCGTGGGCGGGTCGTACCTGGCGCTCGCCGGGATCCTCGGGCTGTTCGCGATGGCCAAGTTCAAGAAGGTCAAGAAGCCGGAGCGGACGATCGCCTCGGCCAAGCAGACCGCGGCGGTGCTCCAGGGCGTCAAACCGCATCCGCGTCCGGCGGCGCCGTCGGACACGCGTACCTCCGTCGGCCAGGCAGCGGCGCGCTGATTGTGACAATCTCTCGGACATGACGGACGTTGACTGGTCGGGTGTGCGCATCGAGGGCCCCTGGACGCATCGGGATGTCGCCGCCAACGGCGCCCGGTTCCACATCGCCGAGGCCGGCGACGGTCCGCTGGTCCTGCTGGTGCACGGCTTCCCGCAGTTCTGGTGGACCTGGCGGCATCAGCTGACCGCGCTGGCCGAGGCCGGGTTCCGCGCGGTCGCGATGGACCTGCGCGGCGTCGGCGGCAGCGACCGCACCCCCCGCGGCTACGACCCCGGCAACCTCGCCCTCGACGTCACCGGGGTGATCCGTTCCCTGGGCGAGCCCGACGCGGCCCTCGTCGGCCACGACCTCGGCGGCTATCTCGCCTGGACCGCCGCCGCGATGCGCCCGAAGCTGGTGCGCCGGCTCGCGATCTGCTCGATGCCGCATCCACGGCGCTGGCGGTCGGCGATGCTCGCGGACTTCCGGCAGTCCGCCGACAGCTCCTACATCTGGGGGTTCCAGCGGCCCTGGATCCCCGAGCGGCGGCTGGTGGCGGACGACGCGGCGCTGGTGGGCCGGATGGTCCGGGAGTGGTCGGGGCCGCGACCCCTGGACGACGACGCCGTGGACGCCTACCGGCGTGCGATGCTGATCCCCTCGACCGCGCACTGCTCGATCGAGCCGTACCGCTGGCTGGTGCGCTCCATGGGCCGCCCCGACGGGGTGCAGTTCTACCGCCGGATGAAGCGCCCGGTGCGCGTGCCGACGCTGCATCTGCACGGCTCGCTCGACCCGGTGATGCGCATCCGCAGCGCGGCCGGCTCGGGGGAGTACGTCGAAGCCCCCTACCGCTGGCGGCTCTTCGACGGCCTGGGCCACTTCCCGCACGAGGAGGACCCGGTGGCGTTCTCCGCGGAACTCGTCAACTGGCTGAAGGACCCCGAGCCCGACCGGTGACGGCATGCCGGTGACTGTACGGTGACCGGACCGGTGCGCGGAGTATCCGGTTCCTGAACACTTGTCCGTCGAACGGCCACATGCCTGCCGCATAGGCCAATTGGGGGGCGCGCGGGCGGTTATCGACCTTCTGGCGGGGCACACGTCCGGGTATGGGCTGGACGCACGACAGTGACGCACCCCGCAACCGCCGCTCCGCCACCGGGCCGGGCACACCTCAGCGGGGTACCCCGCAACTGGCGGAGGCAG
>CAYNNX010000728.1:0-2612 GCA_964398515.1 uncultured Streptantibioticus sp. | reverse complement strand
GAAAGCGACGAGGGCGGGGTGTGCTCACTTCCGCGAGCACACCCCGCCCTCGTTCCGGTGGGCGATACTGGGTTCGAACCAGTGACCTCTTCGGTGTGAACGAAGCGCTCTCCCACTGAGCTAATCGCCCCGGCGCGCGGACAACATTACCGCATGTCAGGGGGGCCTCTTGACCACCCGCCGCCGCGGCGGCAGGCTCACCCCGTCCAGCGTGTCGATTCGGATACGCTGCGTAGTCGGCGCGATGCTTTCCCCGGCTTCGATTCCGGTCACCGGATCAGCCGAGGCAGGCGGTCCGGCACTGGTCCGAACGAAGTACCAGAAGCCTCACAAACCAGTCAGAGGGGTTTACAACGTCCTCGCAGGTGGCATGTCGATTTCGCCGACGTGCGAATCCCCCGAGCGCACACTGAGCGAAAGGCCCTGGCGCTTATGAACACCACGGTCAGCTGCGAGCTGCACCTGCGCCTCGTTGTGTCGAGCGAATCCTCACTGCCCGTGCCCGCGGGCCTGCGGTACGACACGGCCGATCCCTACGCCGTGCACGCCACTTTCCACACCGGTGCCGAAGAGACGGTCGAGTGGGTGTTCGCCCGCGACCTGCTCGCGGAGGGTCTCCACCGGCCCACGGGCACCGGCGACGTCCGCGTCTGGCCCTCCCGGAGCCACGGCCAGGGCGTCGTCTGCATCGCCCTCAGCTCCCCGGAGGGCGAGGCGCTGCTGGAGGCCCCGGCGCGGGCTCTGGAGTCGTTCCTGAAGCGCACGGATGCCGCCGTGCCCCCCGGCACGGAACACCGGCACTTCGACCTCGACACGGAGCTCTCCCACATCCTGGCGGAGAGCTAGGCCCCCATACGCCGTCCGCGGCCGTCCTGTCTCGGGGGGATGACGCGGACCCGATCCACGCCTGCCGGAACGCCGCCGCCGCACGATTGTGCGGCGGCGGCGTTCCCGTGTTCGGCCTGTCCGGCCGCAGGGCCCGACGGCGCCGGGCCGCTTCGCCGCTTCACACCCCGCCGACGCGCTCCACGGCCCGGAACCGGGATCACGCGCGCTAGAGTCACCCGACAAACCGGGGGGCCGCCCCCTTCCGGTCCGTCGCCGCCGACCCCGGCCAGGGAGCGAAGCAGTGCCGATCAACCACGACACCCGGTGCGCCCTCGACTGCGTGGTGGACCTGCTCAACACCGCACCGGACTGCGAGGGCCGCGAGGGCCTCGCCGATCTCGACGCGCTGCGCCGCTTCGTGTCCCGCAACCGGCTCAGCGACGTGGACCGCCTCGGCGAGGCCGATCTGGCGGCCGTACGGCGTGTAAGGGAACGTTTCGCCGAGGTCTTCACGACGCCGGGCACCCGGGCCGCCGCCGATCTGATCAACACCCTGGTCGCCGAGGCGGGCACCACACCGCGGCTGACCGACCACGACAGCTACGACTGGCACGTCCACTACTTCGCGCCGGGCGCCTCGCTCGCGGAGCACCTGGCGGCGGACGGCGGCATGGCGCTCGCGTTCCTGGTGGTGGACGGCGAGAGCGAGCGGCTGCGGCGCTGTGCCGCGCCCGACTGCCGGCGCGCCTTCGTCGACCTGTCCCGCAACCGCTCCCGCCGCTACTGCGACAGCCGCACCTGCGGCAACCGGCTGCACGTGGCCGCCTACCGCGCCCGCCGCCGCGAGGCGGCGGGCTGAGGCGCAACGGCGGGAAACGCCGTCACAGCAGGAAGAGGTCGTAGCACGCCCCGAAGAACAGCAGCGTGCCGATCACACCGAGGAACAGCATGAGCGGCGGCTGGGAGAGCGCGAACAGGCACCCGCGGGACTCGTCGTTCATCTGGTGTGCGGCCTCAAGGAAGGTCGTGGATCACTCGGCAGGCGGCGAGCTCGTACAACCGTACGCCCTGCCTCGGGCCAACACACCGACGGCATACGGGAGTTGAGCGGCAACCGCGACGATCATGACGTAGTACCGGCGCCGCTCGGCGGTCAACACGCCCACCACGCGGGTGGTTCCGGCCATCGCGGCGGGACCTCCCCACCAGCCGCCTGCATCCCGCCTATATCCCGCGCTTGCGGAGGATCTCCTCGATGTCCCCGAACTCCGACAGCGGGTCGTCCGCGTCGCGCTTGCCCCGCTTCGGCTGCCGGGCGGTGGCGGTCGTCGGGGCGGCGGCCCGCCGTCCGCCGCCGAGCTCGGCGGCGGGACCCGCCCCCACCTGCGTGCCCCCTTCCGCCGCGCGGGCTGCCTTGCGGGCCGCACGGCCGCCGCCGGAGCGTCCCGCGGCCAGGCGTGCCGCGGCGTAGAGGACCACCGAGACGGCGAGCACGGCGAAGCCCAGCCAGACCGACGGCCTGAGGACCAGACCGGCGCCCCAGGAGCCGATCGCCCTGCCGACCCTGCCGACCAGCGTGAGCAACCCGGTCAGATAGAGCCCTATGGGCAGCAGGGCCACGGCGGCGGCGCGCGTCGCGGCCAGGAAGCGACGGCGCCAGGCCGTCAGCACGGCGATCGCGAGTCCCGCACCGGACAACGCGACGCACACGGTCTCGGTCAGCACGGCCGCCTCCTGCCCGGGTGTCGTGCCGGATGCCGCGCCGGATGCGCGGACACCGCCTC
>CAYNNX010000727.1:0-2634 GCA_964398515.1 uncultured Streptantibioticus sp. | reverse complement strand
CTCGGTCGCGGCGTTGTAGGCCTAGCCTAACTCCATGATGTTGACGCAGTGATGACCCAGCGCCGGGCCGACCGGAGGAGCCGGGTTGGCGGCGCCGGCATGGATCTGGAGCTTGATAAGCCCCGTGACCTTCTTCTTCTTGGGAGGCATTGCTCTCTCCGGGTCCTGAATCGAGAGTGATTCATGCCTGCGAGCAGGCATACCGCACAACGATAACGGGTACCGCCGCGCGGCCTGAAACCGAGCAGGTCAGACCGGCCGCAGAAGCCGATCTGACCTGGACGGAAGCGATGGGAACCGGGCAGCCGGAGCCGGTCGGTTCTGCTAGTTCTTCTGGATCTGGTCGAAGGAGAGCTCGACCGGGGTCTCGCGGCCGAAGATCTCGACCAGGCCCTTGACCTTCTTCGAGTCGGCGTTGATCTCGTTGATCGTCGCCTGCAGGGTCGCGAAGGGGCCGTCGGTCACCGTCACCGAGTCGCCGACCTCGAAGTCCAGCACCTGGACCTCGACCTTCTTCTTCGGCGCGGCCTCGCCGCCCTCGGCGGCGGCCGCCTGCTCCTCGACCTCCGGGGCGAGCATCTTGACGACCTCGTCCAGGGTGAGCGGGTAGGGGTCGTAGGCGTTGCCGACGAAGCCGGTGACACCGGGGGTGTTGCGGACGACACCCCAGGACTCGTTGGTCAGGTCCATGCGGACGAGCACGTAACCGGGGAGCTTGTTCTGCTTCACGGTGCGGCGGTCGCCGTTCTTGATCTGGACGACCTCTTCCTGCGGCACCTCGGCCTGGTAGATGTACTCCTCGACGTTGAGGGAGACCGCGCGCTGCTCCAGGTTGGCCTTCACCCGGTTCTCGTACCCGGCGTAGGTGTGGATCACATACCAGTCACCGGGCAGGGAGCGCAGTTCCTCGCGGAAGGCGGCGACCGGGTCGACGGGCTCCGGGGGCGCCTCCGGCTCGGCCTCGGCCTCCTCGGCCTCCTGCTCGCCTGCCTCGCTCACCGCGCCTTCCTCGGCGCTCTCACCGGCGGCGGTCTCCTCGGCGTCGGGCTCCACGGCCTCACGCGCGGTGTCGTCGCCCTCGACCTCGGCCGAAGCGGCCGCGTCGGCCTCCGCCGCCGCTGCGGTCTCGTCGGCGTCGTACAGGTTCGGGTCAGACACGATGGCTGCTTCTTCCTGGCTTCAATGGGTGGAACATGCGCGGGCGCCGGGGCGTCCTTCGCGGGGTCTCAGCCGAAGACGTACTTCA
Organism: uncultured Streptantibioticus sp.; assembly: GCA_964398515.1. Classification (GTDB taxonomy): domain Bacteria; phylum Actinomycetota; class Actinomycetes; order Streptomycetales; family Streptomycetaceae; genus CAYNNX01. The sequence continues at coordinate 1,388 of CAYNNX010000727.1, read as the reverse complement.
CGAGGGACGAGAACCCCCAGTCGATCACGGTCACGATACCGATCATGACCGCGACGAAGAAGATCACCACGGAGGTGTACGACATGAGATCGCTGCGGCTGGGCCAGACGACCTTCCGCAGTTCGGCGATGATCTGCCGGTGGAAGAGACCGATCCTCGCGAACGGTCCCTTCTTGCCGCGCTTTCCGCCGCGCTTCTTCTTCGCCTTCAGATCGAGCGCTTCGTCGGCCGCGTTCTCGGGTCGACCACTTTCAGGCGTCGCGGTGGAGCCCAAGGCTTCCGTCACTCGTCCTCACCTGAATCCGGGTCATGGCCGTGCCGCGCCCGGTTGAGCCGCACGGCGGTGGTGCTTTTCTAACGGCAGTTCGCTACGTACACGTGCACGCACCCGTGGTGGCGATGCGTGTAGCAGGGCCGGAGGGACTTGAACCCCCAACCGCTGGTTTTGGAGACCAGTGCTCTACCAATTGAGCTACGACCCTTTGTTTCCCCCAACGTACCGCATCAGAACCGTCGCGCAGGGCACGCAGCACTGATCCGCCGGAGGGGACCACGAGGGAAGAGTGTACGGGTTCGCAGGCCGGGCGTCGAACGGGAAGCCCGGCGGTGCGCCGCCGCCCGCGGGGCCGCGCACCGCCGGGCGCACGGGTGACGGCTGCCGAAACCCCCCTGACGGGGTCCACCGGTGTCTGCGACGATGGCAGTCATGACCGCAGCCACTCCCCCTGTACAGCCACCGACCGAGCGCCGGGTCTCCGCCCGCGTCGGCTCGATCTCCGAATCCGCCACCCTGGCCGTCGACGCGAAGGCGAAGGCCCTCAAGGCCGCCGGCCGACCGGTCATCGGCTTCGGCGCGGGCGAGCCGGACTTCCCCACGCCCGACTACATCGTCGAGGCGGCGGCGCAGGCCTGCCACAACCCCAAGTACCACCGCTACAGCCCGGCCGGCGGCCTGCCCGAGCTCAAGCAGGCCATCGCCGCCAAGACGCTGCGGGACTCCGGCTACGAGGTGGACGCCTCGCAGGTGCTGGTGACCAACGGCGGCAAGCAGGCGATCTACGAGGCCTTCGCCGCCATCCTCGACCCGGGCGACGAGGTGATCGTCCCGGCACCGTACTGGACCACCTATCCGGAGTCGATCCGGCTGGCCGGCGGCGTGCCGGTGGAGGTCGTCGCCGACGAGACCGCCGGCTACCGGGTCTCCCTCGACCAGCTCGAGGCGGCGCTGACCGAGCGCACCAAGGTGCTGCTGTTCGTCTCCCCGTCCAACCCGACGGGCGCGGTCTACCCCCGCGAGCAGGTCGCCGAGATCGGCCGCTGGGCCCATGAGAAGGGCCTGTGGGTGCTGACCGACGAGATCTACGAGCACCTGGTCTACGGCGACGCCG
>CAYNNX010000726.1:0-2635 GCA_964398515.1 uncultured Streptantibioticus sp. | reverse complement strand
ATGGGCCCTTCGGTCCTCCGCCGCCCCAGGAGTAGGGGACGCCCTGCTGGGCCAGCGCGGCCGCCAGCACCGTGCGCACCGAGCCGGTGAACCCGCTCAACGACACGTTCGCCGTCGCGTCGTACCGGTCGATCCAGCCGAGGACCTCATCCACGTACGCGCCGGAGGCGTTGTACGCGTAGACCGCGCTGCGGAGCTGGTCACGGTCATTGAGGTTCCGGCCCTGTCCGCACAGGTAGACCGCGGCGGTCAGCGCGGCGTCATCGGCGTTGAACGGGTCAGGGGCCTGACCGTCACCCGAGGCGCGCTTGCCGTACTGACGGAACGTGGACGGCAGCAGCTGGAAGGGGCCGATGGCCCGGTCATAGACGGTGTCGCCGTCCCAGGTGCCGTGGTCGGTGTCGTAGACGGGCGTGTCATTGCCGCCCTGGCCGGAGCCGTCCAGCCGCGGACCGAGGATGCGCGGGGTGATCTGGCCGTCGGCCGCGATGGTGTGCCCGGCCGCCTGGTTGGACTCGACCTCGGCGATGGCGGCCAGGATCTGCCAGCGCATGCCGCGGCATCCGGGGACATACCCGGTCACCTGCGCGGCCGCGTTCCGGTAGGCGGCCATCAACCGGTCGGGGATCCCCACCGCCGCGCCCGAGACCTGTGCGCCAGCGGCCGAGTTGGCCGCCGACATCAGCCCGTCGAGCGGGCCTGCGCAGCACACCGCGGTGAACAGCAAGAACACTCCCAGGCAGCCGAGCTTCCGCCACCGCTTCACCCGTCATCACCGCCTTGGGCAGTGCGCTGGGCGCGCATCAGGGCGTCGAAGACCCTCTGCCGGGCGTAGTCGCTCGGGCCCTGCTGCTGCGTACTGGCCGCAGGCGGGGTGTCGGCAGTGGCGTGGGTGGGCGAGACGTAGATGGCGGCCCCGGCGGCGGCACCGGCGGCACCGGTGGCGGCCTTCTTCACCGCGGGCGCGCCGTGGACGGTCCACGCGGTGTGCGTCTTCTGGCCGAGGTGATCGACCCGCTGACCGGCCGCGCGGGCCGCGTTCGACCACTGTCCGGCGTCCTCGCGGACCTGGTTCGCGGCCACCTTCAGCTGGGTCGCCGCGTCCTGGGTGAACTGGGAGGCCTTGCCACGGCCGGTCTTGAGATTCCGCGGCAGACCGAAGGTGGCGCCGTAGGCGAAGCGGCCGGCGCGCATCGCGACCCTGGCGCCGCGGTAGCGCACCGCCCGGTTATACAGCCGGGTGCCGAGCAGCGGCCGGTCACGCTGCGGGTCGTGGAGGATCTCACCGGTCTTCTTGTTGACCTTCAGGTCATCGGCGCTCGCCGCCGCTCCGTCGTCGTCCCCGCCGGGGCCGGGGCCGAGCGGCTTGCGCAGGGCGGCCAGGGCGTCGTCGTCGGGCCTGCGGCCGATCAGCGCACCGTAGGCGCCCCGCAGCGCCAGGCCGACCGGGGCCCAGCCACGGCGTCCTTCAGCCAGCGCATCGCCCAGAAGCCGGCCCGGGTCCATCGGCATCCCGGTGCCGTCGCTGAGCGCGGCCAGGTTCGACAACACGCCCAGCCGGCGGCCCAGCAGAGCGTGCGCAGCGGATCCGCCGCCGAGCATGCCCGCGTTCCCTGCGATGCCTCCGGCCGAGCTCATCGCCAGCGCCGCGCCGATCTCGGATGTGTCGCCGGGCAGGTGCGTGCCGCCGATCTTCGCGTAGCGCATGCGCATCGCCATGCGCTCGCCGAAGCTCTTCGCTCCGGCCAACAGGCGGCGGTGGAAGGCCAGCCCGGCCACCGCGAGGGCATCGAGCAGCAGCAGGCGCTCGACCATCAGCTGCGGACCGTTGGTGAGCAGGGCGTCGGTGGCGATGCCGAACAGCGGGATCGCCATCGCGGTGCCGAACATGACCAACTCGGAGACGGCGAAGATCGACAGCCACTTCCACAGGGCGCTGCGGTTGGGGCCCGGCAGCATCGACCAGACGAACGCCATCCCGCCTCCAGCGGTCGCGGCGACGTCCGCGCCTTGCGTGCCGAGCAGCACCAGCGACATGGAGCAGACCATGAGGGCGATGACGAACACGGCGATCAGCAGCAGGAGGGCAGCGCCGACGCGGTCCCAGGTGGGGTTGTTGGCGTAGGTGGCCGCGGCCGCGCCGGTGTCTCCGGCCTTCGACAAGTCCTTGGTGAAGGCGGCGAACTGCGGATCGCCGGGCCCGGTGAGCTCGTCGACCAGCCCCTTGTTCTGCTGGCTGCTGGGTCCCTCGCAGATGGCCTGAGCAGGACCTTTGATCTTCTGACACGGGTCGGTGGGCGGATCGTTCTTGTGCGCGTCCTTCTCGCAGGCTTGTTTGACCAGCCCGATCACGTCGCGGCACGGGTCGTCGGGCTGTTTCGCCTGGCTGTCGGCGGGTTGGCACAGACTCCGGGCCGGCTCAGGGACGTTGGCGCACGAATCGCCGCTTCCTCCGGCCGGTGCGTGGCAGTAGTCCTTGGCGATTCCGGAGAGGTTGTCGCAGGCGCTCGCTCCGGCGGGCTGCGGGTTGTATCCGCCGCTGACCCACTTCAGGTGGACCTTGTACGCGGCGGCGTCGCTGGCGCTCTTCGGGTCGAGGATCCGCCCGTACTGCAGCAGCATGTAGGGCTTGACC
>CAYNNX010000725.1:0-2639 GCA_964398515.1 uncultured Streptantibioticus sp. | reverse complement strand
GTCCCGGGATCGCCCGGGCCGCTCTGCGCGCCGCGCTGACCGCGCACGGTCTCGGGGAACTCCTCGGCCGCGCCGAGCTGTTGACCTCGGAGCTCGCTACTTCCAGAACTACGCTCTCAGCATGGCTACTTCGCGGAGCCGGAAGCCCCGGCAGGCAGGCAGTTACGTCCGCATCTCTGATGACCCGTCAGGTGAGGAGAAGGGGGTTGCTCGGCAGAAGGAAGACGTGGAGGCGTTAGCCGAGCGCCTCGGGTGGAAGATCGGCAGGGTCTACGAGGAGAACGACACCAGCGCCTATAAGCGCAAGCGGATCACACTCCCCAACGGCCGCAGTGTGTGGCGCGTGATGCGGCCTGAGTTCCGGCAGATGCTCCAGGACTACGAGGACGGGGTGATCGACGGGATCATCGTCTACGACCTTGATCGACTGGCGCGGCAACCTCGTGATCTTGAGGACCTGATCGACCTCGTGGACCACTTCAAGCGACCCGTTGTGGGGGTCACGGGCTCACTGGACCTGATGACGGACAACGGCAAGACCATGGCCCGGGTCCTGGTGGCCATGGCGAACAAGAGCAGCGCCGACACCGCCCGCCGGGTCTCCCGTCAGAAGCTCCAGCGCGCACAGGAGGGGAGGAACCGGCCGACGACGCGTGCTTTCGGCTGGAAAAGCGATGGTGGAACGCTGGAGCCCGCTGAAGCCGCCTTGGTGCGGCGGGGCATTCTCTCCTACACCGCAGGCGGGAACTGGTCGAGCCTGACGGGGATGTTCAAGGAGTCGGGCATCCCTCCGGTCAGCGGGGGTCAGTGGTATCTCACGACGATCCGGAACATGCTGCTCTCGCCACGGGTTGCGGGTCTGGTCGTCTACCGGGGCAGCATGCGACCGGCCGACGGCCCTGAGCCGGACGAGGAGGCCGCCGAGGAGTCCGCCACTGCGCAGGAGGACGCGAAGACGTTCAAGTCTCCGAGGGATCTCGCCTTGCGTGACGGGAACGGCGCCTACATCCGCGGGGACTGGGATGCCATTGTTTCGATCGAGGAGTGGGAGGCGTTCGTCGCAGAATACGAGCACCGCCACGAAGGGGTGGAATTCACTCCGCAGGGAACCAGGAAATACCTGCTGTCGGGCCTTCTGCGATGCTCGCGGCCCAAGGAGGACGGGACGCCGTGTGGACGGGCCATGGTCGGCATCGCCACCAAGCAACGACGCACCAAGCTCCCCCATACGATCTATAAATGCCCCGGCAAGAACCTGGGCGGTTGCGGAAACAGTCAGCGTGACATGCCTTGGCTGGACAAGCTCATAGAGGACCTGCTATTCCTCCACCTGGAGAAGAACCAGCCCACCGAAGAAAGTCAACTCCCCGAGCAGCAAGGCGAACACCCCGACGCGGCCAAACTCGCGGATGTACAGAAGCGGTTGACGGCCATGCGCAACGGAATGCGTGACGGAACAGTCAGTCCCGAATCATTCTTCGCCGTCGTCCCCGGCCTGGAGACACAGGAGAAGAAGTTGATCGCCAGCCTCGGCAAGGCCCGCCGCGCCGAAGCCGCCAGGGCACAACGGCTCAAGACGCCCGAGCAGGTACGTGCGGACTGGAAAGCCGCCACCATCCCGGGTCGGCGAGCCATCCTCGGCCAGTACCTGCAAGCCGTCATGGTCTACCCCAACACGATCAAGGGACGGGGACGGGATCACACCTCGATCGTGCCGGTGTGGAAACCTTTGCCGCAGTAGGCGACGAGCAGCACAGAGCCCCGATGGTCGGCTACGGTCCATCGGGGCTCTGTGCTGTCGGAATGAACTATTGATCTAGACTGCCGTCGGCATTGCGAAGAATGGCCCGTGTTTTGCGCCACTGCTCCGGCGTGATCTTCGGAGCCCGGGCGACATGATGGCGCAGCCAGTCTTCACGGCTCATAACCCGCCTCTTGGCGAGGCGGGAATCGTCCTCCGGCGAGGCATTCATAAGGCACCCTCAGAAGCCTGGGAGTGAGCAGTAGTTCGCGAATCTCCATGGCAACTCCTTTTCATGAAGCGGTTGTGCCGCGTTCTGAAAATCGTAGCGCGCGGCGTTGAGGAAAAGCATCCGAATAATGGCACCAAAGGCGGATGAAATGGCGAGCCGCGAATAGCCGTCGCTCACCGAAGCCGCGCGACGTTCCCCGGCCGTCCGTTGCCCCGACCGTCGAGCCGAGCGCTATGGTGCCGGACCGGGCGTCACGTGTGACGAAAGTCGTGAGGAAACCGGACCGCCCCCGCAGTGCGCACCAGGTGACCGAGCAGTGACCGGGGCCGAAGTGTCGAAAGCTGGCTTCACTTACTCAAGGGCGCGCCTGCGGCGCGCCGGGCGGCCTTGCCGCCCCGGCCGGGCATGCGGCGTGGCCGCCGGTCCCGTCCGGTCGGCCAGCCGCCCGGCCACCACGCGCCTTGAGCACCGCGCGCGACGAGCACGCTGTCCCGGGGCGAGGGTTGTGGCTGGGGCGGACGGCCTCCACGGCTTTACCCACCTCCCCGGACCGGGGCCCGCGTCGGGCAAGGCCAGGGGGCCCATCGGCCGGATTCACCGGGCAGGGCTCCGCCCCGCCCGATTCGCTGAACGAGCGTAAGGCCCCCTGACCATGCCCGACCCCAG
>CAYNNX010000724.1:0-2640 GCA_964398515.1 uncultured Streptantibioticus sp. | reverse complement strand
GGGCGAGGGCGAGCGGGCTCGGGTAGTCGAAGATCAGCGTGGCGGGGAGCCGCAGGCCGACGGCCTCGTTCAGTCGGTTACGCAGTTCGACGGCGGTCAGCGAGTCGAAGCCGATGTCATTGAACGAGTCGTCCGCGCCGACCGATTGAACGTCGGCGTGCCCGAGCACGGCGGCCACCTCGGTACGCACCAGGTCCAGCACCGTCTGCTCGCGCTCGGCCTCGGGCAGCCCGGCCAGCCGCTGTCCCAGGGAGGACGAGGCCGCCCTGGCCGCCGCTGCGGTGCGCCGGGCCGGGGCGACCCGGACCAGGCCGCGCAGTACGGACGGTACGGGCTGCCCCTGTCCGTCCCGGAAGGCGGAGGTGTCGAGCCGGATCGGGACGACGGTCGCGCGCCCGGAGGCGAGGCCCGCGTCGAACATCCACAGGCCCTCGGCCGTCGGGATCGCGGCCAGCCCCATGCGCTTGATGCGTGTGAGATCGGTGTGGTCGAGGCTGCCGGTCATCGCGCTGTCGCTGTCCTGCGCCCACAGACCCCAGGCCAGCGAAGTGGCGGGCAGCCCTCGCTCCCGGCGGTGCTCGGCGAGGGCGTCGAGGAAGGTGTTGGCGGCGGCGTAGTTGCCCTGGCCCGGCGTGCCAACGGTGCCCGCCACCGAGGAGAAGAGCACGAACGCGGACAGGTCACCGGCAAGTTCGTGCAGGTTCAGCGCCGCGTCGACCTTTGGACGGAACACGTCGTCCAGGCGCTGGGGAGTCAGCGCGCCGACGACTCCGTCGTCCAGGACGCCCGCCGTGTGGACGACTGCGGACACCCGTCGGTCCGCGAGGAGTTCGCGGACAGCGTCGCGGTCGGCCACGTCGCAGGCGGCCCAGGTGACGTCGGCGCCCTGCATGCTCAGCTCGGCAGCGAGTTCGGCAGCACCGGGCGCGTCCCCGCCCCGGCGGCTGACCAGGAGCAGGCTGCGCACGCGGTGCCGAGCGACGAGGTGCCGGGCGAAGACCCGTCCCAGCCCGCCCGAGGCACCGGTCAACAGCACGGTGCCGGAACCGAGTTCGGGAAGCTCCGGTTCCGTGTCCGGCACAGCGATACGGGCCAGTCGCGGCACCCGGACCTCGCCCCCGCGCACCTCGGCCTGCGGCTCACCGGAGGCAAGCAGGCCGGGCAGCAGCCCGACGAGGTCGGCGCCCTCGTCGGCTTCGACGAGCACGAGACGGCCCGGGTTCTCGCTCTGCGCCGAGTGCAACAGCCCGCGCACCGCCGACTGGTTCAGGTCTCCGGTACGGGTCACCAGCACAAGACGGGACGGACGATCCTCGGCCAGCCACCACTGCACCAGTTCCAGCACGGTGTTGGCGACCTCGCGAACCCGGGCGGCGGTGTCCGCGCCGGTTCCCGTCGGGCACGGCACGACCACGGCGTCGGCGTCCGGCACCGGGTCCGCGGCCCGCAGTGATGCGATGTCCTCGTACGTCTCGATCCTGGTGCCGTCCGCGGCGGACGGCAGGGCGAGCGGCGTCCGCTCCAGGACGAACAGTGAGTCGCCGTCCCCGGAACCACCGCGCAACTGCCCGGCGGGGACCGGGCGCAAGGTCAGCGACTCGATACGCGCGACCGGCTCTCCGGTGCCGTCGGCCAGTACCAGCGAGACCGTGGTGGTGCCCGCGCGCGAAACCTTCACCCGCAGGGTGGCAGCCCCGGTGCCGGTGAGGCGTACGCCGCTCCAGGCGAACGGCAGCAGCCCGTGCCCGGTCCCGGCGTCGGGTTCGACCGCGCCCAGCCACACGGTGTGCAGGGCGGCGTCGAACAGCGCGGGGTGCAGTCCGTACGCACCCGCGCCCGCACGCTCCGTCCCGGACAGTTCCACCTCGGCGAAGAAGTCGTCTCCGCTGCGCCACGCGGCACGCAGCCCCTGAAAGGCGGGGCCGTAGTCGAGGGCCATGCCCGCGAGTCGCTCGTAGACGCCATCGACGTCGGCCGGCTCCGCACCCACGGGCGGCCACGTGGCGAGCGAGTCGTCCACCGGGCCCGTGGCGACGGACAGCGAGCCGGAGGCGTGCCGCACCCAGGTCCGTTCGGCCTCGTACGCGTCCCCGTCATCGATCCGCGAGTGCACGGTCAGCGGCCTGCGGCCCGAGTCGTCGGCGGCGCCGACACCTACCTGCAGGGCGACGCCTCCACGCTCGGGCACACGCAGCGGTGCCTCCAGCGTCAGCTCCTCCAGCAGGTCGCAGCCCACGGCGTCGGCCGCGGTGAGGGCCAGCTCGACGAACGCGGTACCGGGCAGCAGGACGACCCCGTTCACGGCGTGATCCGCCAGCCACGGGTGCGTGTGCAACGAGAGTCGGCCGGTGAGCAGTTGCCCGTCACCATCGGCCAGCGACACGGCGGCACCGAGCAGGGGGTGTCCGGCCTCGCCCTGACCCACGGCACGCATGTCGCCGACCGAGGCGGGGGCGTCGAGCCAGTAGCGTTCACGCTGGAAGGCGTAGGTGGGCAGGTCGACGGTCCGCGCGCCGGGGAAGAACGCGTGCCAGTCCGGGGAGACTCCGTGCACGTGGAGCTGTCCGAGCGCGGTGACGACTGCCTGCGGCTCTGGGCGGTCGGCGCGCAGCACCGGGACGGTGACGGCGTCGTCCACAC
>CAYNNX010000723.1:0-2651 GCA_964398515.1 uncultured Streptantibioticus sp. | reverse complement strand
TGCGGCTGGTCGCGGTCCTGCTCACGCTCGTGCTGCTGGCCTTCGCCGTACGCCTGTTCCAGGTGCAGGTCGTCGACGCCTCCGCGTACGCCGCCAAGGCCGACGTCAACCGCTACCAGCCGGTCGAGATCGCCGCCGTGCGCGGCGACATCACCGACCGCTCGGGCGTACCGCTGGCGACCAGCGTGGACGCCTACGACATCACCGCCGACCCGTACCTGTTCACCCCGCAGCAGGCCAAGACCGCCGGCGCACCGCAGCAGGCCGCGCAACTGCTGGCGCCGATCATCGGCGTCGACGAGGCGGAGATCGCGCGCAGGCTGTCGACGCCGAAGTCCCGCTACGTCGTCCTCGCCCGGCGGCAGAGCCCGCAGGTGTGGAAGCAGATCAAGGACCTCAAGGCGACCCTCGCCGCCCAGGCCGCCCGGCACGGGGCGCCCGGGCTGCTCGCCGGGGTCCTGGCCCAGAGCACCAGCAAACGCGTCTACCCGGGCGGCGACCTGGCGGCCGGCGTCATCGGCTTCGTCAACGGCGAGAACAGGGGCGCCGGCGGCCTGGAGGCCGGGCTCGACAGCGAACTCGCCGGGCGGCCCGGCACGATGACCCTCGCCCAGTCCGGCGCCCAGCAGTTTCCCGCCGGGGCCCAGCAGCGCCCCGCCGTGCCGGGGGCGAACGTCGAGCTCACCATCGACCGGGACATCCAGTGGGCGGCGCAGAGCGCCATCAGCGAGCAGGTGCGGGCCTCCCGGGCCGACCGCGGCTACGTCGTCGTGCAGGACGTCCGCAACGGCCAGATCCTGGCCATGGCCGACGCCCCCGGCTTTGACCCGAACGACATCGGCCACGCCGACCCGGCCGCGCTCGGCAACGCCGCCCTGCAGGACGCCTACGAGCCCGGCAGTGTGAGCAAGCTGATGTCGATGGCCGCCGTGCTCGACGAGGGCGTGGCGACCCCGCTGACCCACGTCGTGGTCCCCGGGACCCTGCAACGCGGCGACCGGGTCTTCCACGACGACGTGGACCACGGCACCTGGGACCTGACGCTCAACGGCGTCCTGGCCAAGTCCAGCAACATCGGCACCATCCTCGCCACCGGCCAGCTCGGGAAGACGCAGGGCCAGTCCGACCAGGTGCTCTACTCCTATCTGAAGAAGTTCGGCATCGGCGACCCGACCGGGCTCCGCTTCCCCGGCGAGACCCCCGGCATCCTGGCCAGGCCGCAGCAGTGGAGCACCTCGCAGCAGTACACCATCCCGTTCGGCCAGGGGCTGTCGGTCAACGCGGTCCAGGCCACCTCGATCTACTCCACGATCGCGGGCGGCGGCGTACGGATCCAGCCGGCCCTGGTCAAGGGCACCACCGGGCCCGACGGCCGGTTCACCCCGGCTCCGGCGCCCCGGCGCACCCGCGTGGTCGGCGAGCAGACCGCCAGGACGCTGGCGCAGATGCTGGAGTCCGTCGTCGGCGACGAGCAGGGCACCGGCACCAAGGCGCGGATCCCCGGATACCGGGTGGCGGGCAAGACCGGTACGGCCAACCGGGTGGACCCGAGGACCGGCCGGTACCGCGGCTACACCGCCTCGTTCATGGGGTTCGCCCCCGCCGACCAGCCGCGCGTCACCGTCTCCTGCGTGATCCAGAACCCCACTGTCGGCAGCTACTTCGGCGGCCAGATCTGCGGCCCGGTCTTCAAGCAGGTCATGGAGTTCGCGCTCAAGACCCTGCAGGTCCCGCCCTCCGGGGCGCCGGCCCCGCAGATCCCCGTCGAATTCCAGCCAGAGAACCAGCCAGGGAAGCGGTGAGACGGCCGTGAGCAGCGATCCGGGCAACGATGTGACATCGGTGGCGAAACCCCCGCCGCACGGCCCAGGGGGGCGGACCCCGGCCCCGCCCGCCACCCCCGCGGAGCGCGGTTCGATGTGCCGCACGCCACAGCCGCATGCCGACCCTTTTCGCCCCGAGACCCACACGCCGGGTAACCTCACGGCCGTGCCACACGCTGATCAGTCCCTCCCCCTGCACCGCGGGGGCACCTCCGACGCGCAGGACGGCCCGGGCAAACAGCCGGGACCCCCTCGCCCCACCCGGGTCCGCCCCAAAACGCTCGCGGAGCTGGCCGGGCAACTCGGCACCGCGGCCCCCCGGGAAGGCAGCCCCGTCACCGGCATCACCCACGACTCGCGGGCGGTACTCCCCGGCGACCTCTACGCGGCCCTGCCCGGCGCCCGCTTCCACGGCGCGGACTTCGCCGCCCAGGCCGCCGAACGCGGTGCCGTCGCCGTGCTGACCGACCCCGCGGGCCGCGACCGGGCCGCCGCCACCGGTCTGCCCGTCTTCACCGTGGACGACGTGCGCTCGCAGATGGGCGCCCTGGCCGCCTGGATCTACGACGAGCCCGGCCGCGATCTGCTGCAGATCGGCATCACGGGCACCTCCGGCAAGACCACCACCGCCTACCTGGTCGAGGGGGGCCTGCGGACCGCGAAGTCCACCGGCCTCGTCGGCACCGTCGAGATGCGCATCGGCGACGAGCGCATCAAGTCCGAGCGCACCACCCCCGAAGCCACCGACCTGCAGGCCCTTTTCGCCGTCATGCGCGAACGCGGCGTCGACGCGGTCGCCATGGAGGTCTCCAGCCACGCGCTGGTCCT
>CAYNNX010000722.1:0-2667 GCA_964398515.1 uncultured Streptantibioticus sp. | reverse complement strand
CAGCCCGTTCGTCGCCCAGCTCTTCCAGCGCCTGCTTAAGTTCGGCCGACGCCTCGGTCTGTCCTTCGTCGCCGTCGTCCACCACCTGTCCGACGTGGTCGACGGAGCCGCCGCCAAGGAGGCCGCCGCGATCCTCAAGATGGCCTCCACCCGGACGATCTACGCCCAGAAGGCCGACGAGGCCCGGGCCACCGGCCGCGTGCTGGGCCTGCCCCGCTGGGCGGTGGAGATCATCCCGACGCTCACCCCCGGCATCGCGGTCTGGGACGTCAACGGCAACGTACAGGTCGTCAAACACCTGATCACCGAGGCCGAACGCCCCCTGGTCTACACCGACCGCGCGATGACGGAGTCCTCCTCGAACCGTACGGAGACCGAGGTGTCCTTGAGCAAACAGCTCGCCGACGACGTGGTGGCGTAAACGGTGACGACCCCGACGCCCCCCGTACGCAGCCGCAGGGAAGGAGGCATCCCGGACGGCCTTCTGCTGTTCCTCATCGGCTTCCTGCTGGGCATCACCGTGCTGCTGTGGGCCGGAACGGGCATCGCGGGCCTGCTCGCCCACGGCCGCTGGCCGCACGCCCTGCACTTCACCCGCACCCCGCAGGCCATGCGTGAACTGGTCGTCAAGCCCACCGACGTCCATGGCGCCTGGCCGCAGGTCCCGGCGGGCGACCTTCCGCGTCCGGGGCTGTTCTGGGGCATCTTCGTCGGCGAGCTCCTGGTCCTGCTGGTCCTCGGCGGGTTCGCCATCAGCACGGTGAGCCGGGCGCGCACGCTGCGCGCGGCACGCACGAACGCGGTACCGGCACACCGGGCCGGGCACACCATCCTGGACAGCACCCCGCCCGCACCTGTCGTTCCCCGCCAGCAGCCCCCCGCACCCGAGCCGACGCCCGTGCCCGAACACCATGACCTGCGGTCGGACGTGCCGCTGCCGACGGAGCCGGCGAACGAAGCGCCGAACGGCAAAGTGCCCGAGGACGAAGCACGGTTGGGGACGGGTCCAGGCGAAGCCGGGCTTCCACCGGGCCAACTGGTCGGCTCCTACGTGCTGTTCACCGGTGCGCGCAGCGACCACCACCCGCACGCCGTCCAGTCGGCCGTTCTCGACGCCGAAGGACCCGTCCTGGTCACCTGCTCCGGGGCCGCGACGTGGCGGCAGACCGTAGGCGTCCGCGCAAAGCTCGGGCCGGTGCTCCTCTTCGACCCCGAGCACCTGGTGGACGCCCCCGACCGGCTGCGCTGGGCCCCGCACAGCGGCTGCGAGGACCCTGCGACCGCCACGGCCCGCGCCCGTGCCCTGCTCGCCCCGCTGCGCACGCACGACATCACCGCCGACGACGCCGCGGCGACCCTCCTGCGCTGCTGGCTCCACGCCGCCGCCGTCGACGGCCTGCCCTTTCGCCAACTGCACCGCTGGGCCGCGGGATCCGGCTCGGCCGACGCGGTACGGATCCTGCGCACCGCTCGCGATGTCGCGTCAGGCTGGAGCGGCGAGCTGGAGGCGACGCTCCACGCCCACCCCGAGCGCCGCGAAACCGCCCAGGGAATCGTCCGCAACGCGCTGTCCGGTCTCAACTCCGTTCACATCAGGGATGCTTGCAGCCCTGGACGAGGTGAGGCACTGGATCTGGAATCGTTTGTGAACGAGCGGGGAACGCTCTATGTAGTGGGAGAACCGCGGGAGGACCCGCGCTCCCGGCCGGGTGCGATGCCGCTCCTCACCGCACTCGTGTCAAGCGTGGTCGAGCACGGCCGGCGCATGGCCGAAGGGTCATCCCCCGGTCGGCTCGACCCACCAATGACATGCGTCCTCGACGAGGTGGCCACGGTGGCCCCACTCCCCGAACTGCCGTCCCTGATGTCACAGGGCCCGGCCTGCGGCATCTGCGTCCTCGCCGTTCTGCGCTCGGAGGAGCAGGCCCGGCACCGCTGGCCGTCCCGCGAAGCGCCCGCCATCTGGCGCACGGCCACGGGTCAACTGACGGCCGACGCCTGATCCTTGCTAGGCCCCTGCCTCCAGCGGCCGGGGCAGCACCATCTCGTACCCGGTGATACCCGGGTCCGGCGGATGCGGCAGGGTGGCACCCGTCTTGCTGAAGCCCAGTCGGGTGTAGAAGGCGAAGGCCCGGGCGTTGTCACCGGTCACCCACAGGCGCACCCGCCTGATGTCGTCCTGTAGCCACGACCAGTCGATGGCGGCACGCAGCAGCTGCTCGGCGACCCCGCTCCCTCGATGCTCCGGCAGGACGTACATGCCCACAACGTGCGTCTGCGGCAGCGGGAACTCCGCCCCCCTCTCCACGAGCACGGTCGCGGAGCCCATCCAGCCACCGGAGGCCCGGTCCGCGGCCACGAAGACCGGCACCCGCCGAGCACGCCGCTGCCAGAACTCGTCCGGCTGGTCGGCCTCCTGATCGTACGTCGCCCCGAACGCCACACGGCTCACCGGATCGCTCAGCGCCGCCAGCCGTAGCGCCTTGACCTGGCGCCACTCCTCGGGACGGACGGTCCGGATCTCGTACTCCACCATCCAGGGATGATGGCATACGAAAAACGCCGTGTCCCTCGGGTGTTCATACCCGAGGGACACGGCGTTTTTCTCAAAAATTGTTCGGCGGCGTCCTACTCTCCCACAGGGTCCCCCCTGCAGTACCATCGGCG
>CAYNNX010000721.1:0-2672 GCA_964398515.1 uncultured Streptantibioticus sp. | reverse complement strand
CGAGGCGGCCGAGCCGCCGACCGAGGAGGTCCGGCACCCGCACCCCGCCGCGCCGCCGCACGCGCCCGCCGGACCCGTCGTCCCGGACCAGCAGCCGTCCGGCCGCACCGACATCTGCGCGCTCGGCCAGCTCTACGGACGCTGGTCGCCGAACAGCGACGCGGCCCGCATCTGCCGTCAGACGTACGGACATTGACCGGGCACCCGGCCCTCAGGGGGTCGCCTCGGCGAGGCGGGCGTCGAGTCGCCCGATCGCCGCACGGATGCCGTTGCCGTAGTCGTCGTCCGCCAGTGCGTCGCAGACCGCCCGGGCGCGGCCGAGATGGCCGCGGGCCATGCCGTACTCGCCGAGGCGGTAGTAGTCGGCGGCGAGGTTCAGGTGCAGCGAGGGATAGAAGCCGCGCACCGACAGCGCCGCCTGCGGGCCCCACCGCACCTCCTCCCCTCCCGCGGCGTCGGCGGCCGCGAGCGCCTTCCGGTCCCAGGCGAGTTCCTCCTCGGGGTCGTCCTGGGCATCGGCCATGTAGTGCGCGAGCACGCAGCGGTCCAGCGGCGGCCCGTCCTCCCCCATCTCCTGCCACAGGCCGGCGAAACGGCTGCGGGCCTCCGTGCGGTCGCCCCCGTGCAGCAGCATGATCACTTGGCCGATGCGCGTCCGCATGTCGCCTCGGGACAGGTCCCCGGATCGTCGCTCCGCCGCCATCGCCGCCTCCCTCGTCGCTTCACCCGTCGCCCACAGACGCTAGCGGCGGGGTCTGACAATACGTCGGACCCTGCCGAAGGCGGGCGTCACTCGCCCAGGTCGGGGATGCGCCAGTCGATCGGGTCGTGCCCCTGGGCCTTGACCGCCTCGTCGATCCGGGTGAAGGGGCGGCTGCCCAGGAAGAGCTTGGCCGACAGCGGCGAGGGGTGGGCCCCCTGCACCACGGCGTGGCGCTCGGTGTCGATCAGCGGGAGCTTCTTCTTCGCGTAGTTCCCCCACAGCACGAAGACGGCCGGATCGGGCCGGTCGGCCACGGCCTTGATCACCGCGTCGGTGAACTTCTCCCAGCCCTTGCCCTTGTGCGAGTTGGCCTCGCCCTGACGCACCGTCAGAACAGCGTTGAGCAGCAGCACGCCCTGCCGCGCCCAGGGCATCAGGTAGCCGTTGTCCGGGATCGGGTGGCCGAGCTCGTCCTTCATCTCCTTGAAGATGTTCCGCAGCGACGGCGGGGTCTTCACCCCCGGCCGCACCGAGAAGCACATCCCATGCGCCTGGCCCTCGCCGTGATACGGGTCCTGGCCGAGGATGAGCACCTTCACCTTGTCGTACGGGGTCGCCTCCAGGGCCGCGAAGACCTGCTCGCGCGGCGGGAAGACCTGGTGCCGAGCGCGCTCCTCCTCGACGAACTCGGTGAGCTGCTGGAAGTAGGGCTTGTCCAGCTCGTCGCCGAGGACGGCCTGCCAGGACTCGGGCAGCAGCATGCTGGGCACGAAACAACCTCCGGTACGTGATCCGTTACTGCAACAGAACGTACCGGCCGCCACTGACAACCGGGCGGGCGAGGGGGCGGCGCCGGGCGCACCGTCCCCTCCACCGCGGCGCGCTCGGGCCGCGCGGGATCAGGCCACGCCGGCCTTGAGGAAGAGCCCGCCGTCCACCACCAGGGTCTGGCCGGTGACCCAGCCCGCCTGGTCGGACAGGAGGAACGCGGCGGCGGAGCCGATGTCCTCGGGCACCCCGAGCCGCCCCAGCGGGTACCCCGCCGCAGCCTCCTCCTCGCGCCCCTCGTACAAGGCGGCGGCGAACTTGGTCTTGACGACCGCGGGGGCGATCGCGTTGACCCGCACGCCCGGCGCCAGCTCGGAGGCGAGCTGCAGCGTGAGGTTGATCATGGCGGCCTTGCTGATGCCGTAGGCCCCGATGAAGGGCGAGGGCGCGAGCCCGGCGACCGAGGCGATGTTGACGATCGCGCCGCCGTTCTCCTTCTGCCACGCCTTCCACGTCTGCTGGGCGAAACCGAGCGCGGAGACGACGTTGGTCTCGAAGACCTTGCGCGCCACGCCGAGGTCGAGTTCCGCGATCGGGCCGAACACCGGGTTGGTGCCGGCGTTGTTGGCCAGGTAGTCGATCCGGCCGAACGCCTCCATGGTGCGGGCGACGGCCTCCGCCTGGTGGGCCTCGTCGTGGGCCTTGCCGGCGACGCCGATCACGCGGTCCGCGCCGAGCGTGCCGACGGCCTCCTTGAGCGCGTCCTCGTTGCGCCCGGTGATGCAGACCCGGTCACCGCGGGCGACGAGAGCCTGCGCGATGCCGTAGCCGATGCCGCGGCTCGCGCCGGTGACGAGCGCGACGCGCCCGCTGTCGGGGGTGGTCATGAGTGTGCCAGCCTTTCGATGCCTTTTTCGATCGCTTCGGCGGAACGTCAGTCGAGCGGGCCGCCGGCCACGTACAGCACCTGGCCGGAGACGAACCCGGCGTCCTCACCGGTGAAGAAGGCGATCGCGTTGGCGACGTCCTCGGGCCTGCCGACCCGCTGGACGGGGATCTGGGTCGCCGCGGCCTTCTGGAAGTCATCGAAGCCCATGCCGACCCGGGCGGCGGTGGCGGCCGTCATGTCGGTGGCGATGAACCCCGGCGCGACGGCGTTGGCGGTGATCCCGAACTTGCCCAGCTCGATGGCGAGGGTCTT
>CAYNNX010000720.1:0-2683 GCA_964398515.1 uncultured Streptantibioticus sp. | reverse complement strand
GAACCGCTTCTCCACGTCGTAGCGCATCAGCCGGCCGTTGGAGAAGATCTCCGGGGTGTCGTTGCCACCGAAACGCCAGGCCAACTGCCCGTAGTTGGTGTCGTTGACCTGCAGCGGAGTCGCCGCGGACAGGGCCCCGTTCCACACCTGGCCGAACATCCGAAGCAACTGCTTGCCCACGCCCTGACCGGACAATCTCACCTCGTTGATGCCGTTGGCCAACGCGGTGTACCTGGACTGGATCATGCTGTGGAACGTGCTCAGGTCCGGGACGATCACGTTCCCATTCGGCGCCTGCGGAATGGTGTAGGACCGGCTGGTCACCGTCAGGTTCCCGGTCAGCACCGCGGTGGCGTTGCTGGTCAGGTTGAACAGGTCCGTCGACGGCGCCCAGTCGATGCTGAGCAGGAGGTCGGTGGCGCTGGTCTGGGCGAAAATGGCGCCCGTGAGCGTCATATCGTCATACGCCACCGGCACGACCCACTCGAGCTCGACGCCGTAGGTGCCGTCGGTGATGCCGGTGGTGTTGGAGCCGACGCCCCACGCCTCCGACGCCAGCGACATGGTGCCCTGGTTCACGGTCGCACCGGCCACGGTCTGCGACACGCCCCGGTCGGACAGGTCGCCGCGCTGCATGATCTCCCGGGCCTTGAGCTTCGCTCCCGACACGTTGATCAGGTTCGACTGACCATTCGCCGAGAACCGGCAAGCGCGGATCAGGTCGTAGGGCCACCGGCCGGTGGTGTTCACCGTGCCGGTGCCGTGCGTGGTCACCAGGCTGCCGGAGAACCGGATCATGAGACCGGAGATGACCGACTGTTGCAGCAGCTGCACGTTGTCGGTGCTGCCGAGGCCGGCGAAGGCCTTCGGTGCCTGCTGGTTGATGGTCTGACGCCTGGTGAGCCTGAAGAAGGCCTCCGGGTCGACACTGGACGTGGGGACCTCGATGCCCTGCATGGTCAGGGTCGGGCCCGCGGACTTCGGCGCCATTACGAGGCCCCCCTGTGGGCGTAGGCGGTGAACCTGGCCAGGCCGAGCGAGGGGAACTTGTCCGCGGCGACCTCAAGCCCGTATTGGGCGAGCACCGCGACCCCGGCTACAGCAAGCCAGAAGCTGACTCGGCGCATTAGGCGCCCTTGCGCTGCTTGTAGTACTCGATGCCCACGAACGTCGCGGCGCTCAGCGCGACGATCCAGACCACGAGCTTGATGCTCGGCACGAGTGGTACCTCCGCTATCGGAAAGACATCTCGAAGCGGAGCGTCACGCCCGGGGGCGTTCCACTATCAGCCGGTTATTGACGCAGGACACGGGCACGGACAAAGTTCGTATTGGCAGTCCGCCAACCAGAGTGCTAAGGAGAACCCGGTGACCCCTCGTATCGGCCAGCTCGTCGACTACCGCCTGTCCGACCAAGACATCGGCTACATCCACGCGGAAGGCCTGCACTCCGGCGGCCAGGCCGAGGCCAATCCGGGCCAGATCGTGCCCGCCATCGTCACCGCGCTGCCGCAGCTGCCCGTCATGGGGCCCGTCCTCGACGACCAGGGGCAGCCGACCGGCCGCACGCAGCCCACCGGGGAGATGCGCACCGGCATCAATCTGAAAGTGCTCATCGACGGGACGGACAACATCTGGTGCCGCGACGCCGCAAACGGCACCGAGCACGGCCAGTGGACCGAGGCTGATCAGGCCGTCGATCTTGGCGGCTTCTACAGCCGCCAGATCCAGCCGGTCATCAACAGCCTCCAGGCCCAGATCCAGACGCTGAGCTCCCGGCTGGATGCCCTGGAGAAGGCCGAGACCTCCGAGCAGGTGCAGCCCGACACGCCGACGCCGGTTACGCCGCCGGCGCCGTCCACTCCGGTAGCCTGACCCGCAGAGAGCTCCTCATTTGGCGGGGGGAGTCCCCCCGGCTCCCCCCCAGCACCGAAGCCCCCCGTGCTCCACGGGGGGCTTCTCGTTTTTCGACCTTGACCGCTGGCAGTTCCTCGAGGGTCAGACCCTGCTGTCAGGCCTCCGCCTGGTCGTACGGCAACCGGGCCCGCGGCGGCCACGGATCCATGTGGGAGAGCTCGCCCATCCCGTCGTTGGCCAGCGCGTTGTACCAGAGGTACTCATGCTTGGCCAGCTGCGCATGCGCCTCGTCGAACCGCGCCGGTGGCCAGCCGATCTCTTCGCTGACCCTCTTCCTGTCTGCGGGGTTCGGAGTGTCGAACACGAACACGTGATCCGCCTGGGCGAGGCACAACGGATCGACCGTGAGCGGCCGTGGGCCGGCCATCAGCACCGACAGTTTCCGGTGCCGGCCATGGTGCAGCACCCGCCGGAAGTTCGGCGGCGTACGGTTCGCCGGCGCCACCACGCCGATCTCATCAATCCAGATCAGGCACCGGCCCTTGGCCAGGCCCAGACCGATGGCCCGGTCAGCGTCCAGGAGCGCCTCTTTGCCGCCCATGTCCGGCACATACACCGCGGTGACCCGCTTCCCCTCCGGATGGTCCGGGAAGCGGAGCGGCAGCGCATCCTTGGACAGTTCCTTGAAATCGGCGCCCTCGTCCCGCAGGTCCTGCCGTTGTGGAGCTCGCTTGCGCTCTACCGCCTGGAGACCAATGTCCGCACCACCACGACGCTCGGCATCGTCGGCGCGGGCGGCATCGGCCAGACGCTGTACGAGAGCATTC
>CAYNNX010000719.1:0-2686 GCA_964398515.1 uncultured Streptantibioticus sp. | reverse complement strand
GCGGTGCGCACCGCGACGGCCAGGCCGCCGGCCGCGTAGACTCGCTCCTGCACCTGCTCGGCGCCCAGGGCGCGCGCGACGGCCGCCAGCCGGTTCGCCTGCGCCTCCTGCGGGGCGTCGTCCGCGATGCCCAGGGCGGACAGCAGATGCGCCCGGTGGTGCGGGTAGTTGGCGTGCGTGCGCACCCAGCCGTCGGCGGTGCGCCAGAAGCCGGACAGCGGGGCGAACGAGGTCGGGGCGCGCCCGTCGATCCGCAGATGGCGTTCGCTGGTGAACGCCGTGCCGACCGCCGCGTCGTCCACCCGCACAGTGGGCACCGGGACCGTGCCGCGCCGGGCGGCGAGCTCCGCGGCGGCCAGCGAGCAGACGGCGACGGTCGCCCGGGCCAGCGCACGCACCGGCAGGCGTGCCGGGAGAGCGCCCGACGGGCTGCCGTAGGCGATCCGTTCCAGGAGTTCCGGGGGCCCGCCGAGGGCCGCCCACGCGGCACGGGTGGCCGCGTCGCAGCGCTGTGCCTCGGGCCCGCATGGCGCGCTCACAGGTAGAGCCCGTCGTCGTGGGCGTCCGCCTGGGCCGGGACCAGGGGCGGGCTCCCGCGGCGCAGCGCGTACAGTTCGGCCAGCGTCGCCCCGTCGCGGCCGACACCCTCGCAGGTGCCCAGCCAGGCGACCGCCTCCTCGCGGGTGAGCGGGCCGACCTCCAGGCGGGCCAGGCAGCGGCCGGGTCGCACGACTGCCGGGTGCAGCCGCTCCAACTCCTCGTTGGTGGTGATGCCGACCAGGACGTTGCGGCCCTGGCCGAGCAGTCCGTCGGTGAGGTTGAGCAGCCGGGACAGCGCCTGGCCCGCGGCGTGTTTGGCCTGATCGCGGATGAGCTCGTCGCAGTCCTCCAGCAGAAGCAGCCGCCAGCGGTCGCTCTCCGTGCCGCCGCTGTCCTCACCGATGGCCAGGTCCATCAGGTAGCCGGGGTCGTTGAACAGCCGTTCCGGGTCCAGGACGCAGTCCACCTGGCACCAGTCGCTCCAGGAGCGGGCCAGCGTGCGCAGGAACGAGGTCTTGCCGGTTCCCGGCGGTCCGTGCAGGAGGAGCAGCCGCCCGGTCACGTCGTCCGGGGTGAGCTTCATCAGCCGGTCCATCGCGTCGGCGACGGGCGCGGTGTAGTTGCCGCGCACCTCCTCCCATGCGGCGGTGCTGATGGCGCGGTGGGTGCGCACCGGGCCGCGGCGGGGGGAGAAGTGCCAGAACCCCATCCGTACGAGCTCCGGCCGGGGTTCGGGCTCGTCCTCGGCGCCCGTGACCGCCTCGGCGAGCACGCGCTCGGCCAGTTCGTCGTCGACCGCGGTCACGGTGACGTCGGCGCCCTGCTTCCATCGGGAGACCAGGATGGTCCACCCGTCGCCCTCGGCGAGCACCGACCGGCGGTCCTTCTCGGTCGCCGAGCGCAGTATGCGGGCCCCCGACGGAAGCAATGTGACGTCCGATCTGACCTTCTGCACGCCGGCGCCGTGCGCGTACGGCTGCGCGCCGGAGGCGAATCGGCCCAGCATCAGCGCTTCGACGAGGTCTGACGGTGAGTCGTTCCCGGCGGTGTTGAGCCGGATCGGCAGCGCGGGGTCGGGGAGCATGAGGCCAATGATCCGTCAGAGCCGCCCGGTCCGCTCGGGTTTTTCGCGGGACCGCCGGTGCGCACGTGCGGTCGCGCATGGGCCGTGCGGATGACGCACGTACACGTCTGGCAGGTGGGGTGCGCACCCGATCGAAGGAATCGTTGGCATGGACACTTCCTGTCGCCCGATGCCGCTGCTACGACGGTTGTGGCAGAACTTCTGCTAAGGGAGGTTCTATGAGATTGCCCCGATCTGTAACTACCGGCTCGGCTTGCCTCACTTCACTCGCCTTCCTCACTTTCCTCCTCACCACCGCCGCCGTCCTGTTCGGGGCGGACGCCGCAGGCGCGGCGGGCCCCGCCTACGTGGCACTCGGCGACTCGTACTCCGCCGGTGTCGGCTCCGGCGGCTACCTCCGCGCCAGCGGCGGGTGCGCCCGCAGCGCCAGGGCGTACCCCTATCTGTGGGCCGCCGCCCACTCCCCGGCGTCCTTCGACTTCACGGCCTGCTCGGGCGCCACGACCTCAGACGTCGTGGGCAGCCAGCTGGGACCGCTCACCGCGTCCACCGCGCTGGTCAGCATCACCATCGGCGGCAACGACGCGGGCTTCTCCGACGTCATGACCACCTGCGTGCTCAACTCCGACAACGCCTGCCTGAACCGCATCGCCCAGGCCCGCGGCTACGCCGAGAACGTCCTGCCCGGGCTGCTCGACAAGGTCTACTCGGCGATCCGCGCCAAGGCCCCCGCCGCCCGTGTGGTCGTCCTCGGCTACCCGCGCTTCTACCAACTCGACGGCGGCACCTGCCTCGTCGGAGTGAGCCGTGCCAAGCGCACCGCCATCAACGCCGCCGCCGACGACCTCGACGCCGTGATCGCCAAACGCGCCGCCGACCACGGTTTCACCTTCGCCGACGTGCGCTCCGCCTTCGCCCCGCACGAGATCTGCTCAGGCGACGGGTGGCTGCACAGCCTCACCATCCCGGTCCACGAGTCCTACCACCCCACCGCCGCCGGCCAGTCGGGCGGCTACCTGCCGGCCTTCACGGCCGCGGCCGGCTGACGGCGCCCGGTCCGGC
>CAYNNX010000718.1:0-2687 GCA_964398515.1 uncultured Streptantibioticus sp. | reverse complement strand
GGCCGGCTACGTCGGCGAGGACGTCGAGAACATCCTGCTCAAGCTGATCCAGGCGGCCGACTACGACGTCAAGAAGGCCGAGACCGGGATCATCTACATCGACGAGATCGACAAGGTCGCCCGCAAGAGCGAGAACCCGTCGATCACCCGGGACGTCTCAGGCGAGGGCGTCCAGCAGGCCCTGCTGAAGATCCTCGAGGGCACGACGGCCTCGGTGCCTCCCCAGGGCGGCCGCAAACACCCCCATCAGGAGTTCATCCAGATCGACACCACGAACGTGCTCTTCATCGTGGGGGGCGCGTTCGCCGGTCTGGAGAAGATCATCGAAGCACGA
Source organism: uncultured Streptantibioticus sp. (assembly GCA_964398515.1). Lineage (GTDB taxonomy): Bacteria > Actinomycetota > Actinomycetes > Streptomycetales > Streptomycetaceae > CAYNNX01. The sequence goes on along the minus strand of CAYNNX010000718.1, from coordinate 2,353 downwards.
GCCGGTGCCAAGGGCATCGGCTTCGGCGCGACGATCCGCTCCAAGCGGGACCTCAACTCGGTGGACCAGTTCGCCGAGATCATGCCCGAGGACCTGGTGAAGTTCGGCATGATCCCCGAGTTCATCGGCCGTCTGCCGGTGATCACCTCGGTTCACAACCTCGACCGTGAGGCGCTGCTGAAGATCCTGGTCGAGCCGCGGAACGCCCTGGTCAAGCAGTACCAGCGGCTGTTCGAGCTCGACGGCGTGGAGCTGGAGTTCGAACGCTCCGCGCTGGAAGCCATCGCGGACCAGGCCATCCTGCGCGGCACCGGCGCCCGGGGGCTGCGCGCGATCATGGAAGAGGTGCTGATGTCGGTGATGTATGAGGTGCCGTCCCGCAAGGACGTGGCCCGTGTCGTCATCACCGAAGACGTCGTTCACTCGAACGTGAACCCCACGCTGGTTCCGCGCACGCGCGGCGGCGAGCAGGGCGAGCGCCACGAGAAGAGCGCGTAGCGCGCTGACGCACGAAGACGCACGAAGGGGGCGCCCGGAGAGATCCGGGCGCCCCCTTACGCGTGTCGCCGGGGTCAGGAGATCTTGACCCGTGCGGCGGTACGGACCTTCGCGGCCAGGGCCGCGGTGTCGCTGAGCGAGGGTGCCTGCGAGCTGCCGCCCTGCAGGCTGAAGGAGACCGACACCACCTCGCCGACGGTGCTGCTGTCGGCCCACAGGCAGAAGGGAAGGGTCAGACCGGCTCCGGTAGCCCCCTTCATGGTGAAGTTCTGGCACTTCATGACGGCGCCACCGTCCAGCCCGGCGGGGGTGAAGCTCTGCGGGCTGCCCTCGGGGGTCATCGTGAGCTTGGTGTCCGTCTGGCCCATCAGGTTGGTCTTCGCCGCGGCGAAGGCGTTGTCGACGGACTGCTGGGGGTTGGCGACATCGCCGTACATACCGACGAACGACATCGAGTTGCCGGGGGTTGCGCCGGTGTAACTCGCCTTGACCGGCGTACCGTTCGACACCCCCCAGTTCTGCTCCAGCTTGCTCTTCTCGGTGCTGCTGACCGTCGACGTCTGGTCCTGCTTGAGCTTGTACACGTCCACCGAGTCCGGCACGGTCAGCTTGTACTTCGCCGCGTCCTTCACCGGCGCGCCCCCGGTGGCGTTGCTGCCGCCCCCGCCGCCCTTGCCGCCGGAGCTCACCGCGAGCGCTATGCCGCCGCCGGCCAGCACCAGTACCGCCGCGACCACGGCGATGACCTTGCCCGCGTTGCTCTTGGGCGCCTGGGGAGGCGGCGGCGGGGCGCCCCAGCCGCCGGGCTGCTGGCCGTAGGCGGGCGGCGGGCCCTGCGGGGGCTGGCCGTACGGTCCCGGCTGCGCGGGCTGGGCGTACGGGTTCGCCGCCTGCGGGGGCTGCTGCGGGTAGCCGTAACCGGGAGGCGGGCCGGGCTGCTGCGGCTGGCCGTACGGATTCGGCGGCGGCTGGTTGAAACTCATGGGGGGCTTCCTCCCGTTGGTGTTCACGCGACGCTCATCCTTGCGGATGACAGGTGCACGTCGCACATCGGGGCCGTGGCTGTTACCGGACCAAAGCGGTTCGGAGACCTTCGAGGGCCGCCCTAGAATTGCGGCGTGACCGACATGAACCAGCGCCCCCAAGGCGGGCCCAGCAGCAGCCCCGACCATCTGCCGACCCAGTACGTCCCGGCCGAGGTAGAGGGGAAGCTGTACGAGCGCTGGGTAGAGCGCGGTTACTTCGAGGCCGACGCCGGGAGCGACAAGCCCCCGTACACCATCGTCATCCCGCCGCCGAACGTCACCGGCAGCCTGCACCTGGGCCACGCCTTCGAGCACACGCTGATCGACGCCCTCACCCGGCGCAAGCGCATGCAGGGGTACGAGACGCTGTGGCAGCCCGGCATGGACCACGCCGGCATCGCCACCCAGAACGTCGTCGAGCGTGAGCTGGCCAAGGAGGGCAAGTCCCGCCACGACCTGGGCCGGGAGGCCTTCGTCGAGCGGGTGTGGCGGTGGAAGGCCGAGTCCGGCGGGCAGATCTCGGGCCAGATGCGCCGCCTCGGCGACGGCGTCGCCTGGTCCCGTGAGCGGTTCACCATGGACGAGGGGCTCTCCAAGGCCGTCCAGACCATCTTCAAGAAGCTCTACGACGACGAGCTGATCTACCGCGCCGAGCGGATCATCAACTGGTGCCCGCGCTGCCTGACCGCCATCTCCGACATCGAGGTGGAGTACCAGGAGGACGACGGCGAGCTGGTCTCCATCCGCTACGGCAACGTCGACGAGGACGGCATCGTCGTCGCCACCACCCGCGCCGAGACGATGCTGGGCGACACCGCGGTCGCCGTCCA
>CAYNNX010000717.1:0-2689 GCA_964398515.1 uncultured Streptantibioticus sp. | reverse complement strand
GGGGCTTTGACCTGCTGGGCACTCGGCAGATTCGAACCTGCAACCTTCTGATCCATAGGCGCGTGCCGCGGCCGATCGTCGACCCGCACGATGTGGTGCCGGGCCGTCCACCCGCGACACGGCCACCTGCGGTCCGCGCCCTAAACGCCTCTATCCAGGGGGTCACGATCAGACCCAGGAGCAGTGAGAGCCCGCATACCGCAAGGCAGCCGCCGCCACTCCCGCTGTTTCGGCTGCTGCCTGCGTGTACTGGTGCTCGCATAGAACGGTCCGACCTTCACGCCGAATCTCATGGCCTCCTCCTACTCACGGCGCGCCGTTGATCACGCGGGTTCCCAGCGCCATCCGTCATTGTTCCGGCAGACGATGGGGTTGCCATCACCGTCGACGCCGCTCATCCCGTGGTCAGAATTACGGCAGTACTCGCCAGGGCGGTAGCAGCCGCCACTATTGGTGGTCGGGTAGCAACTGCCGCCGCCGGAGCCGCCAGACCTGGAAGAGCTGCCTGATCCGCTACCGCCGACAGAGGTGTAGCCGCCTCCTGACGTGCTGGAAGAATCGCCGCTTCCACCCGAGGCGCTGTTGTCAGCGTTGGCGCTCGTCGGCGCAGGTGTGGGAGTGGGCGTAGGTGTCGGAGTGGGCCTCGGCGCAGGCGTGGGAGTGCGTGGCGGTGTCGGGTGGGTGAGTGTGGGGGGTGATGTCCTGACCGTCGGGGTCGGCGAGGGACTGGTGCTGTTGCTAGTGCTGCTGCTCTTGGTGGCGACGCCGGCCACACCCGCGACGATGAAGATCGTAACGATCACGCCCAGACACCCCAGGCAGCCGATAAGTCCCTTGTTCGGCTTCTTCTGTGGCGGCTGCGGCGGCACCCACTGAGGCTGCGGCTGGGTAGGCGGTTGCGGCGGATACGGCATTGAGAATCCCCCCGATGCACGCGAACTGGCTACGTGGAGGAAGTGTGGCAGAAGATCCCGGATTATATGACCAATCTCTTTGACCTTGATAAATAACGAAATGGCCTACCTCTTCCGAAGGTGAGCGGGCACAAGCGGAACTGGTTCAATGGAGCCAGCGATACGCGGCGGTGGCGAGTAGGCCGCCCAACGCCCGGGGCGGTGCTGGAGCAGACGACGCCGCGCGCACCAGGCCCGAGCTGGACTGCGGTGTACACGTGTAGTGAGTCGAACTGCTACTGCCAGGCGTGCAGTTGCACGTCGTGCTGTGGCCGAGGGCGTCGAGGTAGGTGAATCTTCAGCCCGACGGCAGCGACCCAGGACTTCCCCAGTCACTCTGGTCACCCTTGGGACCTTCGGCCCCGTGGCTCGGTCGGATGGCGCAGCTCCGGGGCCGTCTCGGGGCCGTCCGACGTCGTTCACCCCCGACAGGCGATGACGCCCACTCCGCACATCTTCACAGGTCAGCAAACTCACCTGAATCCGCTAGCGACTTGGGGAAGCGCTCAAACCAGATCTAGTCGCAATGGTCGGACACGCGACACCGGGCAACGGAGCTCAAGCAATCCCGACGAGGTTGCGCGGCCTGTGGAGCCGCAGACTGACATCAACGGCTGACATCAACGACCGCGAACATCAGCGCACACGGACGATTCCAAGCACTCGGCGCGTTGCCAAGAAGCCAGGGCTGAACAGCTGTGCGGCGGGCGGTGGATCGAACTCCTAAAGCTGTGGTCCCGCCTACCTGCGGCGTCGGACGCACCAGCCCACGGCCAGCACAACCAGGAGGAACAGCACGAACGCCCAAACGGTCGTCGTCGCGTCGTAGGACCGGTACACGATGGCCATCATGCATGGACGGATACCCGGCCTGCGGCACGAGAGGGCCCCACACCACAACCGCACCAGATCGAGCGGGGAACAGTGGGGATCACGGTGAAAGCAGCCTGGCTCGGTGAGGCCCCATCTCGGCCATTCGCCCGGCCAGCGACGGAACGAGTTCAAGTAATCGCAGCTTTCCAAGCTGAGAGCTCTGTCGGCTGACGGACCGTCCCCGGGGCATCTCGTCAAGTTGACGCGAAAAGGGGCGAACTTGTGTCCCCCTTCCGGCGTGCCAACTCGGCGGCGATTCCGTACAGGCCATTCTGGATAGACGGTGGTCGGCTCTCCTGCAGGAGCCGACTACATACCGGAGCTGGCCGACGATGGCCGGCCGCAGCGCCTCGCCGCCGTGCTGGTCGTCGCGTCGCCAGTAGTCCTCGATGGACGACCGGAAGGCTTCGAGTGTGGCAGCGCTGAGGGTCGTTCGGGTGGCCAACGCGAGGATGTTGTCCACATCCGGCCCCGGCAGAGAAGCGGGTGTCTGCTTCTCCAGCTCCGGCTCTTGAGGTGCTTCGCGCTCGGTGACTACGAGGACCTGCGGCGTCTCCCAGGGGCGGCGGGCAAGCCCCAGCATGTGTCCTGGGATGCGCAAGCCGTCCGAGATCCGCTCGATGACATCCATGTGCTGCAACTGGCGCCGCCCGGCGATCACTTCGCCGACGCGGCTCGGGGTCAGGTCGCAGCGACGCGCGATCATCGACGGGTAGATGCCGGCCCTGGTCTTCACCAGCCGGAAGACTCTGGCGAAGTCCCGTACCCGACACGCATCGATCATCTGGGGATCGGTGAGCAGCCTGGCAGGCAGTTCCTGCGGCCGGTCGGCGTCGGGCATTGGTGGCTCCCCCGTGCGAGGG
>CAYNNX010000716.1:0-2692 GCA_964398515.1 uncultured Streptantibioticus sp. | reverse complement strand
CGGCCGGGTCCGCGGCGGGACGGCGGCGCCGCGCGGGGCGCACCGGCACCGGCTCCTCGTCCTCGGCCTCGTCGTACGGTCCCGGCCCGGCGTCCTCGTCGCCGGCGGGCGGCTCGTACAGGCCCAGGCGGGTGGCGAGTACCCGCATGCGCTGCGGGATGGCGTTGACGGGCGTGGCGGTGACCACGAGCAGCCCGAAGACCGCGAGCAGCACCAGGAGCGCGACGGCCAGGGGCGGGCCGACGGTGGCGAGCAGCGGCCTGGAGGCCGCCCAGCCGATCAGCCCGCCCGCGTCCCGCACGGCCTGCTCGCCCTGGCCCCGGCCGGGCGCGCCGCAGCCGATGTGGATCAGCCCGAGCACGGCGACCAGGAGGGCGGACAGGCCGATGAGGACCCGCCCGTTGGCCTCCGGCCGCTCCGGGTGGCGCATCAGGCGTATGGCCATCACCGCGAGCAGTATGGGCACGACCAGGTCGAGCCGGCCGAAGGCGCCGGTGACCAGCATGTCGATCAGGTCGCCGACCGGGCCGGACAGGTTGGACCACGTCCCGGCGGCCACGACCAGGGCGATGCCGAGCAGCAGCAGGGCCAGCCCGTCCTTGCGGTGCGCCGGGTCGAGGCCGCGCGCACCGCGCCCTATGCCGCGGAAGAGGGCGCCGACGGTGTGTGCGAAGGCCAGCCACAGCGCCCGCACCAGGCGGTAGACGCCGCCGGTGGGGTTGGGTGCGGGCTTCGGCGGCGGGCCTGCCGCGCCCTTCCTTGCGGCGGGCCCGCGTCCTGCCGCCTTCTTCGCCGGCGGCTTCTTCGCGGGCGCCCCGGGCGCTCTCTTCGCCTGGTTTTTCACCGGGGTCTTCGCCGGGTTCTTCGCCGCGCCCGCGGGACGCCCGGCACGCTTGGCGGGAGCCGCAGAGCCGCTCGAACCCTTGCCGGACGTACGTGAAGCCATGCCGCCGAGATTACCGCCGTTGCCCAAGCCGTCACACCCGCGGCGCCCCATACACCCGTTCGTGTCGCAGGCGCCACGCAGAGGCGACGGCTCAACGCACGGCACGCGGTTGACGACGGGTCAACCCGGCGCCGCCGGAAGCTCCGGGAAACCGGTTCTGCTGACGCTTCGTCAGGTCTCGGCCTGCGGCGGCACCGAGGGGGCGCCCGGGTCCGTGCCCGGCTCCAGGGCGTCCAGGGCGCGCCGCAGTCCGGTGAGCTTGCGCTCCAGGTGGGCGGCGGTGGCCACGGCGGCGGCGTCGGCGGTCTCGTCCAGCTGCTTGGTCAGCGCCTCGGCCTGCTCCTCGACGGCGGCCAGCCGGGCGGAGAGCTCGGCGAGCAGCCCCGCGGACTCCTTGCGGCCGCCCACGCCGCCGTTGCCGCCCTGCTCCAGCTGGAGGCGGAGCAGGGCCGCCTGCTCCCGCAGCTGGCAGTTCTTCATGTAGAGCTCGACGAAGACCGAGACCTTCGCCCGCAGCACCCACGGGTCGAAGGGCTTGGAGATGTAGTCCACCGCGCCCGCCGCGTAGCCGCGGAAGGTGTGGTGGGGACCGTGGTTGATGGCGGTGAGGAAGATGATCGGGATGTCCCGGGTGCGCTCGCGGCGTTTGATGTGCGCGGCCGTCTCGAACCCGTCCATACCCGGCATCTGCACGTCGAGCAGGATCACCGCGAAATCGTCCGTGAGCAGCGCTTTGAGCGCCTCCTCCCCGGACGATGCCCGCACCAGCGTCTGATCGAGCGCGGAGAGGATGGCCTCCAGCGCCAGCAGATTCTCCGGCCGGTCATCGACCAGGAGGATCTTGGCCTTCTGCACCATGGCCCGTCCTCCGCGTCCTGGCGTGGGGCTTCCCCAGCTCGAAGAGCCGGGCGAAGCACCGGGCGCCGCCCCCAGGGACGACTCCTGTACGCCGCCCGTCCTTGTGCCGGTCATGGTAGCCGCACCCCGTCGTTCGCCACACCCTGTCACCGCCATGTCACTGTGCACGCAACCGAAACGCGGCGGGAGACCAGAAGGTTCCCCTGCACCGCACACTCTCACACCCGTTCACGCACCACGTCTCGCGGGATGGCGCAAACTCATCCGGCCCTCACCACACGCTCATCCCGCCTTCATGCCGCGCCCGCGGACGTCCACGTGAACATCACAGCCGGTCATCACCGCGCCGCCCGCGGAACGCCTCATCGCGACCCCATCCACTGCGCCATGACCGTGAGCAGGTGATCGGTGTCGACCGGCTTGGTGACGTAGTCGGAGGCGCCGGACTCGATGCTCTTCTCGCGGTCGCCCTTCATCGCCTTCGCGGTGAGCGCGATGATCGGCAGTCCGGCGAACTGCGGCATCCGGCGGATCGCCGACGTCGTGGCGTAACCGTCCATCTCGGGCATCATGATGTCCATCAGGACGACCGCGACATCGTCGTGCTGCTCCAGCACCTCGATGCCCTCGCGTCCGTTCTCCGCGTACAGCACCGTCAGGCCGTGCTGCTCCAGCACGCTGGTGAGCGCGAAGACGTTGCGGATGTCGTCGTCCACGATGAGCACCTTCTCGCCGCGGAAGACGACCGGCTCCCCGCCGACCGGGCCCGCCTCCTCGCTGCGGCCCGCGGGCCACGCCGCCTCCGCGGGCTGCCGGTCGAGGTGGCCGGGCTGTGCGGGGCGCTCCGCGGCCGGCAGCGACCGGCGGCTGCGCAGCCGGGCCAGCGAG
>CAYNNX010000715.1:0-2698 GCA_964398515.1 uncultured Streptantibioticus sp. | reverse complement strand
GGTACGGTGAGGACGCCGCCCAGGTGGACATGGCCGTCGCCGAGGGTGCACTGCAAGTGTCGAAAGCCGCCCCGACCGCGTCGGTCCGTGGGGCTCCGTTCGCTGCGATGGCCGGTCTGTGTGGCGCGGGTGACGTCGCTTCGGTCCGGAGGGGGGCATGTCGGGCCGGCGCCGGTACGGGAGAGGGGTCGATGGTCGCGGTTTCGAGGATCTGACTCACCGTCTCCGCTGTTCCTGCGTAACTAGCCGTCACGTTCAGGGCGGTACCACGAAGCCGGGCTCGGATTTCGTGCTCGGCAGCCCCGTTCTGCACCAGGGCGGAGGGTATGGCCGCTCCCGGTGTGATCGCTGAGGGGGCGGGCTGCCTGGCCACTGCCGTGGCGGGCTCGATCAACAGGGCGTCGGCTCTGCCAGGGGGCAGGTGGGCCGGGCAGTCCTCGTTGTCACCCGGCGTGCCCAGGTAGACGGCGCTTACATCGAGTCGTACGCAGGTTCTCGGCGCCTTGTCGAGATCGATGACCGGCCAGTTGCCCGGTACCTTGAGGTGATAGCCCCTGTAGTCCACGAGCTTGGTGGCCGGGATGGTGACGGACGGCTGTGCAGGCGCAGAAGGCGCAGGGGACTTCGCGGTTGCCGTTGACGCATTCGCCGGCGGACTGGAAACGGCCGAATCCTCCGTAGCGGCGTCCGGGGCCGACGGTGACGGTAGCTGACGTCCGACCGCTTCCGTATCCGGTGTGACAGCTGCCACTCCTGCGGCAACGAGCAGAAGGGTACTGAGATGACCGACCAAGCGGCTCTGCATGGAGTTCCCGCCCTTTCAGCATGAAAATAAGTTGAAATATCACTCAATAGGGGGCGTCGGCCACGCGTCGCTTCGGTGCGGGCGGGCCTGCGCTGGTGACTGTCTGAGACCCCGTAATTGACCGGCCGACCACCCGCCGGAACGTTCGTCAGCGGCCGTGGGGCAAGGGATCCTTGGCGTACCCGGCCGGTCTGCGGCAGGTCTGCCTGCCCGCCTTTGCCAGGTGACACTGAAGGGGCTGAGTGCACAGTCGAGTGCTACAGCCTCGCGGCGGGACGCAACCGGCATCGGATCGCTGCGCTCTTCGCCCCTGGCTGGTGGCTGTGCGAGGTGATCCAGCAGAGGGACATGAGCCCTGGTTGATGGCCCCCGCCCCACCCGCCGAGCGAGTCACTGCGGACCGGGACGAACTGAACTGCTTTGACGTGCACTTCTTCGCGTGCCTTCCAACGCCTGGACTTCGGGCGACGCCGGGGACGGCCAACAACAGCCGTCCGTCTCGCGAATGCGATGGTCGACGCCGCGCGGTGTACTCCGGCACCTTGACCTGCTCAACTGCTCACTCGACAGATCAATACCTGTTCACTTTCGATGCCGACGTCCTGGTTGGAGAACGTGAGCTCGGCCGAGTTCGTCCTTGACCTGTTTGTAACTCTGCTCGGTCCAGTCGGATGCCATGGGTCCACACGATCTCGCCCCGGTGTGCGGGCGGGTAGGGCGGCTCGGCGGCTCGTGGGCTGCCGGGGCGGGGCAGGCCGGTGGACAGCAGACCACCGGTAAGGCACCCGTCAATCCGGTGCCCCCGGCGAGCCGTACAACTCGCGATGCCACAGGAGATCACATACACGCTCGATTCCGCGTGTGAGGTGACGTCTGTAGGTACTGAACGGAAGACCAAGTCGTTCAGCCGCTGCCTCCTGAGTCGGGGCGCCCCGGAGGAACGTCACTGCCAGTGCCCGGTGCAGTTTTGCCTCGCGTCCATCGTCGTTCAACGTGGCGACCGCCTCGGACAGCACCTTCCGCAGGGACTCGACAGGGCTGCCGCCCGTGACATCCCTGACCAGCCGTGTGCGGACCAGGGGGTTGGCGGCCAGCGGTCCGGGCCGGCTCCAAGAGCGCAGTGCACTCCGTACCGCAGCGTCGAATTCGCCCCGGGACAGTACCTCCAGCCTGTGCTTCTCCAGTTGCCGCAGGGGCGTGCCGCGCTCTGGGCCGCCCCGGGCGGAACTCAGGGAATCCAGCCGCTCCAGCCATGCCTCGACCGGCACAGCTCGCCAGTCGTGATGGAACAGCCCGTAGGTCCTGTCCCCGACCTGCACCGCAAACGGCGGGTCCATCTCGGCGAAATAGGGGAACTTCCGCCACTTCTCGGGGTCGGCAAGCACAACGCAGGCCCACGCCATGCGATCGGCGTGCAGTACATGAGCCAGGATCCGCGCACTGATCAGATCCCCGGTCGGTGAGGGGTTCGCGTCACGGCTGACCATGAACCGCGCAATGCCGAGGTGTTCCCCGTCCCGGAGAGGGTTCGTCTTGCGGACGTGTGCCCACGCCTCGGCGACCACGGGATCGACCGCCATCTCATCCTCACACGGGGTCGTGAGCTGCAGCCATGTCATGAAGCCGACCGGTTTGCCCGAGCCGGACTGCCGGTAGACGGTGAACGCCTCCGGGCGCCGGCCGAGCCAGTACTCCGCGATGGCCACCGAATCCTCGTTGCCCTGCTCGCCCTCGAGATCGAGCACAGCCTGCGTGTCCTCGGGACGGAAGACGTCCTCGAAGACCCCCTCGTCCCTCCTTCCGCCGTACCAGTATGGGCGCCGGTGACGAAATCGAGAAGATCGGCGAGGCACGGGAGCGGATGACCGTTGCGGTGATCAACGCACTTCTCTA
>CAYNNX010000714.1:0-2706 GCA_964398515.1 uncultured Streptantibioticus sp. | reverse complement strand
GGCCAGGGGCGGGGCGCTTCAGACAGGTCCGCAGACCAGTCCTGTCGGGCTGCGGCACGGGCACCGTCCTTGATCGGACCGATGGGGCGGCCGGTGCGACCGGGTGACGTCATTGCTGTCACCGCTGAACCTCCTTGCCCTTCCGTGGCGACCTGTTCGGGATGCGTCCATGCGTCCTGCCAAGGTCCCCGGCAGCCGGACCGGTCAGCGCGACTCGACCGATGCGGCAAAGTGGCTAAGCCACATTTCGAGTATGCGAGTGGTGGCCCTGGCCTGCAAGGGGAAAATGTCGGCCGGCTTCCTTTTCTCGCGCGGAAGGATCGGTCGGCCTGCTCCCGGCCGACTCCGGGCGGTGAGGGGTCGATCAACGGGGGTGGTGCGGAGATCGGAATTGCCATGGGCATGGCTGGGCCTGCCGTGACGTGGGGAGTTGCGCACTGAGCCCAGGCCTGATGTCCAGCCACCCGTGGCCCTTCAGCCGGTCGGCCGCCGGTCCAGGCAGCCCGAAGACATGCCCATGGTGGCTTGGCCACCTTTCCAAAGGTGGCCAAGCCAGGTGATCGCATTGCAGTATGAAGTAGGACGCGATGGTGGTCGGCGATTGGAGGGATGTCATGGGCAGGCAAGAAGGACATGCACGTGCTACACGACGCCGCCCCGAGGCGGTGACGCTCCCGCCCATCGCTCCCATGCCGGTCACCCGGCTGGCGGACGAGGTCGCGGACCGTATCCGCACTCTGATCATCAGCGAGGACATTGCGGAGGGGGCACGCCTGCCTCCGGAGCGTGAACTCGCTGAGCGATTCGCGACCAGCCGTCCCACGATCAGCCAGGCTCTGCGCAGTCTTGCCCTGATGGGACTGGTCGACATCCGCCGGGGGTCGGGCGCCTACGTCCTACGCCGTCCCGAATCGATGGTCACAGCCTCCGTCAACCTGATGCTCGATCTCGACGCGCAGTCGGTAGAGCACCTGATGCAGTTGCGGTTGTGGCTGGAGACCCTCGGCGTCCGGGAAGCGGCCATGCGTGAACCGGCGCTCAAGTTCGCGGAGATCGACGCTATCCAGGGCGCCCTGCGCCGCCTGGGGGAGAAGGCGGCACGCAGCGTTTCGGAGTGGATCGCCGCCGATGCCGTGTTCCACGCGACCGTCGTGCGCAGTTCGGGGAACCCCTACCTCGGCGCGATCTACGAGAGCGTACACAACGCCGTGTTGTCATATGAGTTCAAGCAGTGGGTCGAGACCGAGTCCGCTCCCGGGTGGCTCGAAGACATCGGACCGGAGTGGCAACTGGCGCTGCACCGGCCCATCGCGGCGGCTGTCATCGAACGCGACGCCGAGGCGGCAGGTGAAGCGGTCCTCGCTCATCACCGGGCGATGGAGGAGCACCTGCAGGCGGTCCGCGCTGCCGGTGGCGTATAGCACGCTGACGCCTGCGGCGGCGGGCGTTCCTGTCTGATGCGACGACACTCCGTTGGCCAAGCCGACTACGCCACCGCGATACCGTCGAGGGCGGCGGCGACCTTGACCGTCGGTGCGGCAACCGGCGTTCCAGCCGGCGCCGAACTCCCCGTTCAGCCGCGGGTGGACCGCCTGACGGTTCTCCGGCTTGCCGGCAGCAGCCGCCTGCTTCGGCCTCCGAGGAGGAGAGCAGGAGTTCGTCTTCCCCCCGGAAGCTGCACGGGCTACTGGCCGGCCGACGTGACGGACGTCGCATCGTCTACGGCCTCCACGACGACAGCGTGGCCCGGTTCGTCACGAGGGCGTGTACCACATCGAGCACCTCAAGATCGAGCATTCGGTGATCAACGCCCCGTGCAACGGCACAATCCGGACATGGGGTGGATTCCAGACGACAGTCGTCACTCGGGTGTGAATCCCGATCACCAGGTGACAGGATCGAAGACGAGGTGCACAGCGACACGAGGCAGACGGAAGCAACCCGAGCGGAGAGAGGGAATCCCCATGGCGACCGCCACGACGCACGCTCCCCACGCCAACCACACCCACCAGCACGGTGCCGGCTGCGGCCATGTCGCCGTTCCGCACGGTGACCACGTCGACTATGTGCACGATGGGCATCTGCACCGCGCCCACGAGGGCCACATAGACGAGTGTGAGCCCGGCGGCCACACCGTCCACGCCAGCCACGCCCACCAGCACGGTGCCGGCTGCGGCCATGTCGCGGTGCCCCACGGCGACCACGTGGACTACATCCACGACGGCCACCGCCACGCCCAGCACGACGACCACTGGGACGACCACTGACCACTGTCCGGCCACGCACAAACGCTGATCGGCGCCTCGGCTTCGGGCCGCGGCGCCGATCGCGTCGCCTTCGCACAGGGGTGCCGGCGAGCCGGCTGCTGCGCTGCGCCAGTCGGCCAACGCCTGCTGGATCTCGGCGCTGCGGCGCTGTGGGTGCGGCTCGGCCGTGGCCCACGTGGTGCAGGCGTCCGGCCTGACCGGCACGGTCGTGCGGGTCGGACGGGCGAGGGCCACGAACTCCACCCTGTCGTGCCTTCGAGGCCATGTGCTGCTCAGGTCGGTCGGTGCGCCGGTCATGAGGAGGAGGGCGATCCAGAGGTTGGTGGTACGGCCCGGCAGGCGAGCCTACGGCTGGGCGTCCTTCGAACTGGCGCGACTGCTGCACGGTGACGGGCGACTGGGCCCGGGACCGGACGAGTTGGTGCACCTGTTCGTGCCG
>CAYNNX010000713.1:0-2716 GCA_964398515.1 uncultured Streptantibioticus sp. | reverse complement strand
CCAGGTAGTGGGCCGTCGCGTTGCATGATGTGGAGCGAGTCCGCTTGCTTGTGGCTGCGCCATCGTGGCCTGTCGTCGCCGGTGGTGGCTGTCGCGGCAGCGGCCTGAGAGGCTGTGCGAGCCGGCACGGGCTATTTAGCCGGGGGACATTCGAGGTGCATCGCGACGATCAGCCAGTGAATCTTCCGAACGCGCTGTCGCCGGAGCGGGTCGCTGAGATCAACGAGGTCATCGACGAGATCACAGGCTGGGTGAGGGGCCGCGAAGACATCGTCGGCCTGCTCTTGGTGGGGTCTTGCGCCCGCAACGCCGCGCGGCCGGACTCCGACATCGACGTCGTCCTGCTCACCACGGAAGAGTCCCAGTATCTCCTTGAGGATGCCTGGGCCGTGGAACTCGGGCTGGGCGAACTGATCCGCACCCAGTCGTGGGGGCCGATCACAGAACGACGCTATGCCACGGCCTCCGGCCTGGAAGTCGAGCTGGGCATCGGCTCTCCGACCTGGGCGAAGACAGATCCCGTCGATTCGGGGACGCATCGGGTCGTCAGCGGCGGCGCCCGGGTGTTGCACGACCCGGCAGGCATCCTTGCCGACCTTCTCGCCGCCTGCTAATTGACCGGTGGCTTGCCGGCGGGGCCCTTGGGCCTCTTGTTGGGCCGGTAGCTGGGGCCGTTCATGATGACCTGGTGGCTGGCGTTGATCAGCCGGTCCAGCAGCGACTCGGCGACGACCGGGTTGCGGAAGAGGGGATACCAGTCGCTGGGCGCCCTGTTGCTGGTGATGATCAGGGACCGGCCCTGCCGTTCGGAGACGAGTTCGTAGAGGTCATCGGCCTGGGGTGGGATGATGTCGGTCAACGACCGGCGGATGTGCGGGAGTTTGAGCCGCTGGGTCAGTTCGATGGCCTCGGCGAGCGGGTCGCCGCCTGAGCCGGGATCGGTGCGAAGTGGGGTGGCCCTCACACAAGATCGCTTTCGTCGAGGACGGCAGGGGTGGGGTTGCCGAAGGAGGACCAGGCGGAGGTGCCGGGCTGCAGGGAGTGGTCCTCGCTGCAGCGGACCGGTTCGGTCCGCCCGTGGTGGGCCTGGTAGTCGAGGATGGACAGCAGGTCCTTGTCGGCGAACCGGCCGGTGACCGCGGCCGTGTCGGCGTACACCGCTATGTGCGCCAACGGGTACAACCCGAAGTGCTCCACTGACAGGTTCATTTGGGCGGGTGAGGAGCCGGGGCCACCCGATCTCCGAGTCTCCGGCGCACGGGCGCCGTCAAGGGCGCCCTCCGGGCGTCGCTGCCGCGATAGCCCTCCGGGCCACCCTGGACTGCACCCAGTGCGCCTTGAGTCTGCTGGCTACCGGGTGGCCCCGGCTCTGGGGGGCACGGCGATGGAGCACGTAGCCGTGTACCGGGTGGAGCACCTTCACGTGAACGCCGACAGGTCGTGCCGAGCGCGCGGTCGACGTCCGCCGCCGAGGTCCGGTATTCCTCACGGAGGTTGACCTCCCTGGGCACCAGGTCGGCCTTCGCGATCCGCACCGTCGCCTCCGAGCCGCCCTTGGTCTCTGGATCCGCGGGCAGGCATGTGCGGATAGTCGTGCCGTATTCTCTGAACTTACTGCCGGGCCTTACTCGTGGCCACGATGTCGATGGCGACTCGGAGCGGTGTCTCCGCATTCCCCAGTAGTGCCCGGGTGATTGCAATCGCCTGGATGATGCTCATGCCGCGCTCGGCCAGGAGGGCCTGGACAGCCTCCATTCCATCGCTCTCAAGGACTGGCCGGGACTCCTCGACAAGCGCGACCCAGCGTGCGGCTTCCTCGGGACGTAGTCCAATCACGTGGTCAAACAAGCCTGCTTCCTTCCCGTGGTGAGCCGATGGGTTGTACTCACGTGTCATCGGAGCTGACTGCTGCGCTCAGGGCCTTCACGGCGTCCTCGTTGCTTGCCGGGCTGCGGGACGCGCGCGGGCTGGTCAGGCGTCGGTGGTGTCGGCGCTGGCCAGGAGATGGGGGCCGTTGTTGCGGACGTTGTTGACCGCGGTGGATACCGGGCGGGTGCCCAGGTGGCCGGCGGCGGGGGTAGCCAGCAGGCTGCGCAGTTCTTCGGGGTCTTGGTGGGTGGGGTCGAGCCAGGTGGTCCAGTCGGCTGGGGCGGTGATCAGCGGCATGCGGGGGTGGACGCGTCCTGCAGCGTCGGTGGCTTCGGTGGTGATGATCGTGGTGGTCGTCAGCCAGGCTCCCGGGTCGTCATCGTCGGCTACTTCGGGGTTGCGCCAGAACTCGTACAGACCTGCCAGGGCCATGACCTGGCCGTCCTCGGGGCTGATGAAGTACGGCTGCTTGTGGGCCTTGGCGGTCTCGGTCGCCGGCACCTGCTGCCACTCGTAGAACCCGTCCGCGGGCAGCAGGCAGCGGCGCTTGACGAAAGCGCGCCGGTAGGCGGGTTTCTCTGCCACGGTCTCCACCCGGGCGTTGATCATCTTTGCGCCGACGTTCATGCTCTTTGCCCAGGAGGGCACGAGCCCCCACCGTAGTGGCCGCAGTTGCCGGACCAACTCGCCCGGGTCCGGCTCGGGGCGTTCCAGTACCGACCACACCTGGTGGGTCGGGGCCACGTTCCAGCTCGGCGCCAGGGCCTCGGTCGGGTCCCACCGGTCAACGCGGAAGAGCTGGGCGAGGTCCTCGGGGTTTCGGGGGGAGGCGGGGCGGCCGCACGTG
>CAYNNX010000712.1:0-2724 GCA_964398515.1 uncultured Streptantibioticus sp. | reverse complement strand
GTCAGCTGCTCTGCCAGTTGAGCTAGCGGCGCCGGTTGACGAGGGAGACAGTAGCACCCGGGTCCGGAGGATGAAAAATCGATGAAGAGCCGGGGCTGGCGGCACCGGCCCACAGCGCTCCCGCGCGGTGCCCGCTCAGGTCGCGAGGCGCCCTTCCCGGCGGACCGCACGCAGGCAGGCCCACAGCAGCACGTCGGAGCCCGGCAGCCAGGGATGCCGGGTGCCCGGGGCCACCAGCCAGCGGGAGCCGTCCCCGCAGTCCTGCCCCTCGGCGGACGGGCCCGGGACGAGCGGCGGCACCGTCACCGCGTCGCCGCGCCCGAAGCACAGCAGCGCGGGCACCCGGCCGCCCCATTCCTCCCAGGCCAGCAGCGACGGCAGCCGGTCCGCGGTGCCGGGGGCGGCGAAGACCAGCACCCGGCCGCGGTGCACCGCCACCGGGCCGCAGCCGGGCCCCGCCGTCCACAGCCGTTCCAGCACCTTGCGGCCGAAGAGCGGGGGGAGGTTCACCACGTCGAAGACCGTGCCGCACGGCAGCACGCTGGGGGCCGCGGGCCGGGCCGCCCACAGGGCCTGGACGCTGCGCGGGAACGCGCTCGCCGAGGCGAGCCAGTCGGCGCCGTCCGGGGTGACGTACTCGCTGTGCGTCGCGCCGGTCCAGGCGCCGCCGCCGTGCAGTGTGTCCCAGGTCCATTCGGTCATGTGCGATATATCTACTCGTCGCCGTGGCGTGGATCACGCGGATGGGCCGAAATCGGGACACGCCGCCGCGCGGGCGCTATCCTCCGCGCATATGCCAGGCCGCGCGCGATGCGCGGCCTTTCGCGCGGCGCGCCCGGCTCGGACGGGTGTACGGGTTGGTGCGCCATGCCCGCCGCCGGACGCCGCGCATCCTGGGCTACACGTCCTGCGGCGGCTCCTGCCGGAGCAGCTCGCCGCCGAACTCCACCATCTTCTTGGCGTAGTCCTCGGACCAGTTCGCCCGCTCGGCGATCCCGGCCGGCGTCAGCCGGTCGAACCGCCGGGGGTCGGCCAGCTGGGCCGCCGCCATCGCCTGGTACTCCGTCGCCCGGTCCGCCGCCGCCCGGAAGGCCAGGGCGAGCTCGGTGGAGCGCTCCAGCAGGAGCGCCGGGTCGTCCAGCTTCTCCAGGTCGAAGAAGTGCTCAGGGTCGGACCCGGGCGCGGGCGGTTCGAAGATCAGCGACGCGGGCCGCCGCGGTGTGTGCCGGGCACCGTCCGGCGTCTGGTGAGCCGGTCGCGGCTCGGACATCTGGCTACCTCCACCTCATGGACCGCCTTCCATTCTCCCGCACCGCGCAAGTCCCTGACGGGATCCGCCGCACCCGGTGCCGCCGCCGTCCGGTGAGGCCGCCCGGCCGCGGTTCAGGGCCGCCAGGCGACGCGGTGTTCCGCCAGGTGCGCCAGCACCGCGTGATTGGCCTCCCATCCGTCCGGGAACTTCACCGTCACCCCGAGCCGGACCGGTTCGGTGGACGGGTGATCGTCCAGCAGCCGGGCGACACCGGCCCGGCACACCACCACGCACGCGTGCCGGTGCCGGGACGCGAGCACGCACAGGCGGCCGGTCTCCAGGTGGAACGCGGTCGCGTCCGGGCGGCCCGACAGCGGGTGGAGCACCACCGTCACGTCGAACTCCCGTCCCTGGAGCCGGTTCGCGGTGTCCACCGCCACACCCGTCACCCCGGCACCGGCGAGCGCCGCCCGTACCGCCGCCGCCTGGTCGCGGTGGGCGGTGCCGACGGCGATGCGGTCCGCGGTCAGCGGCACGGGGTCCGGGGACCGCTCGCTCACCGTCACCCCGCCGCGCTCCAGCAGCCTGCGGACCACCTCCGCCACGGCGGCCACCGCCTCCGGATCGGTCCGCGGGGTGTGCCGCGCCGGCAGCTCCAGCAGCCCCCACCCCGACGCCGCGGCCTCGTCGAGCACCCGGTCCGGCCCGCGCCCGTCCGACGCCACGCCGAACGACAGGCGCCGCACGCCGTGCCCGGTGCCGCTGCGGAACGGCGTGTAGGGGTAGAAGGCGTCGGAGACCAGCGGCGCCGCCGACGCGGGCAGTCGCCAGGAGACCGGGAGCCGGTGCTGCGGCAGGCCCGGGTTGTGCGCGAGCAGGGTGACGACCGCGCTCGCCGAGGGGTCGTACGACAGCCCCGCCCACTGCTCGGCACCGACCACGCTGAACGGGTCGAGCTGGCCGGGGTCTCCGACGAACAGCGCCCGGTCGAAGAGCCCGGCCACCCGCAGCAGCGCGTCCGAGCGCATCTGGTACGCCTCGTCCACGATGGCGTGCCGCCACGGCTCGACGCCCTTGACGTAACTCCACTTCGCCGCCGTCGCGATCACCACCTGCCGGTCCCGCAGGTCGGCGGCCTTGGCGGACTTCGCCACGTTCGGGTGGCGGTCGAGCACCGGGTCGGGCGGTGCGTCACCGCCGTGCAGGCGGCCGATCGCCAGCCGCGGATCGGCCGTCGCCAGCCGGTCGGCGAGATCGTCGACCTGCGCGTTGGTCTGCGCGACGATCATCACCTGCCCGCCCGCCGCGGCGAGTTCGCGTGCCGCCCGCACCACCAGGGTCGACTTGCCCGCACCGGGCGGGGAGTCGACGATAATCCCGTGATCGTCCGGTTGCGAGATCGAATTGAAGCCGTAGTCGATCCCTCGATCAAAGAGGACCAGGTGCGCATCACGATCATGTTGAAGGACGGC
>CAYNNX010000711.1:0-2735 GCA_964398515.1 uncultured Streptantibioticus sp. | reverse complement strand
TGTTGTGGGCGATCCTCGTGGTCTTCCTGCTTCTGCCGCCGGTGTGGACCGTGGTGGACATCCTCAGGGGCAGCACGAGGGTGAGTGCGAACACGAGGACGGTAACGCGCAAGCGCCGTGGCGGCGGGCGGCAGCCGGGCCGCCGGGGATGACAACCCGACCCCCTGAGGAGGGCGCGTGGCGAAGGGCGGCTCCGCGTGACACGCCTCTCGGCGTCACGCCGAGCAGTTGGGCGGCGATGAGTCAGCGACGGCGTCGAGCCCCGCTGAACCCAGTCGATTTCGGTCTGCCGCCGTCTCGATCGCCGGTCGACGTCGCATGATGGGTCACGCACGGGTGCGTCGGGTCCCGGAAGGCAGCGGATCACGGATGTTCTTCGGCCCCCGCCTTGACCCGGGCAGACAAAAGCCTAAGGTTTACGGACTCGACACCTTGGGGGGCTGGGATGGCGCAGCAGGAACGGGCCGTGAGGACCCGGCGTTTGATCATCGAGGCGGCAGGCGCGGTCTTCGACGAGCTCGGGTTCGATGCGGCGAGCACGACGGAGATCATCGCGCGCAGCGGTGTGACGAGGGGAGCGCTGTACTTCCACTTCCCGTCGAAGGAGGCCATCGCGGACGCGGTCGTCGCCTCCCAGGACGAGGCACTGGTGCCGCCGGAGCGCAAGCTCAGACTCCAGTCGGCGATCGACCTCACGATGTCGTTCGCCGACCTGCTGCGCCACGACCCCCTGCTGCGCGGTGCCGTACGGCTCGCTGTGGAGCAGGCGTCCTACCGCAAGCCGGACGCGACACCGTATGTCAGCTCCCAGGAGGTCATCCTGCGTCTGCTGCGGGAAGCGCAGGAACAGGGCGAACTTCTGCCGAGTGTGGACCCGGAAGAGGTCACCCCGCTGATCGTGGGCGCCTTCACCGGTATCCAGGTCTTCTCCCAGGCGTCCAACAACCGCCAGGACCTGCTCGAACGCGTCACCGTCCTGTGGCGGTACCTCCTGCCCGGCCTCGCTGTGCCGGCGCTCCTGCCGCACCTGGACACGACACCCGAGGTCAGGCCCTGAGTGCGCCCTGCCCGTTGCCCGACGCGGCGCCCCTTCGGCGGATCCCCTTGATCGCGGGACCGCACAGCGGGCAAGAGCGCCGATTCCGGGACGAGTCGTCAGGCCTGCTCCACGCCACCCGGCTGGATCTGCTCTGCGGTGCGGCGCAAGGCGTCCAGTACCGGGCGGATCAGGGGGTGGTCCTCCGCGCCGCGGCGGACGGCGGCGAAGACGCGGCGGGTGGCGGCCACACCGTCGACGGGGCGCACGACCACGCTGGACAGATCCATGCCGCGCAGCGCGGTGCGGGGCACCAGGGCCACGCCCGCGCCGTTGCCCGCGAGGGCGACCACCGCGCGGAAGTCGTCGGAGGAGTGTTCCAGCCTGGGCTGGAAGCCCGCGTACTCGCAGGCGAGGACCACCACGTCATGGCAGGGGTTGCCGGGGTAGGGACCTATCCAGGATTCGTCGGCGAGTTCGGCGACACCCACCCGGTCACCCCCCGCGAGCCGGTGGCCTACCGGAAGCACCGCGTCGAAGGGCTCGGCGTACAGCGGGATGCGGGCGAGGCGCTGGTCGTCCGCTCGCGGAGCGCCGCGGTACTCCACCGCCACGGCCAGGTCTGCCTGCCCGTCCAGCACCATCGGCAGGCTCTCGTCGCCCTCGGCGTCGCACACCCGCACGTGGATGCCGGGCGAGGTGCGGGCGAGCCGGGTCAGGGCCGGAGCCAGGACGAGCACGATGCCGGTGGCGAAGGAGGCGACGGTGACCTCTCCGGCGTCCCCGCAGCTGTACGCGGCGAGCTCCGCCTCGGCCCGCTCCAGCTGGGCCAGCACCGCGTTGGTGTGCTTGAGCAGGATCTCGCCCGCCTGGGTCAGGCGGATGCCCCGGCTGTGCCGCTCCAGCAGCCGCTGCCCGGTCTCGCTCTCCAGGGCCGCGAGCTGCTGGGAGACCGCGGACGGGGTGAGGTAGAGCGCGGCGGCCGCGGCGGTCACCGTCCCGTGGTCCGCCACCGCCCGTAGAATCCGCAGTCGCCGCGCATCGATCACCTCGTCATCCTGCCAGGACATCCCGCGCCGCGACGAATGCGGCCACCGCCTTCTCCACGTCGGAGGTGGAGTGCGCGGCCGACAACTGCACCCGGATCCGGGCCTGGCCGTGCGGCACCACCGGATACGAGAAGCCGATCACGTACACCCCCCGCTCCAGCAGCAGCTCCGCCATGCGCCCGGCGACCGCGGCGTCGCCGATCATCACCGGGGCGATGGGGTGGTCGCCGGGGAGGATCTCGAACCCCGCCTCGGTCATGCGGGAGCGGAAGAGCGCGGTGTTCTCGGCCAGCCGCTGCCGCAGGTCGGCCGAGTCCTCCAGCAGGTCCAGCACCTTCAGGGAGGCGGCGGCGATGACCGGGGCGAGGGAGTTGGAGAACAGGTACGGCCGGGACCGCTGGCGCAGCAGGGCGACGATCTCGGCGCGAGCCGCCACGTAGCCGCCGGACGCGCCGCCGAGGGCCTTGCCCAGGGTTCCGGTGACGATGTCGACACGGTCGATGACGCCGTGCAGCTCCGCGGTGCCGCGGCCGCCGGGGCCGACGAAGCCCACCGCGTGCGAGTCGTCGACCATGACCATGGCGTCGTAGCGGTCGGCGAGGTCGCAGATCTCCTTCAGCGGGGCGACGTAGCCGTCCATGGAGAACACG
>CAYNNX010000710.1:0-2737 GCA_964398515.1 uncultured Streptantibioticus sp. | reverse complement strand
GCCGGCCGCGAGCCCGGCGGCGGCCCGCTGCATCAGGGCGCCGGGCGGCAACTGCGCCATCAGCGCGCGCTCCGCCGCCCGGACGGTCTCCACGGTGTACGCGTGCCGCATGCGGTTCCCTTCCGTCGCCGTGAGCCGATCGCCGTCCCGCCGCTGCCGGGATCGTAGGCCTTCGGCGGGCGCCTTGTCCGCGCCGCCCGGGTACCCCGTCACGCCTCGGCGATCACCACGGCAGAGGCGACGCCCGCGTCATGGCTCAGCGAGACGTGCCAGGCCGTCACGCCGAGTTCGGCGGCGCGGGCGGCGACCGTGCCGGTCACCACCAGGCGGGGGCGGCCCGAGGCGTCGGTGACCACTTCGGCATCCGTCCAGTGCAGCCCGGGCGGGGCTCCGAGGGCCTTGGCGAGCGCCTCCTTGGCGGCGAAGCGGGCGGCGAGCGACGCGGTGCCACGTCGCTCGCCGCCCGGCAGAAACCGTTCGCCGTCGGTGAAGAGCCGTTCCGCCATCGCGGGGGTGCGCTCCAGCGCCGCCCCGAAGCGCGCGATGTCGGCCACGTCGATCCCGACCCCGACGATCATCCGGCGATCGTCACTCCACCGTCACGGACTTGGCCAGGTTGCGCGGCTGGTCCACCTCGTTGCCGCGCGCGGTGGCCAGTTCGCAGGCGAAGACCTGCAACGGCACGGTGGCTACGAGCGGCTGAAGGAGCGTCGGCGTCTCGGGGATGCGGATCAGGTGGTCCGCGTACGGCACGACCGCCTCGTCGCCCTCCTCGGCGATGACGATGGTGCGGGCGCCGCGGGCGCGGATCTCCTGGATGTTGGAGACGATCTTGTCGTGCAGGACGTCCCGGCCGCGCGGCGAGGGGACCACCACGACCACCGGCAGATCGTCCTCGATCAGCGCGATCGGCCCGTGCTTGAGCTCGCCCGCGGCGAAGCCCTCCGCGTGCATGTAGGCGAGCTCCTTCAGCTTGAGCGCGCCTTCGAGGGCCACCGGGTAGCCCACGTGCCGCCCGAGGAAGAGCACCGTGTTCTTGTCCTTGAGGGACCGGGCCAGCTCCCGTACCGGCTCCATCGTCTCCAGGACCTGGTCGACCTGGCGGGCGATGTCGGACAGCTCGCGGATCACGGCGTAGATCTCGTCGCCCCACTTGGTGCCGCGCACCTGGCCGAGGTAGAGCGCCACGAGGTAGCAGGCGACGAGCTGGGTGAGGAACGCCTTGGTCGAGGCGACGGCGACCTCAGGTCCGGCGTGCGTGTAGAGCACGGCGTCCGACTCGCGCGGGATCGTCGAGCCGTTGGTGTTGCAGATGGCCAGCACCTTCGCGCCCTGCTCCCGGGCGTGCCGCAGCGCCATCAGGGTGTCCATCGTCTCGCCGGACTGGCTGATGGCGATGACCAGGGTGCGCGGGTCGAGGATCGGGTCCCGGTAGCGGAACTCGCTGGCCAGCTCCGTCTCGCAGGGGATCCGCGTCCAGTGCTCGATGGCGTACTTGGCGATCATGCCCGCGTGGAACGCCGTGCCGCACGCCACGATCACGATCTTGTCGATCTCGCGCAGGGTGTGCGCGTCGATGCGGACCTCGTCCAGGACGAGCCGCCCGTTGCCGTCGATGCGGCCCAGCAGGGTGTCGGCGACCGCCTTCGGCTGCTCGGCGATCTCCTTGAGCATGAAGTAGTCGTAGCCCGCCTTCTCGGCGGCCGAGGCGTCCCAGTCCACGTGGTACTCGCGCACCTCACCGGGCTTGCCGTCGAAGTCGGTGACGGTGACGCCCTCGCGGCGCAGCTCCACGACCTGGTCCTGGCCCAGCTCGATCGCGTCGCGGGTGTGCGCGATGAAGGCCGCGACGTCCGAGGCGAGGAAGTTCTCGCCGTCGCCCACGCCGACGACCAGCGGGGAGTTGCGGCGGGCGGCCACGACCACGTCGGGCGCGTCGGCGTGCGTGGCGACCAGGGTGAAGGCACCGGTCAGCCGGCGGCACACCTGCCGCATCGCCTCGGCCAGGTCGCCGGTGGAGGAGTAGGCCTCGGCGAGCAGGTGCGAGACGACCTCGGTGTCGGTCTCCGACTTCAGCTCGTGACCGCGCTCGGCGATCTCGGCGCGCAGCGCGGCGAAGTTCTCGATGATGCCGTTGTGGACGACGGCGACCCGTCCGGCGTTGTCCAGGTGCGGGTGGGCGTTGGCGTCGGTCGGGCCGCCGTGGGTGGCCCACCGGGTGTGGCCGATGCCGGTGGTGCCGACCGGCAGGGGGTTGGCGGCCAGCTCCTTCTCCAGGTTGGCCAGCTTGCCCGCCTTCTTGGCCGAGGCGAGCCCGCCGTCGGCGAGGACGGCGACCCCGGCTGAGTCGTACCCCCGGTACTCCAGTCGCTTCAGACCGGCGATGACCACGTCGAGGGCGTTCTGGCCGCCCACGTATCCAACGATTCCGCACATGGGGGCCAGCTTAGGTGCACCGCGGAGGCCCGGCGTCCACCGCCCGTCCGGCGGGGGCGTATGCGGCCCTTAGGGGGATTGGTACCGGGCCAAGGGGGTGGAGCGGGGCCGCCGGGCGCGGGCCGTGCGGCGCTGAGGGCTATGTGTGGGCCGTCGGAGATGGCGCGCGAGGTGCTCGCGCCCTTGGGAAGGCGGTGGCGATGGCTGATGGAGTGAGGATCAGGGCTCGGGCGGGGGTGCTCGCGGCGGCGGCCGTGCTGCCGCTGGCGCTGGGCGGCCCCGCCGCGGCGCACACGGACCC
>CAYNNX010000709.1:0-2742 GCA_964398515.1 uncultured Streptantibioticus sp. | reverse complement strand
ACCGCTCAACGATCACCTCAACCGACGCACGATCGAAAAGATCCACCGCGAAGGTCACAACACCGGAAAGCCCCGCAGGCGCTCCCTGCGCGTCGAACTGCTCACTCAGGTTGAAGGACAGGTCGAACTTCGCCCGTGCCGTCCCGTCCGAAAGGGGACGCACCTCCAAGCCCGGCAGGTCCAGAACCGCTTCGGCATTGTTCTGCAACGCCAGCATCACCTGGAACAGCGGGTGCCGGGACATCGAACGCGCCGGAGCCAGATCCTCCACCAGCCGCTCGAACGGCACATCCTGATGCGCGAACGCCGCGAGGTCCGCGTCACGCACCCGGCCGAGCAACTCGCCGAACGGGGGATCCCCGGAGACATCCGTCCGCAACACCAGCGTGTTCACGAAGAACCCGACCAGGTCATCCAGCGCATCATCCATGCGCCCCGCCACGGGCGTACCGATCGGAATGTCGGTCCCCGCCCCCAGCCGCGACAGCAGTACGGCGACCCCGGCCTGCAGCACCATGAACAGCGTCACGCCCTCGGCGCGGGCAAGCTCGGCCAGACGCCCGTGCAGGTCGGCACCCAGACGCAAACTCACCGCCTCACCACGGTGGGTGACCACCGCCGGCCGCGGCCGGTCGAACGGCAGCACCAACTCCTCGGGCACACCGGCCAGGGCACCACGCCAATAAGCCAACTGCTCCGACAGCACACTGTCCGGATCAGTCTCGTCACCGAGCAGGTCGCGCTGCCACATCGTGTAATCCGCGTACTGCACCGGCAACGGCTCCCACCCCGGCGCCTCACCCCGGCACCGCGCGGCGTACGCCACCGACACGTCCCGCGCCAGCAGCCCCATCGACCAGCCGTCACTGGCGATGTGGTGCATCACGAGCAACAACACGTATTCGTCCGGACCCAACACGTACAACCAGGCACGCAGTGGAATCTCACCGGCCAGGTCGAAGGTGTGTGCCGCGGCCTGGGCGAGGGCCTCGTCAAGCTGTGCCGGGGCCACCTCTGCCACCGTCAGCCCGAGCGTGACGGCGCCCATGGGGAGGATCTTCTGCCGCGGTACGCCGTTGACGGCGGGATACACCGTACGCAGCACCTCGTGCCGCTCGACCACATCACGCAACGCGGCCTGCAGGGCCTGCGTGTTCAGCTCGCCGGTCAGCCGAAGAGCAGCAGGGATGTTGTACGTGGCGCTGGGTCCCTCCAGTTCGGCCAGGAACCACAGGCGCCGCTGCGCGAACGACAACGGAATCATCAGATCTCCTCCTGCATCGGCCGCGGCCGCGCCTTCAACGCGGGCCTGGCTTTCTTCTGTGTGTCAAGCCGCTTCGCCAGCCCGGCCACCGTGGGGGCCTCGAACAGTGCCCTCATCGGCAACTCCACTCCCATGGCCGAACGAATGCGGCTCACCAGGCGCGTGGCGAGCAGAGAGTGTCCACCCAGGTCGAAGAACGAGTCGTCCACGCCCACCTCCGGCAGCCCCAGCACCGTGGCGAACAGCTCACACAGTGCCTTCTCCTGAGGAGTACTCGGTGCCCGTCCCGCTGCGCCCGCGTGGTACTCCGGGGACGGCAGGGCTCGCCGGTCCAGCTTGCCGTTGACCGTCAGCGGCAGGTCCTCGAGCACCACCACGGCGGAGGGCACCATGTAGTCGGGCATCCGCTCCCGCACGAACGCGCGCACCGCTGCGGAGAGCCCGTCCGCTGCCACCTCACCGTTTCCGGACGTCGGCTCCGGGGTCACGTAGCCGACCAGGCGCCTGTCGCCAGGGGTGTCCTCGCGCACTATGACCGCGGCCTGGCCCACCAGGGGGTGTGCGGCCAGCACGGCTTCGATCTCGCCCAACTCGATGCGGAAGCCGCGAACCTTCACCTGGTCGTCCGCACGTCCGACGAACTCCAGGTTGCCGTCCGCACGCCAGCGCACCACATCACCCGTGCGGTACATCCGCTCACCCGGGCCGCCGAACGGGCACGCCACGAAACGCTCCGCCGACAGCCCCGGGCGGTGCAGGTAGCCGCGCGCCAGCTGGGCACCGGCCAGGTACAGCTCACCGGCCACACCCACCGGCACCGGCTGCAGCGCGTCGTCCAGAACGAAGGTCCTCGTGTTCCACATGGGGCTTCCGATCGGCAGCACCCCGGCGGAGCCCTCCTCCCGGGCGTGCACCGTGTAGCCCGTGCACACCACCGTCACCTCGGTCGGCGCATACATGTTCACCAGAACAGGAGCGCTCTCCGGGTGACGGGCGTACCACTCCTCCAGCCGGCCGTGATCCAGCGCCTCACCGCCGAAGATCACGAATCGAAGAGCCAGCTGCGCACCGAGCTCCGGCTCCTGCGCCTCTGCCGGTATCAGCTGGTAGAAGGCGGACGGGGTCTGGTTGAGAACCGTCACCCGCTCCCGCGCCAGAAGCCCAAGGAGCTCACCGGGCGAGCGAGAGGTGCCGTGGGGGACGACCACGAGCCGTCCGCCGTGCAGCAGCGCGCCCCACAGTTCCCATACCGAGAAGTCGAACGAGAACGAGTGGAACCAGGCCCACACGTCATCCGCGCCGAAGTCGTACCTGCTCTTGGCCGCTCCGAACAACTGCACCACATTGCGGTGCGGTACCGTCACGCCCTTGGGCCGACCGGTCGAGCCCGACGTGTAGATCACATACGCCGGATGCGACGGCAACAACCCGACGCCGTCGAGCGCCCCTCCATCGGTACCCGCCAGCTCGGAGACGGT
>CAYNNX010000708.1:0-2751 GCA_964398515.1 uncultured Streptantibioticus sp. | reverse complement strand
CATCACCTACGGCACCAACAACGAGTTCGGCTTCGACTACCTGCGCGACAACATGGCCTGGTCGCAGGAGGAGTTGGTGCAGCGCGGCCACAACTTCGCGATCGTCGACGAGGTCGACTCGATCCTGGTCGACGAGGCCCGTACCCCGCTGATCATCTCGGGGCCCGCGGACCAGGCCACCAAGTGGTACAGCGACTTCGCCAAGCTGGTCGAGCGCCTCAAGCGCGACCGCGACTACGAGGTCGACGAGAAGAAGCGCACGGTCGGCGTCCTGGAGGAGGGCGTCACCCGCGTCGAGGACTGGCTGGGCATCGACAACCTCTACGAGTCGGTCAACACCCCGCTGGTCGGCTTCCTCAACAACGCGATCAAGGCCAAGGAGCTCTACAAGCGCGACAAGGACTACGTCGTCATGGACGGCGAGGTCATGATCGTCGACGAGCACACCGGCCGTATCCTCGCCGGCCGCCGCTACAACGAGGGCATGCACCAGGCGATCGAGGCGAAGGAGGGGGTGGAGATCCAGAACGAGAACCAGACGCTGGCCACCATCACCCTGCAGAACTTCTTCCGCCTCTACGACAAGCTCTCCGGCATGACCGGCACGGCGATGACCGAGGCCGCCGAGTTCTACCAGATCTACAAGCTCGGTGTGGTCCCGATCCCCACCCACCGGCCGGTGCAGCGCCTCGACCGGCCGGACCTGATCTACCGCACCGAGGAGGCGAAGTTCGCGGCGGTCGTCGAGGACATCGTCGGCAAGCACGAGAAGGGCCAGCCGGTGCTGGTCGGCACGACCTCGGTGGAGAAGTCGGAGTACCTCTCGCAGCAGCTGGCCAAGCGCGGCATCCCGCACGAGGTGCTCAACGCCAAGCAGCACGACCGTGAGGCGATCATCGTCGCGCAGGCGGGCCGCAAGGGCGCGGTCACCGTGGCGACCAACATGGCCGGCCGCGGCACCGACATCCAGCTCGGCGGCAACCCCGACGACCTCGCCGAGGCGGAGCTGCGCCAGCGCGGCCTGGATCCGGTCGAGCACGTCGAGGAGTGGGCGGCGGCGCTGCCCGAGGCGCTGGAGCGCGCCAAGGCGGCGGTCAAGGCCGAGCGCGAGGAGGTCACCGAGCTCGGCGGGCTGTACGTGCTCGGCACCGAGCGCCACGAGTCCCGCCGGATCGACAACCAGCTGCGCGGCCGCTCCGGCCGCCAGGGCGACCCCGGCGAGTCCCGCTTCTACCTCTCGCTCGGCGACGACCTGATGCGGCTGTTCAAGGCACAGATGGTCGAGCGCGTGATGGCGATGGCCAACGTGCCCGACGACGTGCCGATCGAGAACAAGATGGTGACGCGGGCGATCGCCTCCGCCCAGTCGCAGGTGGAGCAGCAGAACTTCGAGATCCGCAAGAACGTCCTGAAGTACGACGAGGTCCTCAACCGGCAGCGTGAGGTCATCTACGCCGAGCGCCGCCGCGTCCTGGAGGGGGAGGACCTGCACGAGCAGATCGCCCACTTCATGGACGACACCGTCGACGACTACATCAAGGCGGAGACCGCCGAGGGCTTCGCCGAGGAGTGGGACCTGGAGAAGCTGTGGAGCGCGTTCGCCCAGCTCTACCCGGTCACGGTGACCGTCGAGGACGTCGAGGAGGAGGCCGGTGACCGGGCGGGGGTGACCGCCGACCTCATCTCCGAGATGGTCAAGGAGGACATCCACGCGCAGTACAAGCGGCGTGAGGAGCAGCTCGGCTCGGAGATCATGCGTGAGCTGGAGCGCCGTGTCGTGCTGTCGGTGCTGGACCGCAAGTGGCGTGAGCACCTCTACGAGATGGACTACCTCCAGGAGGGCATCGGCCTGCGTGCGATGGCGCAGCGCGACCCGCTGGTGGAGTACCAGCGTGAGGGCTTCGACATGTTCAACGCCATGATGGACGGCATCAAGGAGGAGTCCGTCGGCTACCTGTTCAACCTGGAGGTCCAGGTGGAGCAGCAGGTCGAGGAGGTGCCGGTGGTGGCCGAGGAGGCCGCGCCGCTGGAGGAGGAGGCCGTGCCGGTCGGTGCGGCCCGCCCCGAGATCCGCGCCAAGGGGCTGGAGGCCCCGCAGCGTCCGGACCGGCTGCACTTCACCGCGCCGAAGGTGGACGGCGAGGGCGGCATCGTCGAAGGCGACTTCACCAACACCAACGGCGACGCCGGATCCGCTGTCCCCGAGTCCGACGGGCTGACCCGTGCCGAGCGCCGCAAGGCCCAAAAGGGCGGCCGTCGCCGCAAGAAGTGACGCATCGCCGCAGGTGAGCGGCTTAAGGGCCGGGCTTCCGCTCCGCGGAGTCCGGCCCTTGGCGCGTCCGGCGTCCGCTGTCACCAAGGGGCGCACGGGGCAACCGATCGCACGGCCTGGCCGGTGCGCGCCGGATCGCGCGGTGCTTCTGCGGTGCACGCGCGGGCGTGGCGGCTCACCACGAAGGCCCGGCGAAGTCGACCGCGGTGCAGCGCCAGCGCCGGTCGGCGCCGCGTTCCAGGCGGAAGGCCAGGGCCCGTACCGCGTCGCCGGAGGCGATCCGGGCGAAGGCCTCGACGACGCCGGGCGCGGGCACGCGGTGGCCGCAGTCGCGCACGACGGGGCAGGGGCGGCCCGCGGGAGGCCGCAGGACGCCCTGGGCGGCGAGCCGCCACAGCCGGTCGTAGGTCTGCTCGCCCGCCGTGTGGCGCAGCATCCAGCCCGCCGGCCGGCGGCCGCTGAGGACCTCCAGGAGCCGG
>CAYNNX010000707.1:0-2755 GCA_964398515.1 uncultured Streptantibioticus sp. | reverse complement strand
GTCGAGGAGCGCGGTGCGGTGGTCCGCCGCGCACTGCGCCCTGAACTCACGCAGCAGCCGCGACTTGCCGATGCCGCCGACCCCGGTCTGGTTCAGCACGCGAGGCCCCGAGGACGCCCTCGCCAGCTCCGATCGAAACGCTGCGAGCACCGACTCCCGATCGACGAACAGCCGCTCCTGCGCGACCGCACGCCGAAACCGCGGCTGGATCCCCACCCGTCCCCCCGATGTCATCTCTCCGTCGAACGTTGCCGTCGAACGAGGCCGAAGTGCGCGCAGACGGGGCACCTCGTACCGGTCTCATTGAAGCCGATGCGCATCGGCCGGGCAGGGACTTTGATTCAGCAGGTGCCCGTCCCCCCAGGGGGTCTGCCGACCAGGCCGGTCGGGCACTAGAGTTACTCCCGGGTACCCGCAGGGCGCACGCCTGGCCTGACCACCCCCCTGAGGTGCGGATCGACCGCGCGCGAAGGGTGCGGGTCCCGCGTTCCGAGCGCCGCCGGCGGTCGGGGCCGAAGACCTGGCTGCGGAGCGGCTGTGAAGCCGCCGCACCGGGGTCGGTCCTCGACGGGTCGGCATGGGGGCGATGGCGCAACCGTCGTGATCCCGGTCGCAGGAATGGGTAGTGCATGAGGACGGCCCCGTCACAACTGGTCGGCCGTGACAGCGAGATCGCCGAGATCGAGGCGATGCTGGCCGCGGCGGCCGAGGGCGCCGGAAGCGTGGTCGTGGTGCGGGGCGCCGCGGGTGCGGGGAAGACCGCCTTGCTCGACGCGGCCGTCCACCGGGCCCGGCTCGGCGGGTTCACCGTGCTGAGGGTCCGCGGCAGTTCGGCCGAGCGGGAGCTGCCGTTCGGGCTGGCGAGCAGGGCGTTCGAGCCGCTCGCGGCGGAGCCGGTGGCAGTCGGCGCGCAGTCCAGGTCCGAGGCGGGCTCCACGGCCGATCCGTCGTCCGGCGCCAGCCGGCTCTCCGAGGCGCGGGAGCTGCCGTTCGCCAGGCCCCTCGGCGAGGCGACCCCGGCGGGGCTGCACATCCTGCACCGGGCGCTGGCGCATCTCGCGTCCCGGGCACCGGTCCTGCTCGCCGTCGACGACCTGCAGTGGGCGGACCGGCAGTCGCTGCGCTGGCTGAGCACGCTGCCGCAACGCGTCGACCACGCGCGGATCGCCGTGCTGCTCACCGTCTGCCCCGGCGAGCCCTGCACCGACCCCGCCGCGCTGGACGAGCTGCTGGCCGCGAGCGCGGTCGAGCTCCACCCGGCTGACCTGGGCGCCCAGGCGACCGCCGCTGTGCTGCAGCGGGCCCTGGGCACGGTCCCTGACGCCTCGTTCGTCGCCGCGTTCACCCGGGAGACCGGGGGCAACCCCCTGGTGGCGAACGAGCTGGCCGCGGTGCTCAAGGACCGGGCGATCGTGCCCGGTGCGCACAGCGCCGCCGCGCTCGACACCATGCTCGTGCCCAGGCTCGCCTCCGCGGTCCACGCCCGCCTGCGGCGGATATCGCCGCAGGCGCTGGGTATCGCCCGGGCCGTCGCCGTGCTGGGCGACGAGGCGGACGTCAGGCGGGTCACCGGCGTCTGCGGTGCCGAGCAGCCGGTCGTCTTGGAGGTCACCGCGGCGCTCGGCCGCGCGGGGCTGCTGCGCGTGGCGGACGAGTCGGTCGCCTTCGCCCAGCCTCTGCTGCGCGACACGCTGCTGCAGCACATGCCCTGCGCGGAACGCCAGAGCCTGCACGCCGCGTCGGCGAGGGTTCTGCGGGCCACCGGGGGCCGGGACGACGAGGTGGCCCGGCACCTGCTGGCCGCGCCCGCGCCGGTCGGTCCGTGGGCGGTCGGCGTCCTGCGTGAGGCCGCCGCCGCGGCACGCGGCCGGGGCGAGCCCGGGGCGGCCGCCGCCTGCCTGCGCAGGGCCTTGAGCGAACCGGTCCCGGAGGGCGTCGCCGCGTCGCTGCGCGCCGAGTTGGGCCGCACGGAGTCCTACCTGGACCTCGACTCGGCGATCCGCCACCTGACCGAGGCCGTCGCCCGCCCTGCCGAACCGCAGGCCGCCGCAGGCGCGGTACGGGAACTGGCGGCCCTGCTCGCCATCACCGGGCGCCACGAGGAGGCCGTCGGGCTCGTCGCCGCGCGAGGCGAGACGGCCCTCACCGAACAGGCCCTGTACTCGGCCGAGTTGCGGCTCGACCGCGGGGCGACCGCGCAGGCGGCCGGGGAGGTGCTGGCGCGTCTGCCGCGGCCGGTCGCCACCGACGGGGTGGACGAGGGCCGCTACCTGAGCCTGCTCGCCGTGCGCGCCGCACGGTCCGGCCGCTCCCGCGCCCGTGCCGTGGCCCTCGCCCAGCAGGCGCTGGCGGTCCTGCCCGTCACCCCCGAGGCGGTGCGGTCGGTGCTGCGCGCGGTGCTGGTGCTGGCCGAGGCGGGGCGTATCGAGGAGGCCCATGAGCGCTGCGACGCCCTGGTGGGCCACGCGGAGCGGTGGGGGCACCGGCCGTGCCTGGCCGCGGCCCGGTCGTTGCGCGGTGGCGTGGCGCACCGGCTGGGCCGTATACCGGAGGCGGCCGAGGACACCCGGGGCGCGCTGGAGGTGTTCACCGGCTGCGGGGCGCCTCGGCACCGCGGCGAGGCCGTGGGGTTCCTGGCCCGGCTGGTGGAGGTACTGATCGATTCAGGGGCCTCGGGGGCTGTGCAGGAGGCGGCGGACCTGCTGCGGCGCTCGGAACTGTGCGACGAGGTGCCGGACACCTGGGCGGGCGGTGC